>NZ_JBNPEF010000007.1:0-111735 GCF_051117495.1 Marivirga sp. | reverse complement strand
CGCCTGCCGCGGGCTCCTCGAAATTTAAGTAGCGATTTTTACAAAATCACTCCCTAAATTTCCGAGGTCATAAAACTGTTTCGTAAGCTCTATTTTAGAACTTACACAGTTTATGAGATACTCCCTTTTATTTCCTAAGAATGAAAATAAATTCCCCCATCGTTTCCTATTTTTGAAAAAAAATATCTCCAAATGCTTATCAGAAAATCCTATCGCACCAACAAAGCAGGTTCCATCAACAGACTAAAGTTAGTCGAAGAAAAACTAGGTGACCCCTAGAACATGAAGTCCAAATTAAAGTGAAAGCCATAGGGCTCAATTTTGCCGATGTTTTTGCCATTTTGGGCTTGTATGGAGCCACTCCAGAGGGAAGTTTTATTCCAGGCTTGGAGTATTCAGGAGAAATTATTGCTATTGGCAGTCAGGTACAAGATATTCAAATGGGCGATAGGGTTATGGGAGTAACACGCTTTGGAGCCTATACTTCTCACCTTAATATAGATTCGGATTATGTCAATAAAATACCTGAAAATTGGACTTTTGAAGAAGTTGCCTCATTTCTGGTTCAGGCTTTAACGGCCTATTACGGACTTTTCCATTTAGGAAATTTAAAAAAGGGAGATACCGTTTTGATTCATTCTGCAGCAGGAGGAGTGGGTTTGTTAGCTAACAGAATGGCACAAAAAATGGGAGCTTTTACTATTGGAAGCATTGGTTCTGCATCAAAAATTGATCTTTTGAAAAAAGAGGGATATCAAAAATACATAGTTCGTTCCAATCGCTTTAAATCGGATTTGGAACAGGCTTTGAAAGGCCGAGAATTAAATTTAATTATGGAATGTATAGGAGGGAAGATATTTAAAATCGGTTATGATATGTTGGCGCCTCAAGGCAGGGTGATCAATTATGGTTCAGCCCGATACGGTGATACTCATAACTCTCCTAATTGGCCAAGGTTGGCATGGCTGTACCTTACCCGACCTAAAATAGATCCACAAAAAATGATAGAGAGCAATAAGGGTGTTTTAGGCTTTAATTTAATTTGGTTATATGACAGAAAAGAATTGATGAAACAAATCCTGAAGGAATTGGAAGCCCTGAAAATGGATGCACCTTATATTGGTCATCAATTCAAGTTTGAAGAAATGCATAAAGCCTTAAAACTTTTCCAATCCGGTAAAACCATGGGAAAAGTGGTTTTATCCTTAAAATAGTGTTTTTTTTATGATAAGCAACTTTTACCCGTTTTTTAGAATAAATGTAAAGCCAAAGCCGTGCCTTGACTTTAAACAACCAAAACGGTCAATACTATTTACGGATCGACAAACTTCCAACTTCCAACTTCCAACTTCTAACTTCCAACTTCCATCTTCTAACTTCCATCTTCTAACTTCCATCTTCTAACTTCCATCTTCTAACTTCCATCTTCTAACTTCCATCTTCTAACTTATTACTTCTAACCACCAAAGATTTTCCCTTTCACAAACCCCCAAAATTCTTTTCTTTCATCGGCAGAGGTTATCAATGATTTTAAAGTATTGCCAAAAGTGGGCTTTTCTTGCTTGTTTTTATCATTTTTTATATTTGGTAGAGGAGCTGGTTCAGGCTTGGGTTGAGGGGTTACATCAGCCTTTTCTTCAGTGGATTTACTCATCCCAAAATTTTTAGGATCAATTTTTTCGGCATCTTTATAGTGCTGTTCCGCTTTTTTATGATTTCCCATTTTCCCCAAGACTAGACCAAGGTTATTATGGGAAATAGCATCTTCAGGATCCAATTCCAATGCTTTTTGATAGTCTTTTTTAGCACCTTCCAAATCATTTAGGTGATCTTTAATAAAAGCTCTGCTGGCATATCGAAAAGGGTTTTCAGGCTCCATTTCCACTGCTGTATTAAAATCTTGCATGGCGGCATCCTGCTGTTTGGCCATATAATATACCAAACCTCTTTCAGCATAGAGCTCGGCACTTTCAGGTTTTAATTTTATAGCTTTGCTCATATCTGATTGTGCTGCTTGATAATCCTTTATTTTAAAATAAGCTTTCCCTCTTTGATAAAATGCCACGGGATTTTGATTGTTTTGGGTGATATATTGAGAGTACAAATGAATCCCTTGTTTGAAATCTCCCTTTTGGCAGTAGGATGAAGCAGTTTCTAAAAGTATATTGATATTTTGCATGCTAAAATTCTATAATCTTTTTAAGGATGACAAAATTACTAACTATTTTACATCATGTCTGTTTCATTTTTCATAAAAGTCATTCCTTTTTCTAATTCTTTTAGCCCTACTTTGTCAAGTTGGTACTGATGCTACCGATTTGTGCCTGCCTGCAGACAGTTCCTCACAAATAGAATTTTTAGCTGTTTAGCGCTGTAATGACACATCTCTTGGCGATGATTGAGGAATATGACAAAATAGGATTAGGCTTTAATTCTTAATTCTTATATTTTTGATATTTATAAACTCATAAAGTAATGATACAAGCTTGGATGCGAGGAGTCTTATTGATTGCCTCAGTGTATAATGTAGCATGGTCTGTATTCCTTTTTTGGAGCCCCAATAGTTATATTAAATGGATGACAGAAGGCATACAAACTGAAAACCAATGGGTTTTTTATCAAGCTATCGGTATTTTGGTAGTTGCCATTATGCTATTTATGGGTTTTCTTAAGCCTCTAAAATTTAAATGGTTTATTTTATTTTCTTTTCTTGCCAAATTATTGGGAGGTTTTGCGGTTTATTTATTGATCATGGAATCAGAATTCACCAAAAAATTTATTTTTCATTTACTAATGAATGACTTAGTTTGGTTACTGCCTTTACTTGCGATTGTCAGGGCAGCATTCAAATCAGAAAAAAGCCGTTGAACTACAATGATTTGGTCTTCACTACTTTTTTAATTAAATCGCTTTAAAAATTAATTAAATGAGATTTATTTTATCAATTTTTCTACTGACTTCTTTTTTAGCCTCCTCAAAAGCACAATTAAAGGAACCCGTACCTGCTTCAGAGATTTTGCATCAGATGCAAAAATTACAGCATACCACCAGGGTTCTGTATGTGGCCGCTCACCCAGATGATGAAAACACCCGATTTATTGCCTATGTAGAAAATGGTAAAAAATTCGAAGCTGCTTATCTATCGCTCACCAGGGGAGATGGCGGACAAAATGTTATCGGGCCTGAATTAAGAGAAGG
This sequence comes from Marivirga sp., assembly GCF_051117495.1. Taxonomy (NCBI): domain Bacteria; kingdom Pseudomonadati; phylum Bacteroidota; class Cytophagia; order Cytophagales; family Marivirgaceae; genus Marivirga; species Marivirga sp. Next base: position 108,537 of record NZ_JBNPEF010000007.1, on the reverse strand, counting down.
ATTGGGCTTAATTCGTACTCAGGAATTATTGGCCGCCAGAAAAATCGATGGTGGAGAACAGTTTTTTACCCGTGCCAATGACTTTGGTTATTCTAAAAATCCGGATGAGACTTTTAATAAATGGGGCAAGGAAGAAGTTTTATCAGATGTGGTATGGACTATCCGCAATTTTCAACCAGATATTATTGTTACCCGATTTAATCAAACTCCTGGCATAACGCACGGACATCATACTGCCTCTGCTATATTGGCGGATGAAGCTTTTAAATTGGCAGGAGACAAAAATGCTTTTCCAGAGCAGTTGGAATATACTAATACATGGCAACCTAAAAAAATCTATTGGAACACTTCTTCATGGTTTTTTAGAAGGAATGAGGACTTTGATAGATCAAAATACGTAACCGAGAATGCTGGTGGCTATTCTCCGCTCTTGGGAATTTCTTATACAGAAATGGCCGCATTAAGTAGAAGCCGGCATAAATCACAGGCTTTTGGTACCGCTGGTAATAGGGGAGATGAAATAGAATATTTTGAATATTGGAACGGACCTGAAAATGAAAAGGCTATATTTTCGGGCATAGATCATTCTTGGAGTGAATTTAAAAATGGTAAGGCTATTCAAAAAGCCATTGCTCAATTACTCAATGAATTTCAAGCCACCGCACCTGAGAAATCCATTAATCAATTATTTGAGATAAAAGATTTAATTGAAAAACTTGAGGATTCAGCAGTTAAAAGGGATAAATTAGATGCTATTAATGAGTTAATTCTTAATTGCGCAGGCTTCTACCATTTACTTTTTCATGACAATCCTTATGCTGCACCAGGAGACCAAATTAATGTGAATTTAGAGTTGGTAAACCGATCAGATGCTACAATAGAGTTATTGTCCGCCAAAATTATAGAGTTGGAAAAAAATATACCTATTTCAGGGGATTTGAAAAATAATCAGGTAAAACTAGAAGGCTTTGCTTTAAACATTCCTGATGAATTTCCTTTTTCAAATCCATACTGGTTAAATAAATCATCAGCAAATGGACTTTATGAAGTTGAAAATCAGCAGCTAATCGGAAAAGCGGAGAATCCTCCTGCAATTGAAGCCCAAATAAATCTCAAGATCAATGGTAATGATTTTAGTTTTAGAAGCCCTTTAAAATATAAAACATCTGATCGTATTAATGGAGAGATTATTCAGCCATTATATATTTTACCTTCAGTATCAGTGGAATTTGGAGAAGAGGTATCTATTTTTACTTCAAATAACCAAGAAAAAGAGTTAACTGTTAAGGTAAAAGCACTAAAAGATAATGTGACGGGTGATCTTAACTTAAAATTACCTGAAGGTTGGGAAGTCATTGAACTGGAAAATAATCTAGTATTCGAAAATCTTCCGAAATCAAGTACAAAGGAATTTAAGATTAAAATAGCCTCAGGTGAAGAGAGTGGTAAATTTGATTTGATTGCTTCTGTAAGGATGAATCGAGTCATGTATTCGGCACATAAAGTACAGGAAATTCAATATGACCATATTCCCAATCAAGTTATTTTACGAAAAGCCCAACAGCAATTGGTATTGGCGGATGTAAAAATTAAAGGTGAAAAAATTGGATACATAGAAGGTGCTGGCGATGCTGTGGATGAAGCCTTAAAAGCTATGGGTTATGAAGTTGATTTTATTGATATAGAGAACATATCAATTGATGAATTAAAGCAATATGATGCTGTAATAGCGGGAATCAGGGCATATAATGTAAATGCTGGCTTGCAAATTCATTACAAAAAAATGAATGAGTATATGAATTCAGGAGGTGTTTATATGGTTCAGTATAATACGACCTATAGTTTACCTGACACCGATTTTTGGCCATATCCTTTAAACTTATCCAGAGATAGGATTACTGTGGAAGAATCTCCTATGGAATTTATTAATCCCGATCATCCTACTTTAAATTATCCCAATAAAATTTCTGAAGATGATTTTAATGGATGGGTACAGGAAAGAGGTCTTTATTTTCCTGACCAGTGGGATAAAGCTTATACACCTATCTTAGTGGGTAATGATCCAAATGAAACACCTAAAAAAGGAGCTTTATTGATAGCTGAATACGGAAAAGGAAAATTTGTATATACCGGTTTAAGTTTTTTCCGAGAGCTTCCAGCAGGTGTTCCGGGTGCTTATCGTTTGCTTGCTAACTTATTGGCTACAAACCCAAATCCTTAATTATATATACCCATTTATCAAAAATATTTGATAGTTGGTCGATTAAATGTTCAAACATGGAAACAAAAAGCATACATTCGTGTTTAATGTATTAACAATACACATAATAGTAATATTTAGTTAATGCAAATAAGGATTTAAATTAAAATTAAAATGAAGTTAGAAGAAGAAATTAAGCAGTCGAAATTTGAAAACGAAAGACAAAAAGCCATTTTAAACGTGATCTACACAGCCAATTGGATTGGCTCTGTTCAACACAAAATATTCAAAAAACATAAATTAACTTCTCCTCAATATAATGTTTTAAGAATATTAAGAGGGAAATTCCCTGAGCCACTTACTGTTTCATCTATACAAGAAAGAATGCTTGATAAGATGTCCAACGCATCTCGTTTGGTTGATAAATTAGTAGAAAAAGGCTGGGCAGAGCGTTCTACTTGCATGTACGATAGAAGACAAGTGGATGTGGTCATCACCACTGCCGGTCAAAAGCTATTAAAGGATATTGAACCAGAACTATCGGGCTTTCATAATGAGGAAATGGTTTTGTCTGAAGAAGATGCAGCTGCAGTTAATAAAGCATTAGATAAAATAAGAGGATAATATTTTTTATATTGGGTTGTTTTAATCAAATTCTATTAAGATGAACCTAATAGCAAATATTGGAAGATTTCTTTTTGCCATTCCTATGGTAATTTTTGGGGTATTTCATTTTGTAAACACAAGGTCTTTACAAAATGTGGTACCCTCTTTTATTCCCGGTCAAACTTTTTGGGTATATTTAACAGGAGCGGCTTTGATTGCAGCAGGTATCAGTATATTGATCAAGAAGCAAATTCAATTAATATCCAATCTTTTAGCCATTATGCTTTTAACCTTTGCTATATTCGTGCATGCTCCCATGGCTTTTGAAGGGGATCAACTAGCTGCTAGCTCCTTATTAAAGGACATCGCACTAGCCGGTGGAGCGTTTATATTAGGACATTATTTTAAAGATAAATAGGTAAATTCGTATGAAGGTATTCAAAAGGATTTTTATTGGCTTGATCATACTGCTTAATGCTATAGCTGTGATTTATTTCTTAGGGCCAAAACTGGAGAGACCTCAATTCGCGCAAGATTTGCCTGAAATTCCTGCAGATATTATCACCTTGGAAAGCTGGGTCAATGAAAGAGAGCAAAATAAACCAAATATAAAACCTAATAATCAAGCACAAGTAATCTGGTTTGATGACAAACTTAATCCAACTGAATATTCTGTGGTTTACCTTCACGGATTTGGGGCAAGTCATCAGGAAGGCTACCCAGTGCACAAAAACCTAGCGGACAGTTTAAAAGCAAATCTTTATTTAGCTCGTCAAATAGGTCACGGACTATCATCTGAGAACTCATTTAAGGGGATCACTGCCGAATCTTATATGATGTCTGCCATGGAAGCATTATCCATTGGTCGGATTCTAGGCGAAAAAATTATTTTAATAGGAACATCAACTGGCGCTGCCCAAGCAATATGGCTTGCGGCTCAATTTCCAGATGAAGTGGAAGCATTAATTTTGTATTCGCCCTATATTTCATTAAAAAATTCGTCAGATGAAAAATTGGTCTTGGGCCCCTGGGGTACTACATTCACCAAATGGGTAATGGGAGGTGAAGTGAACCAAGAAATCAGGCCGGATTCCGTGGCGGCCTATTGGTCAGAATATTACCATTTAGATGCATATTTCTCACTTTTTAGTATGATCCATGAGAGTATGAAAGCAGAAACCTTTGAAAAAGTAAATTGTCCTGTTTTTATGGCTTATTACTATAAAGATGAAGATAATCAGGATGAGGTAGTTTCAGTATCTGCTATGAAAGAGATGTTTGAACACTTACCTTCTGAACATAAAAAGGCCATTGCATTCCCCAATACTGGCAATCATGTTATTGCCTCTGATTTGCGTTCCAAAGATTGGCTTGGGGTGAGAGATAGTAGCTGGGTTTTCATTAAAGAAGTCATACTGGGTTCAAATTAATTTTATCATCTATTAATCCAACCGTTGAAGGAAAAGTAGTGTCTATGAATTAGGGATTTCTAAATATTATAGACATGAAAAAAACTATCAAACTACCGTTATTTTATTTTCTAGCATTCTTGGGCATCACATTTTTAAGTAGCTGCGAAGATCAATGTGAGCAGGAAAGTGTTTATTACTTATATCAGCCTATATTTGAAACAGTAGAAGTTATTCGTGAATCTGTTGAAATTAAAGAGCCAAGACCTATCAATAATCTTGGTAAAATTTACTTCAAAGACGGATATTTATATCTTAATGAAGTGGATAAAGGAATTCATGTAATTGATAACCGAGATCCGGCCAATCCTCAGAAAATAGCATTTATCAATATTCTGGGTAATTTTAGTTTAGCGGCAAAAGACCATGTGTTATATGCCAATAGCTACATGGATTTATTGAGCTTCGACATTAGTAATCCAAATGACATAAAAGAAATTGACAGACTAGAAGAAGTTTTTATGAACTATAGTTACTACTCTTCTTCTTTTTATCAAAATGAAAGACAGGTAGTGGTAGATTGGGAGTTTGTAGAGGAAAGAACTATAAGAGAACTTGACTGTAAAAATGCCTATGGTCATGACGGCATGGTGATTGATGGAATGTATGCATTTTCAAGTATGTCAGAAGCTCGTGTTTCCGGAAATGGAACGGGAACGGGTGTAGGCACGGGAGGCTCTATGGCCACATTTACTATATATGATGAATTTCTATATGGTATAGATAATGATAATATAATTCTTGCCAATATCTCAAATGTTGAAATGCCGGCTCTTCACAGTAAAATTAGAGTGGGGTGGGGAATTGAAACCCTGTTTCCTTATGGAGATAAGTTATTTATAGGAGCCAATGATGGAATGTATATTTATGACAATGAGGAACCTTCCAACCCTCAATTGATTAGTAAATATCAACATATCAATAGTTGCGACCCAGTTGTGGTGCAAGGTGATTATGCTTATGTAACATTAAGATCGAGTACTCAGTGTCAAGGTTTTTCTAATCAATTGGAGGTAGTTGATATTTCTGATTTACAGACCCCTACGCTCGTAAAAGAGTATCCGATGTATAATCCACATGGTTTGGGAATTGACGGCAATGCATTATTCATTTGTGACGGACAAGCCGGATTGAAAATTTACAATGCGGAGAATATTAATCAAATTTCAAACAATCTTATCAAGCAGTATCGAAATATCAATCCTATCGATGTTATCCCATTGGGAAATGTATTGATGATGATTAGTGAGCAGGGTTTGCATCAATATGATTATTCAAATTTAGAAGATATAAAGTTGATTAGCAGTATCTTAATTGAAGAGCCAAATGCTGAGCAGTAAAGTTCAATACATATTCCTCTTTTTGGCAGGATTCCTGTTTTGTTTTGACAGTAATGCCCAGCAAAATCGACCTGATTCATTAATTGATGTAAGTGATCAAATATCATTGCATAAAAGGATTTCTGTTGGGCTATCAGCCGGAAAAAGGACTGATGACTTATCATTGAATTTGGGTTTGCAATTTTTGACATACGTAAACTGGAAAAAAATTGATTTGGGGTTAGGAGTCAATTATGAAGATGAAAATTATTTTAATCTGATTCCTGCTTATGCCCACATTGCCTATAATCCTATTCCAGATGAAAACCATGCTAAAATGTTCTTTCAATCAGGTTTGGCTTTTAATATTCCAGGCACAGTGGATTATGATTATGGAAAACCCGGCATCTTATTGGGAGGTGGAATTGAGCAAGAATTCATGTTGTTTAAAAGATTGTCTTCTGTCTTTCAAATCATGTATAGGTATCAAGAAACCTCAACTGTAAGGGAATGGCCTTCCAATCAACAAGGCCAAGATGATATGAATTCAGAAAAAATCAAACACTCCATGCATCGGGTCATGATAGTATTCGGGCTAAATTTTTAATTGGATGTTATCGTCATTTGGATTTTGCTTATGCTTAATGCAGTTAATAATTTATTTCCGCTAGAAAACCTAATTTTATTGTTGATTATCAATTGATTAAGTAGAATTTCAGATTAATCACTTAATAGGTTTTATTTAAATTTAAAACTTTAGCATAATTCTTGTTTATTTGCATTTCGAATTTAAATTATTGTCGTTTAAACATTGAAATTCATAATTTTTTGAATGAAGAAAATAGATAAATTAATACTTAGGTCATTTATTGGGCCCTTCTTAATCACCTTTTTTGTAGTGGTTTTCATATTATTGACCCAATATATGCTCAAATATTTTGATGACTTTGTGGGGAAGGACTTAGGCTTTAATGTATTTGCCGAGTTAATTGCCTATTTCAGTATTAATATGACACCCATTGCATTCCCACTGGCAGTATTGCTTTCTTCGCTCATGACATTTGGTAATTTGGGAGAGCATTTTGAGCTTACTGCTATTAAAAGTGCTGGTATTTCTTTGGTTCGGGTACTACGGCCACTATTTGTATTTGTAGTCTGTTTAAGTGCGTTGGTATATTCTTCCAATAATTTTATTGTGCCTAAAGCAAATTTAGAGGCATATAGTTTACTTTATGATATCAAACAAAAGAAACCATCTATTGATATAAAAGAAGGAGCATTTTATGGCGGAATCCCGGGCTATAGTATTAAAGCAAACAAAAAGTATGAAGATGATAAATCCCTAGGCGACCTTATCATATATAATCATTCCGATAAAAAGGGGAATACCGAAATAATTCTAGCAGATTCAGCTCTGATGTACACCATTTTAGGTGACAAATATCTTGTAATGGAGCTCTTTGACGGCAAAAGTTACACAGAAGATGAAGCAAATAAACCTAATAAGCCAGCTAATTATGTCCGAAATATTTTCCAGCATAATAAAGTGGTATTTAGCTTGGCTTCATTTGAAATGGAAAGAACTGATAAAGAATTGTTCTCATCCAATCGTTTGATGAAAAACGAAAGAGAATTAAGGAATGATGTGGATTCAATGAAAAATGATATCATCAAGTCAAAAAGAACCATTTACAGATATACTCCTAGATTTTTCAATATGCATTTGCAAGATGTGGAAGAAATCAAGCCTCGCACTGTTGAAATGTGGGAAAAAATGAAAGAGGATACCGCATCAGTCAATTCCGATTCAACTGATCAAGAAGAGGAGCAATTAACAAGTTCGGATGCTATACCCATAAAAAATGCTAATAAAAGCCTTTCAGAAAAGAAGGCTAAAGGTGGCTTAAAAATTCAGGAACAAAAGCAACCAACTGAAATTGAAAAAATCACTACCTACGATTCGGCCATAATAGCTAGAGCGGACAGTGTCTATATGAATAGAAATAGAGGTAACAATAATATTGTGGATAAACCGAGGTTTGCCAAAAATAGGTTGAAAGGAGAAAATACCAGAATTGAAAGAAGAGAATTCGAGAGCAATGTTTATGGCATTGAGGCCAATTCGAAACTATCACAAGCCGTAGCCTGCATTGTCATGTTCCTTATTGGCGCACCTTTGGGGGCTATTATTAAAAAAGGTGGATTAGGTTTTCCTGTTATAGTTTCTATATTATTTTTCATTATTTCCTATGTAATCAATACTACAGGAATAAAATTAGGTAGGGCAGGGGATATTAATAATTTTTTGGCTGTTTGGGCTTCCAATTTTATTTTACTTCCTTTTGGCTTATTCTTTTTAAGACAAGCACGAAATGATTCCCGATTATTTGAAACAGATTACTATGCTGTCAAAATCGCCTCATTTTTCAAGTTATTTAAAAAGGAAAAATAAATAGGTTTTTTGTTCACAAAAAAATATGCGTATATTTGCGGCTGTTTTAAAATAATTTAATAAACGCTAACTATGTATTTAGACACAGAAAAGAAAAAAGAGCTGTTCAAAAATCATGGTCGGTCAAAAGCAGAAAATGATACAGGTTCGGCAGAATCTCAAATTGCGCTTTTTACTTACCGAATCGGTCATTTGACGCAGCATTTAAAAGTAAACAAAAAAGATCACTCATCAAGAACCGGTCTTTTGAAATTAGTAGGTAAAAGAAGAAGATTGTTGGACTATCTTTACAAAAACGATATTGAACGATATAGAGCAATTATTGCTGAATTAGGTTTAAGAAAATAATTACATTTCATTTATAAAAAGGGAATCTTATGGGTTCCCTTTTTCCATTATTATCACCTCATTACGAATACCACATCTTATATAGGACGTGTATAGCAAATGCGGAAAATTAACAACAAGACGAGAAAACAGTAAAAAAATTATTTATGGCTATACCAAAAGCGATTAAAAAAACATTCAACCTACCTGATGGCAGGGAAATTAGTATAGAAACAGGCAAATTAGCAAAACAAGCAGACGGAGCTGTAGAAGTAAGAATGGGTAATACCATCTTATTAGCCACAGTCGTTTCCAATAAGGAAGCAAGAGAAGGAGTTGATTTCCTTCCCATGTCAGTAGATTACCAAGAAAAATTTGCTTCATCAGGCAAAATACCTGGTGGGTTTTTGAAAAGAGAAGGGAAACTTTCTGATTATGAAGTATTGACTTCCCGCTTAGTGGACAGAGCTTTACGTCCATTATTCCCATCTGATTATCATGCTGAAACACAAGTAATGATTCAGTTATTTTCATTAGATGAAGATGATTTACCAGATGCTTTAGCTGCCTTAGCAGCATCTGCGGCCTTAACCGCATCCGATATTCCATTTGCTGGCCCTATCTCTGAAGTTAGAGTTGGACGAATCGATGGAAAAATGATGATCAACCCTACTTCAAAGCAATTAGCTGAGTCTGATATAGACATGATTGTTGCCGCCACCATGGATAATATCATGATGGTAGAAGGTGAAATGAAAGAAATTTCGGAAGCAGAAATGGTAGAAGCCATTAATTTTGCCCACGAATCCATTAAAATTCAATGCCAAGCTCAATTAGATTTAGCAAAAGAGGCTGGAAAAACTGAAAAGCGTGAATATAATCACAAAGAAGAGCCAGATGCTGAATTGGAGAAAGAAATCAACGATAAGTTTTACCAACAATTTTATGATATAGCTGCAAAAGGTTTAGCTGACAAGGCAGAGCGTGCTAGGTTGTTTTCTGAAATAAAGGACAGTTATATCGATTCTTTACCAGAAGATACTGAAATTAGTATTTCTTTAGCCAAAAACTACTTGAGTGCTACTCAAAAGAAAGCGGTAAGAAATGCCACGCTGGAGACTAGAAATAGATTAGACGGCAGAAAATTAGATGAAATCAGACCAATTTGGAGTGAAGTAGATTATTTGCCTTCTGCACATGGTTCAGCAGTATTTACAAGAGGAGAAACTCAATCACTGACTACCGTTACTTTAGGTACTAAGTTAGATGAGCAAATGGTAGATGGCGCTGTTCATTCTGGTTACAATAAATTTATATTACATTATAACTTCCCAGCATTCTCTACTGGTGAAGCTAGACCTAACAGAGGTCCAGGTAGAAGAGAAGTAGGGCATGGTAACTTAGCTTTAAGAGCATTAAAGCAAATTTTGCCAACTCCTGATGAATTGCCTTACACAATACGTGTTGTTTCCGATATTTTGGAATCAAATGGTTCATCATCCATGGCTACTGTTTGTGCAGGTTCATTAGCCTTGATGGATGCAGGTATTCCAATTAAAGCTCCAGTTTCAGGTATTGCAATGGGATTAATCTCGGATGCAGAAACAGGTAAATATGCTATTCTTTCCGATATTTTAGGGGATGAAGACCATATTGGTGATATGGACTTTAAAGTAACGGGTACTGAAAAAGGGATTACCGCTTGTCAAATGGACATCAAAGTGGATGGTCTTTCTTCTGAATTAATGATGGAAGCATTGAACCAGGCTAAAGCAGGTCGTGACCATATCAGAAATGAAATGTTAAAGACTATTGCTGCTCCAAGAGAAGATTATAAACCTAACGCTCCTAGAGTGGTTAATATCGAAATCGATAGGGAAATGATCGGTGCGGTAATTGGCCCTGGAGGAAAAGTAGTTCAGGAAATCCAAAAAACTACGGGTGCTACTGTGGTAATTGAAGAAACTGAAAAAGGTGGAAAAATCAATGTTTTTGCTGTAAACAAAGATTCTTTGGATCAGGCAGTGAAATGGATCAAAGGCATCGTGGCTAAACCGGAAGTAGGTGAAGTTTATGATGGAATCGTTAAAGCGATACAGCCTTATGGTGCATTCGTTGAAATTATGCCGGGCAAAGATGGATTATTGCACATTTCTGAAATCAAGCATGAGAAAATTGATAATTTAGAAGGTATATTGGAGATAGGAGAGGAAGTGAAAGTGAAGTTGATCGATATCGATAAAAAGACCGGAAAATTGAGGTTATCAAGGAAGGTATTATTGCCTAAACCAGAAAAAGAAGAGAAATAATTTCATTTTTAGAGAAATATTCACATTTTTGATATAAGGAAGGAACTGTTTGGTTCCTTCTCTATGTTAAGAGTTCGTTTAAATTTAAACCATATATTAATTAATGAGACAGCTCAAGATTAGCAAGCAAATCACCAATCGGGAGAGTCAATCCCTCGATAAATACTTACAAGAAATAGGGAAAGTAGATTTGTTGACTCCGGACGAAGAAGTAGATTTAGCCGTTAGGATCAAACAAGGTGACCAACTTGCACTTGAAAAATTGACAAAAGCTAATTTGCGTTTCGTAGTGTCTGTGGCCAAACAATATCAGAATCAAGGTTTATCCTTAGGAGACTTGATTAATGAAGGAAACTTAGGTTTGATCAAAGCAGCACAAAGATTTGACGAAACACGTGGTTTTAAATTCATTTCTTATGCAGTATGGTGGATCAGACAATCCATATTGCAAGCATTGGCGGAACAATCACGTATTGTACGTCTTCCATTGAACAGAGTAGGATCTTTAAATAAGATATCTAAAACCTTCTCTACCTTGGAGCAAAAGTTTGAAAGAGAGCCATCTCCGGATGAGCTAGCAGAGGTATTAGAGGTTACTTCAAATGAGGTAGTCGATACCATGAAAATTTCTGGTCGTCACGTATCCATGGATGCGCCATTTGTACAAGGGGAAGAAAATAGCCTTTTGGACGTATTGGAAAATGACGGTGAAGAATCTCCTGACGATGAATTGATGAATGATTCATTAAGAAGAGAGGTACAAAGGGCTTTATCTACTTTAACTCAAAGAGAGGCTGACGTCATTACCCTTTACTTTGGATTAAATGGTGAGCACTCAATGACACTTGAAGAGATTGGTGAGAAATTTAACTTAACTAGAGAAAGAGTACGTCAAATTAAAGAAAAAGCTATTAGAAGGCTTAGACATACTTCCAGAAGTAAAGCCTTAAAACCTTACTTAGGATAAATTTTTCGTAACAAATGATACATAAAAAGGTCTTTTTGAAGACCTTTTTTTATTTATTTAATTAAATTCACATCTGTTTTAGCAGACGTCCGTAAATTTAAGCAAGAAACTAATGAGCGTTATGACAGAAGAAAAAGTAAACGTATTAATCGTAGGTTCTGGACCTGCAGGATATACCGCTGCTATTTATGCGGCAAGAGCTGGTTTAAAACCTGTTTTATACCAAGGAGGCCAACCTGGAGGACAATTAACCATCACAAATGATGTTGAAAATTACCCAGGTTATCCTGATGGAGTAAACGGTCCTCAAATGATGGTTGATTTCCAAAAGCAGGCTGAAAGATTTGGAACCGATGTTCGCTTTGGTATGGCTACTAAGGTGGATTTTAGTGGCTATCCACATAAAGTGATTATAGATGATAAACATGAAATTACGGCTAATGCCGTCATAATATCCACTGGTGCTTCTGCAAAGTGGTTAGGATTGGAATCAGAACAAAGACTTAATGGAATGGGTGTTTCTGCCTGTGCGGTTTGTGATGGTTTCTTCTATAAAGGACAAAATGTAGTAGTGGTAGGAGCCGGGGATACCGCGGCTGAGGAAGCTACTTATTTATCCAATATCTGTAATAAAGTGACAATGTTGGTAAGAAGGGATGAAATGAGGGCATCTAAAATTATGCAGAGAAGAGTAGAGAAGGCTAAAAATATTGAAGTCTTGTGGAATACGGAAACGGAAGAGGTTTTAGGAAAAGATGCTGTGGAAGGAGTTAGGGTAGTCAATAATGTAACGGGTGAAAAATCTGAGATTAAAGCCACTGGATTCTTTGTGGCAATTGGACATAAACCTAATACAGAAATATTTAAAGATTATCTTGATCTAAATGAGGCAGGCTATATTATTACCAAAGCAGGTAGCACTAAGACGAAAGTAGAGGGTGTTTTTGCTTCAGGTGATGCCCAAGACTTTATATACAGACAAGCAGTAACCGCAGCCGGAACAGGTTGTATGGCCGCTTTGGATGCAGAGAGATTCTTAGCCGAGAAAGAAGATGAATTGGAAGAAGAAGCAATAGCTGAGAAGGCTTAAAATATTGAAGGAGAGATCACTCTCCTTTTTTTATGAATTTATAAATGTTAAAACACTAATTGTAAGTGTAGGCTTGTTAGTGATAATAGAATTATGATAAAGTTAAATATTTTGGCTTTTGCGGCCCATCCCGATGATGTTGAATTGGCCTGTGCAGGGACACTTGTGAAACATGCTGAAATGGGAGAAAACGTGGGGGTAATCGATTTTACAGAAGGTGAAATGGGAACCAGGGGAACCCCTCAAAAAAGATTGGAAGAGGCTGCTAAAAGTGCGGATATTCTAGGACTTAAAGTCCGTGAAAACTTAGGCTTTAAAGATGCTTACTTTAAAAATGACTTAATACATCAGACTGAAATCGTGAAGAAAATAAGACAATATCAGCCCGATATTGTTTTGGCTAATGCCGTTTCAGATCGCCATCCAGATCACGGAAGAGCTTCTGAGTTAATTTCCGAATCGGTTTTTTTAGCAGGTTTGAAAAAATTTGAAACCACAGATGACAATGGAAATGCTCAAGAAGCCTACAGACCTAATAAGGTGTATCATTATATCCAAAGCCTTCCCATTAAACCTGATTTTTTAGTGGACGTAAGCAATCAATGGGAGAAAAAAATGAATGCTATCAAAGCATTTGACTCTCAATTTTATAAAGCCGGATCTGAAGAACCAGAAACCTATATATCAAGCCCTAGATTTATGAAAATGATTGAGGCTAGAGCAATGGAATTTGGCCAAATCATTGGAGTGGATTATGCTGAAGGCTTTACGGTAGAAAGATATTTAGGAGTAAAGGATTTGAATGGTCTTGTTTAATGAAGGAAGAATTTTTTTTGGACTTTCTGGTCTGACTACTGTCTGACCTAGGTGGTTCTATTCCCTTTAGCACTCCAGTAGGTCAGTACCGAAGGTCAGACCGGATAAAAGGTTTGGGTAATCATCCATTTAAACCCTCTTTTTCAAACTAAATGAAGTAGTTGTCTGAGTAAATTCAGACTGTGTTTTTCGGGTTTGTCCGGTCTGACTATCGTCTCACCTATGTAGCACTCCATTAGGTCAGTACCGAAGGTCAGACCGGCTTAAATCTACATACATCACTTTTGATTATTTAATTTCAAAAAAGCTTATCAGATAAACGCTCATGAATAATCGAATAAGATGATTCATAAAAATCATCCCCATTAATATCAAATAATTGATTTGCCAAATCAAAATTACATAAAGTACCATTCCTAATTTTCATGTAATCTTGAAAAGAAGAATATCTCCAATCTTCCATTTTTTTGACCATGCCAGCTTTCAATGGATTTTGATGAATGTAATTAAAACAAATAAAAGGATAATCATTGTGAGCATCATCCAATAATTTATATTTGGTTTTTTGTCTAAAAAGAGAGCCGGATCTTCCGTATTTATTATTAAATTCATTAGAATAACCACTATTTAATAATCTAAAGTTATTTTTAAGTACCTGACTTTCTAATAATCCTAATTGAACGGTTTCAGTTGATTTTATTGAAGAGTAAATTAAAAAATGATAATGATTAGGCATTAGACAATAGGCAAGAATATCTGAAACAGGCAATATGTGTTTTCTAATTTTTTTTAAAAAATTAAGGTAATCATATTCATCCTTAAAAATATCTTCTTTATTATTCCCTTGATTATAGACATGATATAATTGGTCTGCTATTAACTTCATTAAATCGAAAATACAAAACACTTAGATTTCAAAAAATATATTTTTAGATTTTGTCTAGTGGGATTTTAGAACTGCATCAAATATCCAAAGTTTTCACTCTTTGGACTTTCTAGTCTGACTACCGTCTGACCTAGGTGGTTCTAGTCCCTTTAGCACTCCAGTAGGTCAGTACCGAAGGTCAGACCGGATAAAAGGTTTGGGTAATCATCCATTTAAACCCTCATTTTCAAACTAAATGAAGTAGTTGTCTGAGTAAATTCAGACTGTGTTTTTCGGGTTTGTCCGGTCTGACTATCGTCTGACCTAAGTAGCACTCCAATTGGTCAGACCTGCTCTTTGATTCTATTCCGGAAAACATACCTAACTTCTTTTTTGTTATTAAATAAAATTTAAGGTCATGACTAAAGAAGAAGTAGAAAAAATCATCGAAAATATTCCTATAGGAGCCAAAATACAAGTGATTAAGAAATCAGGTAATATTATGGATGTCCGTTTATCGAGTAATGAGGTAAATGAAACAACCCAAAAGAATTACGAAAATATCACAGTTCCGAAATTACCACCTGCTTTATTGGTTCATGGTCACATTCGACAAGGAAATTACAGAGTTGATATTGAGGATATAGTCAATATTGCTTGGGTAGAGGATTAGGACGTTAATTAAAGGATGTCTATTATAGATAATTGCAAAATCGGTCAGACTTTGGTGGTTCTTTTACTTTTAGCACTCCATAAGGTCAGCACCGAAGGTCAGACCGGATATAATAGAACCATTAACTTTATAATTCACTTCTTTAATCCAATGAAAATAGTCTATCTCAGAACAATCAGGCTGTTTTTTTTAATTCAGGCTGCGATATCTTGGGCTTCCCGGTCTGACTACCGTCTGACCTAGTAAGCAGGCCAATAGGTCAGCACCGAAGGTAAGACGGGATTCCATAATTGAGGTTGGACTGTCCAGTCTGATTGTTGATTGACCTAAGGCATTTTATAAATCAGACCGGACATAATTCAAATATTTTACGCTGTAATCGCAGTAAAAACCTGAAAGAATCATTGTTGTTAAATCTTCAAAGCCTTAGCCTCTTCTACTAAAAGCTCATTATCATCCTCTATACCAGCTTGGATGAAAGCTTCTATCGCTTCATTTCTTTCCAATCCTTTACTCAATAAAACCCCCAATGCAATGGTCACCCCAATCCTGGTACCTACTTTCTTTTTGGCAGTACCAAATAATGGTTCCAGCTCATCGTAACTCACATCCTCTGCTAATTTGGCAATATTGGCTCTGGCCGATTCCAGTTTAGCTCCAGACAGATTAGTATATTTCTTACTGATTTTCTGAATTTCATTGATAGGACTTCTACCTTGACCTTGTTGTGGTTTTTGCTGTTGTGTTTGAGGCTGTTCCTTTGTTTGTGCCTTAGCCCAAGAATCTTTCAAGCCTACCGTTTTATTAAAAATTAAATGATCTTTAATGGAATCTTGATCTAAAGTAAAATAACCAACTCTTTGAAATTGAAACTTATCCTCCAAATTAGCCCCTTGTAAAAAAGGTTCTAGATAGGCTTCCTTCGTGATTTTTAAAGATTCTGGATTAATAAATTCCATAAAACTTTTATCACCATGGGCATCTGGAGCCTCATCTAAAAACAAACGGTCATATTCTCTTACTTCAGCTTTTATGGCATGTTGGATGGATACCCAATGCAAAGTTCCTTTCACTTTACGCATACTGGCTTCGGTTCCGCTACCAGAACGTGAATCCAAATCAGCAGTACAATGAATCTCTGTAATATTGCCCTGAGCATCTTTTACAACGGATTCCCCTTTTATGATATAGGCATTTTTTAACCGGACTTCTTTACCGATAGTTAACCTAAAATATTTGCTTCCTGCTTCTTCTTTAAAGTCCTCTTTTTCAATGTATAATTCTCTTGAAAATGGGACTTGATGAGAACCGGAATTTTCCATTTCCGGATTATTCTCGGCCTCAAGCATTTCTGTTTTTCCTTCCGGATAATTAGTAATGATCAGTTTCACGGGATCTATTACCGCCATTGCGCGAGTGGCTCTTTTATTCAAATCTTCCCTTATGGCATATTCCAATAAGGAAACATCCGTAACACTATCTCTTTTGGATATGCCTGATAATTCACTGAATTTACGGATTGACTCCGGGGTATAACCTCTTCTTCTCAATCCGGATATTGTAGGCATGCGGGGATCGTCCCAGCCCGCTACCGTTTTGCTTTGAACCAATTCCAATAATTTTCGCTTACTCATCACCGTATAGCTCAAATTACGTCTAGCAAATTCTCTTTGCTTAGGTCTTATTTTATTTTCATCATAAATTTGATCCAAAAACCAGTCATATAACTCTCTGTGCGATTTGAATTCTAATGTACATAAGGAATGCGTAATCTGTTCAATATAATCAGATTGACCATGTGCCCAATCGTACATCGGATAGATACACCAATCATTTCCAGTTCTATGATGTGCTTTATTGAGAATTCTGTACATTAAAGGATCACGCATCAACATATTGGGAGAAGCCATATCTATTTTAGCTCTCAATACATAAGAACCAACTGGAAATTCCCCATTTTTCATTTTTTCGAATAGCTCAAGGTTTTCTTCAATGGGCCTATCTCTGTGTGGACTAGGTTTTCCCGGGGAAGTAGGAGTCCCTTTTTGTTCTGCTATCAGTTCAGGAGATTGTCCATCTACATAAGCTTTTCCTTTTTTAATAAGTTCAACGGCCCAATCATATAGCTGCTGAAAGTAATCAGAAGTATAGCATTCTTTTGCCCATTTAAATCCAAGCCATTCAATATTGTGTTTGATTGAATCTACAAATTCCTGCTCCTCTTTGATGGGGTTAGTGTCGTCAAAGCGAAGATTTACAGGGGCTTGATGATCTTCACCTAATCCAAAGTTAAGGCAAATAGAAGCGGCATGTCCGATATGCAAATATCCATTGGGTTCAGGTGGAAATCTAAAACGCAGACTGTCTTTTGCTAAGCCCGATTTTATATCTTCTTCTATGATATGTTCTAAAAAATTGAGTGATTCCGTTGCTTCCTTCATGGTGTATTTAATTGTCCTGCAAAATTAGCTGAAAAGCATTCATTTGCAATAGGGGGTGTGGGGTATTTGTTTATTGAATTTAGGTTAAATAAAATTATTCATAAGCAAAATATATAATGACATCAATGCTTACTAATTTTAACCTTCATCACTTTATCCTAAAACAAGTTTGCATGATAACCTTCCTCCAGTACTTGATAATATTTCTTTTTATCGAATTGATAAACAATAGGTGCACGATTACTTGAGCCCATTCTTTTTTCCTTAGTATCAATCAAGATATCTAAACTTAACATCTTCCTTCTGAAATTTCTTCTATCAATTTTTTTCTGGAGTATAGTTTCATACAAAGCCTGTAATTCAGGCATAGTAAATTTCTCAGGTAATAAGTTCAAACCAATAGGTTTCTCGTACAAATCCTTTTTAAGTCTTTGGTAGGCGTCTCTAATAATTATAGAATGATCCAACATTAATTGAGGTAAATCATTTATTGATATCCACTGACATTTTTCAGAAATGAAATCAGGCTGTGGTTTATTGACTTTTGAGTATTCCACTAAAGCATAAAACCCAATAGATATAAAGCGATTTTCAAACCAATCTAATGTAGAACTTTCTAATACTCCTTTATTTATCAGATGTTTGATATGCTCAGCATTAGTTCTTTTGGGGTCGGTAAATACTTGAAATTGCTGTTGATAAATATTATCAATAGTGGTTCTGTTTTTTAAGACCTCATCTGCAGCCTCTTCTGCAGTTTGATTGAGTTCTATAAAACCACCGGGTAAGGCCCAAGTATCCATACTTTTTAATTTCATAAGTAATACTTTCAATTGATTTTCATGAAAGCCGAAGACCACACAATCTATTGATACTGAAGACAAGTATTTAGAAAAATCCATTGGAGATATTTAATTATAGAAAATTTTTCTTACTATTGTGTAATATTGACACATTAGATTAAAGATTAAATTAATAATCCAAATTTATATAAATATTTGACAGTACTAGTAAACTTCACTCTATGAAAAAAAGAAACCTACTCAACAGACTTCTATCCAACTATTTTAAGTTATCAATGGTATTCATCATTGGTGGATTAATGATCTCATGTCAACAACAAGAAGAAGAAAAGAATGAATTTGATATCTCCTCAGTAATTGAGAAAATGTCAATTGAAGAGAAAGCTCAATTAGTAGTTGGGACCGGGATGTATTTGCCTTTACCTGATTCTGTTATGGCTATGATTCCTGAGGGTTTAAGAAAAGAATTAGATACCACTACTGCTTATGGAAAGATGGTCAGCAAAATTCGTCAATACCTTCCTGGGACTGCAGGAGTTACAGCTGAATTTCCTCATCACGGCATTACGAGCCAAACTTTAGCTGATGGACCTGCAGGATTAAGAATATCTCCAAAAAGGGAAGGAAAAGAAGGAACATATTATGCTACAGCCTTTCCCATTGCTACTTTGTTGGCTTCCACTTGGGATACTCAATTGATTGAGAAGGTAGGAAATGCTATGGGTGAAGAAGTTTTAGAATATGGAGCCGATATTTTATTGGCACCCGCTCTAAACTTACAACGCGATCCTCTGAACGGAAGAAACTTTGAATATTATTCTGAAGATCCATTGGTCACAGGAAAAATGGCGGCTGCGATGGTAAATGGTATTCAATCCAATAGGGTAGGAACATCTATTAAACACTTTGCAGTTAATAATCAGGAAACCAATCGTTTATCAGTCAATACTATCTTAAGTGAAAGAGCATTAAGAGAAACCTATTTAAAAGGTTTCGAAATTACAGTAAAAGAAAGTCATCCATGGACAGTAATGTCATCTTATAATAAAATAAATGGTTTATATACCTCAGAAGATCCCGATTTATTGACTACTATTTTGAGAGATGAATGGGGATTTGAAGGCTATGTAATGACGGATTGGGGTGGGGGAAGTGATATAGTAGCCCAACTAAAAGCTGGTAATGATATGATTCAACCAGGTTCACCTGAACAGATTCAAGAAGTAATTAATGCAGTTGAAAATGGTGAGCTTGAAGAAAGTATATTGAATAAGAATGTGGAGAGAATTCTTTCTGTAATGGAGAAAACACCTAGATTTAGAGAATATGAAAACACTAATAATCCTGATTTAGAAGCCCATGCGGCCATTACGCGTCAGGTTGCCTCTGATGGTATGGTTTTATTAGAGAATAAGGATAATGCGCTTCCATTTTCATCTTCAATTAAAAAAATAGCGGCCTTTGGTGCTAATTCTTATGGTTTTATTTCCGGTGGAACGGGAAGTGGGGATGTGAATGAGGCCTATACAATATCTTTAATTGAAGGTTTGCAAAATGCTCAATATGAGGTGAATGAAGAGCTACAAATTATCTATAATGATTATATAGCGAACGCAATTAAAAACCAGCCATCACCTGAAAATTTCCTGACCGCATTATTAGGTGGAAAACAACCTATTCCTGAAATGGATTTAGATCCATCTATTGCGCAAGAAATAGCAAAAAAATCAGATATTGGACTGATTACTATTGGAAGAAATGCTGGAGAAGGAGAAGATAGAAAAGCTATAGCTGGTGATTTTTATTTGAATGAAGCGGAAAAATCTTTAATTGAAAACGTAACTGAAGCCTTTCATTCAGAAGGTAAGAAGGTAGTTGTTATATTAAATATTGCCGGAATAATTGAAACAGAAAGTTGGAAAAATATTCCAGATGCTATTTTATGTTCTTGGTTGCCAGGCCAAGAGGCTGGGAATTCAGTAGTGGACGTACTAAATGGAAAAGTAAATCCTTCTGGTAAATTAGCAGCCTCTATACCAATTAATTATGATGATGCGTCAACAGCCGAAAATTTCCCGGGTGTAAGTGTAAAAGGCGAATCTGATGATAAGAAGGATGAATCAGGTTTTTCATTTATGAAAAGAGATCCTTGGGAAGTAGTATATGAAGAAGATATTTATGTGGGCTATCGGTATTATGAGACATTTGATGTACCAGTTTCCTATGAATTTGGATATGGAAAGTCCTACACCACTTTTGAATATGATAATCTGAACTTAAGTTCAGATTTTTATAAAGATGATATGCAAGTTACTGTCCAAATAAGTAATAAAGGTGAAGTTGCTGGTAAAGAAGTGGTTCAAATTTATGTATCCGCACCATCTGACAAAATTGAAAAGCCAGCATTACAATTGGTGGCATTTGCTAAAACATCCTTATTAAAGCCTAATGAAAAGGAAACGCTCAGCTTTACCATTTCAGCTAAGGATTTAGCTGCTTTTGACGAAAAGAATTCAAATTGGTTGGCAGAAGCCGGAGAATATACTATTAAAGTAGGAGCTTCTTCAAAGGATATAAAATTAACAGATACTTTTACAATAGAAGAAGACATCACAACCGATAAAGCACATAAAGTAATGACTCCCAATAGGGAAATCAAAATATTGAGACAATAGATTGTTTAGTTTTTCATAAGGTTGGTTTTAAGGCAGTTACTCTTCAGGGTGCTGCCTTTTTTAATAAGAATTATTTCCCCCATGAATTGATATTTTTACATTATCAACTGCATAATTGGTGTTTTTGTTAAATCTTTAGGAGGTACTCAATTTGATTTTAAGTAGTTGAACAAGAAATTATTTTTTCTGCTGGTTTATACTAAAACTATAATTGGATAGTTAGTTATTAAACTTAAATCTAATGACATGAAAGTATCAGCTTTATTATTATCCATAGGAATCATATTTTTTGCATTTAAAGGAAATGCACAGTCAAAATTTTATCTTGCTACAGAATCTAATTTTATCTATGATTTATATCAAGTTACAGATGAGGGAAATGCTGTTGGGCCATCCAATATCAGGACAATAGATGTACCCGGAGCCACTTTGATTGCAGGCTATGAATTAAATTCCATATTCAGTATTGAAACAGGAATGGCTATCCGACCAGTAAAAAGTGGCTTTTCATTAATGTTTAAAGAAGGGGGAAGGAAAAGTGAAGGCGGGGGTGCTTATTATCATATACCCGTCAGAACCAGGGCTAGAATCCCATTATACAGTGATTGGTTGTTTGCTACTGCAAGTGTTGGGGTTCATTTAAGTGTTACAGATCCTACAAGACTTGATATTACTGAAGCTAAAGGAAGCAGCAATGGCGGGAGCACGGTAAATGGTGCTGAATTCTATTCATATTCTGCTGAATATACTACCTACAATAAAATGTTCATTACTGCTGCGGCAGAAACAGGCTTTGATTTTCAACTCAGCCCAAAATTTAATATTTACTCCACCTTAACTTATAATAGAGGGTTCACAGATTTAAAAAGGACAGACATTCAATATCAATATAAAAATGAACCTGTGAGGAGCGCAAGTGTGCTTCATGAAGGCAGTTATTTAAGTGTTAATATTGGCCTGCGCTTTCATTTCTAATGCCAACTGATTAAGTATTATTAATATTTTCACTTTTCTAAACCGACAAATTATTTATAATCTACATTTTAAACGGATTTAATATGAATATTCATCGATATTAATAATAGATAACGCTTTTTTATTCATTTCCTTTTACATAAATTACTTTTTATAATAATTTTAACATTATTGAGCTGTAATTTTTTTTAAGGTGTATAAAAAAATAATTATTTTAATATTTTACTTTGTTTCTTTTAGTTTTCTAAGTACTAAAGGAGAGGAAGGTACTTTATTTTCAAAAAGTGAATATTTAGAAATAAATAATAGTATTAGAAAAGAGGAAGAAAAAGGGTTCTTTTTTTTAGTTTGCCCAGCTGACATTGAAGAAACTGTAACTGATGCATGTGAAACAGCTGTAAATTGGACTGAACCAACATCAAGTGATCCAAATGTAACTGACATCACTTCTACCCATACTCCAGGGGATATATTTCCTTTAGGGGAGACTACCGTAACTTACACTGGAAAAAATATTGATGGAGATATAATAGAACAATGCTCATTTGTTGTTACCGTAAAATTAGACGTTACTTCTAATTACGTATTTGCCGATGATAAGTGTGATACAGGAGATATCACTAGGATATTAACCGAATCATGTAATAGAGCGGTAACCTGGATTGAACCAGGAGTGCCTTGTGACGAAATTCAATTAATTAGGTCACATGATCCCGGTGATGAATTCTTAATTGGAACAACCACTGTGGAATACATTGCTTTTTATGACGGAAAAATATTAGATCAATGCAGTTTTGACATCACATTAGTAGATAATTTTGATCCTGTTTTCGATACTTGTCCAAGTAATATCACATTAGATGCTAACGAAAATTGTCAGGCTGTTGCTACTTGGACTGAACCGGAGGCAAGTGATAATTGCGGTTTTGTTCCTGAATTAACAAGCGATTTTGCTAATGGAAGCACTTTCCCAATTGGCACAACAACCGTAACTTATACTGCCACTGATGAGGGTGGAAATACAGCTCAATGCTCATTTGATGTAACTGTAGTTGATAATACGGGGCCGGAATTTCTAAATATTCCAGCAGAAGTAAAGGCGTCTGCTGATGAAAGTTGTGGAGCAATTGCTTCATGGGATGAAATTCAAGTAGAAGATAATTGCTCTGCTAATAATGATATCATTATTAATAGTGATGCTGCTTCAGGTGATCGATTTAATTTGGGGCAAACACTAGTGACTTATACTGCAACAGACCTAGCTGGAAATGAGACATTAGCCAGTTTTTTGGTAATTGTAGAAGATAATACTATACCAAGCACAGAAAATTGTCCGACCAATATCACGGTTTTTGCCAATGCTAATTGTGAATCTTCCGCTACTTGGGACATTCCCACTTTTACGGATAATTGTGATAGTAATCCGCAAGTGACTTCATCACATAATCCAGGGGACACTTTTCCATTTGGTGAGACAGAAGTAACTTATACTGCCACGGATGATGCTGGAAACGAAGCCATCTGTAGCTTTACGGTGTCAGTTCAGGACAACACACCCCCGGTTTTTTCTTCCATTCCGGATGATTTGATTGTATCTACTCAAGAAGATGCTTGTGAGGTGGTAGTAAATTGGGGAGAAATTCTAGCCGAAGATAATTGCGATAATAGTTTAGATATTGTGACAAATTTTAATTCTGGAGATGTTTTTCCTTTAGGGGAAACTACCGTGGAAATTACCGCAACAGATGATGCCGGAAATGAAACTTCTGCATCTTTCCTTATTACGGTGGAAGATCAAATCCCACCTCAAGCATTGGCTAATCCAACTGATATAACTATTTCATCATCAAGTGATTGTGACACTCTTGTTAATTGGGAAATCCCAACATTTTCGGACAATTGTGATGCTGATTTAGAAATTACTTCTACACATAATTCTGGCGATTTATTCCAATTAGGAACTACCACAGTTACTTATACTGCCACTGATAATGCAGGAAACGAAACGCTAAGTAGCTTTGATGTAATAGTAGTAGATGAAACTGCACCAGATTTTATCAGTTGTGTGCCCAATATTGAATTAACGGCTAATAATCAATGCCAGGCAACTGCCACATGGTCATTGCCGGCAATTTCAGATAATTGCAATGGTGAGATTAGCCTTGAAAGTGACTTCCAATCAGGGGATATTTTCCCATTGGGAAGTACAACCGTAACTTACACCGCCACAGATGAAACAGGTAACAGTAGTAATTGCAGTTTTGAAGTAATTGTTAGTGACCAAACTCCTCCTAACATTATCACTCAACTCAATGATTTAGTGGTAGCTGCTGACGAAGATGCATGTCAAACAGCCGTGAGTTGGAATACTATTACAGCTGAAGATAACTGTAGTGAAGAGGTTCAGATTACCAGTAGTTTTAATTCGGGAGATATTTTTCAAATAGGAGAATCTACTGTGGAAGTAACTGCAAGGGACAATTCAGGCAATGAAACAACAACTTCATTTAAAGTAACTGTTGAAGATAATACTGCTCCTACAGTAGTTAGTTGTCCAAATGATATAACCGTTTCAGCTAAGGGGAATTGTGAATCATTAGCAAACTGGGAAATTCCGGAGTTTACAGATAATTGTGATATTGATTTAAGTATTACTTCTAGCCATAATCCTAGAGAAATATTTCCTTTGGGTACTACGCTGGTGACCTACACCGCCACAGATGATGCAGGAAATGAAAAAAGCTGTAGTTTTAATGTAATAGTAGAAGATGATAAAATGCCGGATTTCACCACTTGTGTATCAGATATTAAACTAACAGCCAATGATCAATGTTCGGCAATTGCAGAGTGGACAACTCCTGAGGTGGTTGATAATTGTGATGCTAATATCACTTTAGAAAGTGATTTCCAATCCGGTGATAGTTTTTCTTTTGGCACTACTACCGTTACCTATTCTGCAACTGATGATGCAGGAAATACCAATACATGTAGCTTTAATGTCATTGTGGAAGACAAAAGTGCACCGGTACTTATTTCATGTCCCGATAAGCAAATAATCAACGCTAATGAGAATTGTATTGGAATTGCAGATTGGGAAGAGCCTGTTTTCGAGGATTGTTCCAATTTAACAATCAGCAGTAATTATCAAATTGGTGAAGAGCTTCCACTTGGAATAACTAATATTGAATATACTGCCACTGATGAAAATGGTGAAATTACGCTTTGTACTTTTGAAGTGGAAGTAATTGATCAAAGTGCACCGATCATATCGTTTTGTCCTGAAGACATAAGTGTTATTGCACCGGAAGATTGTGAGGCTATAGTTGAATGGGAAATACCCACTGCTACGGATAATTGCACAGAAGTAAGTATCAGTTCAAACTTTGAACCTGGTACAGTTTTTCCAATAGGTATCACAAATGTTGAATATGAATTCACGGATGAAAATGGAAATCGCAGTTTTTGTAGTTTTGAAGTAAATGTGCTAGATGATTTTGAGATAATTATTGACAATTGTCCTGAAGACATTATACTGAATGCAGAAAATAGCAGTGGAACTGCCAGTATAAATTGGGAGGAGCCAACAGCAACTTCAGCATGCTCTCAACTTAATGTTAGTTCAAGCCATAATCCTGGTGATACATTTGAAGTGGGTAGCACAATGGTAAGCTATACATTCAGTAAGGAAAACGGACAAAGTGAAATTTGCACATTTGAAGTAACCATCGAACCATTGGTATTGGATGTCCAAATCAGTAAACTAGTAAGTCCGAATGGGGATGGAAACAACGATTCATGGCTCATAGAAGGTATTGAACAATTTCCCGATAATCAAGTGATTATAGTGGACAGATGGGGTGCTGAAATTTTCCGTGCTAATGGCTATAATAATAGTGAAGTTATATGGAGAGGTGAAAATAAAAATGGTGAAATAGTGCCTAGAGGTACTTATTACTACTTTATCTCCGTCAGAAATGAGCAGGATGCGATCGAAAGAAAAGGCTTCTTGGAAATACTGAGATAAAGCATAAAATATGTTATAGTTTTATTTAATTGTATTATTATAACATATTAAATATCAATAAATTATGTAAAGTGAATAAACTTAAATACCATATTAAAGTCTTAATTGTATTGCTAATAATCATGGGTGGTTTTAGTCATGTAATCTGTGCGCAACAAGGAATGCAATACACTCAGTATATGTATGATGGTTCTTTAATTAATCCGGCCTATGCAGGAGCTGATGAGGCATTAAGCATATCGCTATTGCACCGAGACCAATGGAGCGGATTAGAAGGGGCACCACAATCTCAAACTTTTTCGGCACATTCATTATTTAAAAAGCCTCAGTTAGGTACGGGGCTTTTTATCCATAGAGAAAGTATTGGTGTGCATCAAAATATACAAGCGGCCACTAACTTAGCCTATCATTTGCCTGTTGGATATCATAAAACGTTGTCGTTCGGTATTAAAGCAGGTATGTTGAATGTACGTTCAGATTATCAGTCACTTCAAAACGGAAACCCAGACCCAAGCGTAAATGATGAAATTTTCTCAGGAACGGATTTTAATGCAGGCTTTGGTTTTTATTATCGCAGTAAAAGATTTGAAGCAGGATATTCGATTCCATCTATCATCAATAAAACCATAAATGTAAATGACTCCATTGTTTTAGATCCCATCAATCATAATCATTTGCTTTTTAGTCAATACCACATTCCACTTGGGAATAATTTCATTCTAAGTCCCGCTTTTCTTTTCAAGTATTTTCAAGGTACGCCATTAAGCTATGATCTAAATTTTCTTACCACTTATAAAGGTGTATTAACGGCAGGGGTTTCTTATAGAAAACAGGAATCTGTAGATTTTTTGATTAGATTTAATTTATCTCCACAATTTCAGGTAGCTTATGCCTATGATTATCCAATAGGAAATGTGAGCCGACTTGCACAAGCATCCAATGAAATCATGCTTCGGTATATTTTCAAGTTTAACTACGATAATGTCAACTCGCCTCAATGAAATTGATGAATCAACCATTTAACCATAGCATGCGGCATTATATATCAATTTTGTCCATTTTTATTTTAATTATATTCACCCAGGATTTAATGGCTCAGCAATCAGTTTTTGATGCCTTTAATCAATCCATTTCAGATGCTGATAAGGCATTTATTGCTAAAAATTATAATAAGGCCTTAACTATTTATGAGGAAATAGCACAAAAGGAGGGAGCACCGGAAAATATTGCCTTGAGATTGGCCAGGAGCTATTACTTCACTTATCAATACGAAAAGGCTGTAAATTTTTATGATCAACATGAGAAAACCAATCTGGAATTTCCCACAAAAGACTATTTTTACTTTGCAGAGTCTCTATCATCCATTGGCAATACGGAACGGGCTTTAAATTATTATCAAATATGTATGGACAAAAAACCAGATGATGAGTTGTTTGTGCATAAGATTTGGCGATTAAATAATTTGAAATATCTCTACGAAGATTCATTAAAAAATATGGCGCATTATGCAAGTATGAATTCTGATCACAGTGAACTTCAAATGTTGCCTGCCGGAAATAAAGAAGTTTATTTAATTTCTAATCGTCCTCAGGTGGAGATGATTCATAAGATTGATATTAAGGAAAATGCTTCTTTTTATAACTTGAGAAAATGGTCAACTTATGAAGATCCTTTTTCAATAGTTGCCTTGAACTACGAAAATCCCAGACCGGCCGGACAAAGTTTAAAAACCCCATTTCATTTATCGGCCATAAGTATGTTCAATGATGGCCAAGAAATGGTATATGCTGCTTCAGATAAAGAAAAGAATGATGCCGAAAATTACCCATTACAACTTTTTTTCGCCAAGCAGAAAAGAGGGAAATGGATTAAAACCGATGCATTTGAACACAATAACCCTAATTTTGATTTAACTGAGCCTGCCATTAGTCAAGATGGTAAAACCCTTATTTTTAGTGCTAATTTTAGCCAAGGATTAGGGGGGAAGGATTTATATATATCTGTAAAAACTGAGGAAGGTTGGAGCGAACCAGAGAACCTGGGAACTATGATCAATACCCAAACAGATGAGCGCTATCCTTTTATTCATAAATCAAATCTTTATTTTGCTTCTAATGGGCATCCGGGATTAGGTGGGTTCGATATATATAAAGCCAAGATGATAGAGGGTGACTTTCAGGATTTAGAAAATCTCGGATATCCAATCAATTCAACTTTTGATGAATTGTCGTTTAATATTGACAGTTTAGGTCAGCAAGGCTTTATGAGCTCCAATCGTAAAAACCAAGGCTTTGATTTTGACATTTATGAATTTGCTTTGGATTTACAAATCTATCCGCTTGAAGTAGAAGGTATAGTTAAGTTTATTGAACATAATTGGATGGATTCCTCTGAATTACAAATATTACCTAATGTTCAAATGGAATTAATTGATAGAACGGGAAATGTATTGAAAGTAATAACCAAAACCGATAATGAAGGAAGGTTTAAATTAAAAATCCCATATTACAGTAAATATAAAATCAGAATAAAAGGGGATGATTTGGATGGATTTGTTAGTTTTGAGGTGCCAAAATTTGCAAAACAAGATTTAAGTTACGAAATAGTGGTGGTGAATGATGACTTTAAAAACAGTTTGAGGGAAGAAAATGAATAAGTTGCAGTTTGGGATTTCTAAAGTTTTCCCCCGTTATATTCTTGTACTTACATTAATTGGGGTAACATGGCTCAATTTAATTGGTTTAAAAGCGATTGCACAAAATAACCAAGTTGTACAAGTAAAAGCCTTCTCTAAAAACCTTAATCCATACCCAAACTTAAGCCTTTCAATTAATAATGGTGATTATGTAGCGCTCAATGAAAACGGAATCGTTTTTGTTAATCTGGCTGCATCCGATATTCCAATTCAATCCATCAAACTAAAAGACGAAAGCTTGGAAGTCGCCTCATGGAATTTGAGCAAAGGTATATTGGAAGTCATTATTCGAAATAAAAGCTACATAGACAAAAAAATAAGAGTAGTCAATAAAAATGGGATGGTAGTACCCAATATTCAAGTACAGTTTTTAGGCACCAAAAATATCTCAAAAAGGACTGACAGCGATGGGGGAATTAATATTCCTTTAGGATTGAATGATAAAATTCAAGGACCTGATCAGTTCAAAATCCCTGGATATGAGATATTAGATCTGAAAACCCAAAACATCACCATTATTACAGTGGAAAAACTTCAGTCAAAAGTTCAAGAAAGTATAACGCCCATGGTTGATGAACAATCCAGTCAAAGAGAAAAGAATGATCAGACCGGATTATTGCTTCAACAATTGGATACAATGACTTCACTTAGAGCTTTTTATGACTTGTTAAATAAAGTAAATAAAGAACAATTAAGTGATGAAAATCAATTAAAATTTGATCAAAAATTTGATGAATTACTTAATCAATATCAGCTAGGTAACTTATCAGATTCCGAGGATTTACTGGGACAAATATCGGATAGCACTGGGGTAGAAAAAGACATTGATAAAATCTTCCAACAAGTAAAAAAAGACAATGCCAGTAAGTCCAAAAAGAGACTGGTTTTAGAGGAAAAAATTCAAATGGTGATAGATAAGCTTAATATTGGCTTTGATAATATGACAGAGGAATCTAAATCAAATTTATTGGCTGAAATAGAGGAACTTGAAAATATATTGGAAAACAATAAAAGTGAATTTAATGAAAGTTTGAATTCTTATCTAACGGTTATCAACGAATTGAAAAGAAGGTTTTATGATCTTCAAGAATTAGAAAACAGATTATCAGAAAGTGAGCGAGAGAGGCTAAAAGAAAGAAGAATCTATCAACAAAGACTAATATTAAGCATTGCGGTAGCTTTGATATTTGCAGTATTGATTCTGCTTTTATTCTATTTCCGTTCAAAATTGAAAAAACAACAAAAGGAATTGATCGAAGCCAATAAAGTAGTGAAGCTCACCAATGAGAATTTGGAGAATATTGTCATGGAACGCACCTATCTGTTGAATAAAACTTTTAAAGAGCTTGATACAGTGCTTTATAAAGCCTCTCATGACTTGCGCGCACCGCTTAGCTCCATTGCAGGTATAAGTGATTTAATCAGCCGTGAGACCAATAATAAAGAGCTTACAGGGCTTTTGGTTAAGACTAATAAGCGTATGGATAAGCTACTTAAAAAACTAAGCACCATTAGTGAAATCCATCAGCCAGGGGATTTTGAGAAAATTGACGTGGCCACTATTTGCGATGATGTAGTTTCTTCATTCAATACGATTATTTTAGATCGGAAAATTAAGCTTAAAGTAAATCTTGAAGTTGAAAACAAGGTACTCAGTATATATAAATTGGTAGAGGTTATAATATACCATTTATTGGAAAACGCATTCTTTTTCTGCTGGATAGATAATGATAAAAGTGGTGAAGTAGAAATGGAAGTACGTACTAAGAATAATGTACTTGAAATTAAGATCACTGACAATGGAGTAGGGGTTGAAAAAAATATTCAACATAAAATTTTTGAGATGTTTTACGTTGGAAACGAACTATCAAACGGAAATGGGTTAGGTCTTTATATAGTTCAAAAGTCAGTGGATTTATTAAATGGGAAAGTGTCCGTTACTTCAACTGCAGGAGTTAAAACTGTTTTTAATGTACAATTACCAATTAATGGAAAAGGAAGTAATACCTTAGAGTTTTTAAGCAGTCTGAAAGCATAATGCATTCTCAATCAGTGTTATATCTAATGGATTATCTACATTTGATGGAATTTGAATTGTTTCCATATTTTAAAATAAATTTATTTTTTCAAACTAATTACTCAACATATAGCATTAATTTTAGGTTTTAAGATGATGAAATAATAATATGTTTGAAGGATCCGATTTCCCCAAATCTTTAGAAGAAGATATGTTTGAAGCTTGGCTTGAGACAGGCAGAAACAGTAAAATAGGATATAAATACCTTTTGATTATCTGGGATAATTATGATGATGACTACCAACCCCTATATGTGGAAGAAAGGGAAAGCATCCATAAATATGAACGTTATGAAAGTTCTACTGGTAGAGAATCCTTAGTGGCGGCTTATGATTTGTATTCTGAAAGTAGGGTTGGTTAAATTTATTCTAACCTAATAATCTATTTTCATTTTAAATAATAATTTACTTATATTAAGAATTATATAAATTTTCTAATATAGGTTTAAATGAAAGAACTCAAAGTAAATTTTTTTGATAAGCATTCAGATTTTTTCATAACGATTATTTTTGGGATTTTATCAGCAGTTTTAGGGCTGATCACTATTGATACACCAGGCTTTGATGGTAGTTACAGTGATTTAAGGGAGGTGCCGCTTTTGATTGCTATATTTCACATAAGAAATCCTTTATATATTATCTTACTCTGCTTATTGACTTTATTGGGTTTGCCACTTGAATTAAGGTTATTTCCAATATTCTTAATGCATGTTATACCATTATTTATTTTTTGGTACATTTATCAACGGATCAAAAAATATGACTTTAAGGCCACTAAATTAGGATTTATATGGTTTGTTAATTCACTTGTCTATTATTGTATTTTGCTATATCCGCTTTTGATTCTTACTTATTGGATGTTTGGCTTCAATCAGGAATTTTCTTTTTGGCCTTCTTATAAATCCATATTTGTTTCCGGAACACTTGAAATGATGGCCACAGCTTTCGTAAGTTCTATTTATTTGGTCCAAATGAGTTACAGGAGAAAATTAGAAAATAATAATAAGGATCTTGAGAAAATAGTAAAAGAACGAACTCAAGAATTATCGGATGCAAATGATATGTTAAAAGAACTTAATTCCAATTTGGAAGGAATAGTTGAAGAAAGAACCCAAATAGCTCATGATCAACTCAATAGAATTATAAAATACGGACATATGAATTCACATGAAGTAAGGGCGCCCTTAGCTAGAATATTAGGGCTTCTTAACTTGATTGAAATGGAAGCATCTGAAGAAAAGAGAAAAGAATTACTGAAATTAGTCAATAGAAACTCCATGGAATTAGATATGATTGTCAAAAAAATGAATAGGGTATTAGAAAAAGAAAGAAATCTGTAAATTTAATCTTGGTTGAATAAACTAAACTTTTCCGTATTCAATTATTGAATCGATTGAAGATAATACTTGTTTAAGTATATCAAATATTCAAAACACCATAAGACATTTGAAAGAAAAAAGCCATGATTTCGATTTAATAATAGTGGGAGCTGGGCCGGCTGGTTTTGCATGTGCCTATCAACTTCGAAATCAGTATATAAACATTGCGATAATCGATCAAGCCACTTTTCCCAGAGATAAAATATGTGGGGACGCATTAAGTGCAGATGTTGTAAACCAACTCTATCGAATGGATCAAAAATTAGGAGAAGATTTTAATTCCTTCCATGAAAAGATAGATTCTCATGGTGTGAGATTTGTGGCGCCTAACCATTCTTTTATAGACATCAATTACCAAAATCCTAATCATGGAAATGCAGCGGGTTACATTAGCAAACGCATTGATTTTGACTATTTCCTTTTTCAGCAAATCGAAATTCAGCATAATATCCAAATTTTTATGGGCGAGAAAGCGCTGGAAGTTAAAAGGAATAAAGATGGAATTGATTTAAAAACTGATAAAAGAGACTTTAGTGCTAAAATGATTGTAGGTGCAGATGGTGCACAATCTATAGTCAATAAGAAATTAGGAAGTATAAAAATAGAAAAACAACATTATTGTGCAGGAATTAGGCAATATTTTGAAGGCGTCACTGGTTTTAATGATCAACAGGCAATAGAGCTTCATTTTTATAAAGAACTCTTGCCTGGCTATTTCTGGATTTTTCCTTTACCCAACGGACAAGCTAATGTAGGATTAGGTATGCTTTCCAGTGAAGTAAGTAAAAGAAAACTTAATTTAAAGGAGGAATTAAATCTTCTTATAGAATCAATTCCTAGTTTAAAAGAAAGGTTTCAAAATGCCACTTCTATTGAAAAACCGCAAGGATTTGGATTACCCATAGGTTCTAAAAAAAGACCTATTTCTGGTGATCGGTTTTTATTGTTGGGGGATGCCGCCAGCCTAATTGATCCCTTTACGGGTGAGGGGATAGGCAATGCATTGCGTAGTGGAAGAATAGCTTCGGAATATATCATTAAAGCATTTGAAAATCAAATCTTTACTTCTCATTCGCTCAAGCAATATGATAAGATGGTATATCACAAAATGTGGAACGAATTGCGAATAAGTCGTAAGCTCCAAATGCTTCTTCGATACCCAAAACTTTTTAATTTTGTGGTCAAAAAAGCCAATCATAACGCTTCAGTGCGAACACTCTTAACCTCTATGCTCGATAATGTGGATTTAAAAAAGGAATTGGTGAAGCCGGGCTTTTATTTGAAGTTGTTTTTTGGAGGGAAGTAATCGCATAATTAATTCTTATATTAATATTCAGTACAAAAATTGTTGAACTTAAATATTTACTACTCATTAAATTCATTGATAACTTTCTTTTTAATGAGATTTTAGGGGCTTTATTTGAGTAGTTAATGGGGTTATCTATGAAAAACAGACAATTACTATTTATAGACGGAAGCGTAAACAACCAACTCAAAGTGGGTTGTGGCGCTTATTTGGTGCTGCATGAATATGAAAAATTCAATCTTAGCCTGAAGGATAAAATCAGGACCAAAAGTTTTAGCAACACTTCTTCCACAAAACTAGAATTACAGACATTACTTTGGGCATTAGAGGAGTTGGGAGATACAAATGATGAAATAGTGGTTTATACTGATTCTCAAAGCATTATCGGACTCCTAAATAGACGTACTAATCTGGAACAAAATGATTATCATTCTTCAAATAATAAGCTTTTGAATCATCATAAGCTATATCGCGAATTCTTTAAAATCACCGATCATTTAAACTGTGAGTTTATAAAGATAGAAGGCCATCAGCCAAGTGCGAAAAAAAACCATTATGATGAAATATTTACTCTTGTCGATCGGACTGCTAGAAAAGGGTTGCGAAATTTAAAATATGATTCCAAGTAATAATTGAGCATAAAAAAAGCCCCTGAAAGGAGCTTTTTATTAATGATTGATTGTTGTATTACTCTGTTGGAGGTAAGATAACAGCATCAATAACATGAACTACTCCATTGGAAGATTCTACGTCAGCAGAAACAACATTGGCGCCATTCACTTTTGCTCCATCCGCAGTACTGATGGTAACTTCAGCACCATTTACCGTTTTGGCTTTCATTCCATCAGAAAGATCAGTTGACATTACTTTTCCTGCTACCACATGGTAAGTTAAAATAGAGGCTAATTTCTCTTTGTTTTCAGGTTTTAGTAAATCTTCCAATGTTCCTTCAGGTAATGCTTCAAAAGCTGCATTCGTAGGAGCAAAAACGGTGAAAGGACCATCTCCTTGCAAGGTTTCTACAAGGCCAGCGGCTTTAACGGCAGATACTAAGGTCGATAAAGATTCCGTTTCCATTGCTAAGGCTACAATGTCTTTTGCTGACTCATCTTCTTCCATGGCTTCCTCAACAGCTGGAGTTTCTTCCGTTACTGCTTCTTCCATGGAATTCTCTTCGGTTTGGTTAGATTTTGATTCCCCACCTCCGCAGGCTAGGAAAGTAAAAATTAACCCAATAGCGATTACATAATTTAATTTTTTCATAATGATTTAATTTAGTGAGCCATTAGAACACTATTTAAATCAATTTGTTTTAAGGAAAAAACATCATGTCAATGGGAATTATAAAGACCAAGTAAGACAACCCGTAAAGATGGATATTATTTATTCGCAACCCCATCAATCAAATAAGCTCACTACTTTTTAACATAGCCTTCAATTTATCCAAATCAACTGGCTTATCTATAAAACCGATTACATTGGGATATTCATCTAATTTCGATTGATCAATACTCTCAGATGAAATCATAATCGTTTTGGGTTGTTGCTTCATTAAATCCAGCACATCAAAACCGCTAAGACCATCAATGTATTGATCTAAGAAAACCAAATCCGGTGAATTTCTGTGGATATCAAGCAAGCCCCCAAGCGTATCTACTCGAGAACTGATATGTTCAAAATCGGGGAATAAATCTTCAATATTGGTTTTGAGCCATTTACTAAATATGTGGTCGTCATCTATAATGAGGTATTTTACTTTATCCATATAGTAGTTTTTTCTTCAATTTTTCAAAAGTACAAAATTCTATCTAAATATATGTTTTTAATGGGTAAACGAATATTTACTGAGGTAAATCCCAATCACGCTCAAAATAGATATTAAGTAATTGAAAGATTTTTACCCTATGTTATGATATTATGTCCTTTCAAGACTAAACTAAACAACAAAATATTTGTAGATACATTAGCAAATCCCTTTATTGAAAGCTGAAGTACTTCTTGAATAATAGAAATACTAAAGTCCTGAAGGGACGGAATATCTCAAAGTAGGGTAAAGCCCTACTGCAAAAATAATAGTTAAACCAAGCCCTGAAAGAGTGTAATAATTTCAAATGTTTAGCAATAAAATAAAGTCTTATTGAACCGATACAGGTACCTGAAACATCGTCTGATCCCAAGTGAAATTTATTATGGCTCCTTTGTCTGTTGAGCTAAAACCAATGGTAAAAGTCTCAACAGTGGAAGCAGGTTTTTGCACCGGAACTTCAATGGAAAGCACATCCAAATCATAATCCGGTTCAGCTACTCCGAAAAAAACATCAGTTTCACTGTTTAAAGTAATTTCAAATGTCTCTGGACCGGGTACGGCATACATTCTGTATGTTCCAGCATCAACTGGCTTGCCCCCAAACGTGACATCTTTATTAAAGCTGATTTCAGTGGCGGCATTGGCACCCAATCTCCAGTATTTTCCATAAGGCTGCAAAGCGCCTTCACTTTCCTCTCCAAAAATCAATCTGCCTTTCTTTGAGGGCTGACTGTAGTCAATGGTGATTTCCAATCCGGCTTCATTATAAGTAACCGTTGCGGGCGGACTAACAGGGGTAGCAAAGAATAATCCGTAAACTACCCAAATGATGAGTAGCAGGACTAATATTCCAGCTCCCATTATAATTTTCTTTTTCACGATGTTTAATTTTTAGTTATTAAGATACGAATTATTTATAACATCAAATCAATAATTCAACTTTTTAAAACTCCAAATAAAATCCAATCCATGTAATTAGAAATTAGGGAAATCGAAAAATACCCAATAATAGGTATTGCAATAGTAAAATAAAATTTAGAAATTAGTTACAATCAAAACCTCAACGCTTGTATATGGATAAAATAATTCAAATAGCTACTCAAGAACTTGGTCAAAAGGAAATTTCAGGAGACCAACACAATCAATCCATAGTTGACTATGCCAAAGAAAGCGGTTTTGAATGGGTAAATGATGATGAAACGCCCTGGTGCAGTATTTTTGTAAATTGGGTGGCGCAAAAATGTGGCTTAAAATCCAGTAAAAAGGCCAATGCGCGATCATGGTTGCTGATAGGACAAAAAGTTGACGAAGCACCAGAACCGGGGGATGTGGTAATATTCTGGCGTGAAAGTCCGCAATCATGGAAAGGCCATGTAGGTTTCTTTTTTGGTTATTCACAAGACGCTTCCCGAGTATATTGCCTAGGAGGCAATCAAGGCAATCAGGTTTCAATCTCCGCTTATGAAACAAATACCGTTTTAGGCTTTAGACGGTTATCACCCAGCAAATTATTAGTGCTGCCGGCACCCACTTTAGCTACAAGGGATCAAGGAGATAAGGTTAAAGCACTACAAAATGCACTAAAAATAGCAGGTTTTAACTGTGGTACATCTGATGGTGACTTTGGCCCTAAGACTGAAAATGCTATTAAAGATTTACAAGCGACCAGTGGGTTTTTAACGATTGATGGGAAGTACGGACCCAATACAAAGGACTATTTGAACAGTATTTTAAACGAGTGATCATGGCTGGTTTTGAATCATTAGAAATCATAATAGGACTGGTATTTGTTTATTTGCTCTTAAGCATATTGGTCACCTTGGTAGTGGAATATTGTTCGTCCATTTTACAGCTTAGGGCTAAAAATTTGAGAAAAATTATTGAACGAGCACTTGATGATGATTCGCAAAACATATCTGTCATTTTTTATAAGCACCCGCTAATAAAGTATTTGTCAAAGAAAAATGGAAAGCTACCATCATATTTGGGTAGTGATAAATTTGCCAAAACTGTTCTAGATATCATCAGAACAAAAGGTGAATTAAATGACTTAGGAAAAAGCTCTACATTAGATCACGGTTATAAAATTTCGGATGCTATTGATAATTTAGCTGTTCTAGGAGTTGAGACTAAAGCCCTATTGAAATCATTCGCAAAAGAAGCTAATGAGGATATCAATGATTTCGGAAAAAGACTGGAGGCTTGGTATAATGAAATTGCGGAAAGAGGTTCCGGCTGGTTTAACCGTAAAATAAAATTGATCACATTTATGATTAGCTTTTTAGTGGCGGTATGTTTAAATGCCAATTCCATTTCCATTTATCAACAACTGTCAAAAAACTCGGATCTGAGAACACAAATTGCCGATGGTGCAAGTCAATATTTGAATGATCATGAATCCCCTAATTTAAGCAGTGATTCCTATGATTCGGCCAAGTCTGCACTTGAAGATTTTTACACAAATGATCTTAAAGCCAATACAAATATGTTGCAAATTGGCTGGAATAAATCAGCTTGGAATTATTTGATTAGTAATTGCTGTAACTTTTTTATTTCATTATTAGGCTGGCTCATCACAAGTTTTGCTATTGCATTAGGTGCCCCTTTTTGGTTTGACCTATTGAATAAATTGGTAGCCTTAAGGGGTGCAGGTAAACAAAAAGAAAATGATTCCATCAAAAGAATCGGAAGTCAAATCAAACAATCATGAATATGAAACTCAATTTAAAAACCATCTATTTTCTATTATTAATAGGCTTATTTACCCAAGCTTGCCAAGTAAAATGGATTACTGACTATGATTCCAAAATGGTTAATGAAATCGTTGAGGTGGCGCAAGATGTTGATTCGTATTATGCTAAACTGCTCTCGCTGACTGATGACAATGGCGAAATACAATTTACAGAAGAATATCCTAGGAAATCTTTTGAAGCATTCTATCAAGATATTGATTCGGATCTCTATGGAATAATGTTGAAGAACCAATCGAAATCACTCAATACATTCTCCACAGAAATTTCCAAAAGTATTCTACAGGATTATTGGAGAAAATATAAGGGTGACCTTAATTCAAAGGAGACCATACTACAAATTCACAGAAATAATTTTACAAAAAACTTTGAAGCACTATTAAAAGCTGAAAAAGCAAAAAATGAAACCAATTAATTTTTATAATGATGGATATTGATTTTGATGCGCTAATTGATGGATTAACCAATGTTATTCAAGGATCATTGGAAAGCGACCTTCCCCATATAAGGGAATATGCGAAAAAAATAGTTGAAGAAGAGAAAGAAGCGCTTCAATTATTGGCAAATTTAAGGCTATCGGGAGAAATAACGGATGATGAGTTTAAGTCAGAAATTGAAGGTCAAAAAGGAGTGGTTAAGAACCAGCTTTTGGCAATAGGGGCGATGTCAACCGCTTCAGCGCAAAGAGCTACAAATGCTGCTCTAAAATTCTTAGGTGACACAGTATTAACAGCTGTTAAAGCATTATTATAGTCTCATGACATTAGCAAAATTTACTGAAACGGAAAATATTAAAGGGATTTTAGAAAGAATAGAACCTTTAAAAACTAAGCGCTTTTCCGATACTTTCGATGCCGATGGTCATCAATATGTGGATTTGGTCCAAGAAGGGGGAGGAGTATTGGGCATTGCATTAATAGGCTATACCTACGTACTTGAGTCTGCCGGAATTCGTTTCTTTTCACTGGCAGGAACCTCTGCAGGTGCCATCAATACCTTGATGCTGGCAAGCCTTGGGAAAATAAATGAAACAAAGTCAGAAAAAGTCCTAACTATTTTAAGTGAAAAGAATCTATTCGATCTGGTGGATGGCGATAAATCAATTAAAAAGCTCATTCAAAAAGCCATTAAAAAGGAAAATGGTTGGGCTTTATCATTAGTTTGGAATGCCTTAAAAATATATAGAATTCTGAAATCAAAATTTGGGCTTAACCCGGGAAATGATTTTGAGAATTGGATTACGGAAATCCTTAAAAAGGAAAAGATTTTCACATTAAAAGATCTTGAGGATTTAAGACAAATAGTCCCCGCATTGCATGATGAAACGGGTCAACCATTGGAGGCAAAGCCGAGATTGGCCATTATTACTTCCGATATAAGCACATGTACAAAAGTGGAATTTCCGAAAATGAAATCTCTGTATTGGAAAAATCCAGATCAAGAGAATCCTGCCAAGTTGGTACGGGCCTCTATGTCAATACCCTACTTTTTTGAGCCATACGAAGTTTCCGATTTACCCAATGCTGGGCAAGCCCATGATCCAAAATGGGATGAATTTGCTCGATATACCGGAAAAGTCCCTGAGAAGGTGAAATTTGTAGATGGCGGCATGCTTTCCAACTTTCCGATTAATGTATTTCACCGTTCCGATCATAAATTACCGAAAAGACCAACATTTGGGGCTCGCTTAAGTGCCTATCGGGATGAAGCAAGTGATACTTCCAGCTTCTTGAAAATGAGTGGTGCCATGATCAGTACCATGCGCCAAATCCACGATTATGATTTCCTATTGAAAAATC
The DNA here is from genome assembly GCF_051117495.1 of Marivirga sp. Lineage (NCBI taxonomy): Bacteria > Pseudomonadati > Bacteroidota > Cytophagia > Cytophagales > Marivirgaceae > Marivirga > Marivirga sp. Next base: position 68,714 of record NZ_JBNPEF010000007.1, on the reverse strand, counting down.
CTGACTACAAAAAGCTTATTTGTAGGATTGATGCAGACCAAGATTTTAATTGGTTGGATTTTAATATGACGGAAGAAGATAAGATCAAATTATTTGAACGAGGCGCAACCAAGGCTATTGAATTTTTAGAAACATTTGATTGGGAGGATTATAAAAAGCAACGTGCAAAGGAACAAAACTAGGATAAAAAATTCCGAGATTGTCTGTAATTAGATAAATTTAAAAGATATCCATTTAAACCAACAACTATTGTGTCATGCCAAATTTCGGAACATTATTAAATGAAGCTAAAAGGCTAACAAGTGGAAGTAATAAACAGATGAAAAAGCTGCTGGAAGCCATGTCCAATTTATCAGAAAAGCAAAACCTGAATGAAGAGGAAAAACTGCTCATTAATCTGATGAGAAATTCCTATCAGCAACATGAAAAACGTACTTCCATTCATTTTGCTGTAATTTATTCGTTTTTAATATTAAGCTTTTTGTTATTGGCATATAGCTATATTTACGATAGGAATTTAGAAGCGAAAAGGGCAACCATAGAAAGAATTCAAAAAGGCAATTTTCCGCTTTCGTTGGAACCTATTAAAGAAGCCAGAGGCTCAAAAGTAATATTTGGAGGCTTAATTGATGAAGAAGATGTTTCTATGGCTGAAAAAATAAAAGAGACTTTAAATTCAATAGGATATTTCAATAATATTGGTCCACAACAAAAATTAAAAAGAATCACCTCCCCAAAAGGAGACCATAAAAAGATTACCATACTTGCAGACAGGGATACACTGGGATATCTGGAATCGGATGTTAAAATACTTACTGCAAATTTGCCAGCTAATACGCTTGAATATGATCCTGATAAAAAGGAATCCAAAATTTTTGAGTACCAAGATGCCGCTGGTAATACGCATTTATATGGAAAAATAAAGAATATTAAATATAAAGAGAAAAAAAAGTGGAGTAATAAATATGAAGATGAAATTGACTATCCTGATATAAGGAATTGTGGGGATGTCAATGATGAGGATATCTTTAAATACACCCTTGTCATCAGCACAGACTCACTGATATGGACTTCAGGACAGGAATTTCAAAAAAGCATCAATGGAGAACGCAATAAATCTTTTAAAATAAGTCATGAGCGTTTTGATTTTCCATACCTGATTGAAATTGCGGCAGGTAAAGTATGTGATAATACTATTTTTAATTTTTCATCTTCCGGTTATAAAATTGTGGTGGAATAGATAAATTTTTGTAGATAGGGAAGGGGCTATTTTTTTCAATCCTCCTAACCACAAAGTGTTCTCTTAGATTCTTTAGCATCGGCTAAGGTAACTTTTACTACCTCTGCTTTACAAGCATTTAGACCCCTGCAATCTTTTTTGTAATGGTACTTTTTAGCGGATTTGCTGTCACAAATGTAAACATGATCAACAGCAGAATGGAAGGAAAAGGAACCTAAGTATATCATTTAAATCAATTTGATAAAAAATAACTTGATAAAATTTGTCAAGTTATTTTTTATCAATACATTTACGTTAGGATGAAATCACTGGGAGAATACATACGAGAATTACGGGAAGAAGCTGAATGGCCACAAAGAAAGCTAGCTTATGAGCTTGATGTTGATGTAGCAGTTTTAAGCCGAATTGAAAACGAAAACAAGTTCCCTAAGAAAAGAATACCGAAAATTATCAAAAGGGTGTCAGAACTTTTCAATATTACGGAAGAAGAGTTGAAGAAAATCTATCTTAGTGATGAGATTGCCGAGCTTTTATTGTACGAAAATAAATATGATGAAATATTAAAAGTGTCGGAAGCAAAAGTTCATTATGGACGTCAAAAAAATTCCATTCAGTCAAATTTAAATTTTAGTGATGAAAGCAATTGATCTTTACAGTGGAATAGGAGGTTGGACTCTCGGCTTGAAGATGGCTGGAATTGAGGTGATTTCATCCTACGAATGGTGGAAAGATGCCAATCATACCCATAATAAAAATTTCGGGACCAATCATAAAGAACGAGATATCAGAAAATTGGATTTAGTAAAGGATTTACCTGATCACTCTGAAGTTGATTTTGTAGTAGGTAGTCCTCCTTGCACTCAATTTTCTTATGCCAACAGAGGCGGAGGTGGAGATTTGGCTGATGGTCTGGTTGATATTTATAAATTTCTTGAAGTGGTTGATTATCTAAAGCCAAAATATTGGGCAATGGAGAATGTACCCAGAGTTGCCGGAATTCTGAGATTGGAAATTCAAGAAGGAGGTGGTTTAAATAAATTTAAGCATTTATTTGAAGGAGGATATGGTACAATAGAGGTTTATGATTCCAGTGAGTTTGGGGTGCCCCAAAATAGAAAGAGAATGATTGCAGGTAGGTTTCCAAGAGATTTATTTGAATCATATCGTGAAATGACTCAATTGAGACACCTTCGGGATGTAGTGGAGTCTTTAGCTAGCGATGAAGTTTGTGACCCTATTTATGGTCACACAGTAGCTAATCTTACGGATCATATTGAAGAAACTCCATTAACGCAGGAGGAAGAAAGGATCAATAAAGATTCGAAAACTTTTCATCCTGTTTATAATAAGATGTCTTTTCCGGATAAACTTGACAGACCCTCCAGAACAGTTACGGCACTTTGCACAAGAGTATCCAGGGAAAGCATCATTATTGAAGGAAATAAAGGCTTTAGAAGGTTAACCGTTAGAGAAAGAGGATGTATTCAATCATTCCCTGCAGATTTTCAATTTTATAGTAATTCTTATGGCGGAAAATTGAAAATGATAGGCAATGCTGTGCCACCATTACTTACTTATTATTTGGCTCAAAGTATGCTAGAAACTCCACAGGAGAAGCTTCCAAGCCCTAAGAGTGAAAATAAGATTGTAAATAATTCAGACAATCTACCTAAATTTTTCGAACCTGAATTTAAAGGAAATAAGTTTTCATGGAGTAGATCTTTTTGGTTAGCCATACCAGGCTTAAGATTTGGAAGTGGCGTTCGATTTGAATTAAGAAATGTTAGTAATAAAGAAATTCAAAAAGTTGATTGGTGGATAAATTTTCATTACGGTAATTCAAAAAAGAATAAGCAACTTCCACTAGAGGAAAATCTATTTAATGATGTATGGGAGTCTCTTTTAATAATGGATATCAACCTTGAAGATTATTTAAAGGAGTATATTGAATTCATTAAAAATATAGATGTCAATGGATTACAAGAGAATTGGACAAATAAGGATAGAAGTAAAAACGGCCCAATTTGGCTAGTGGATCAAATTGGCATTTTCTCAGAAAACTTAATCAATGAATTCAAAAAATATGATTTCATAAAGAAGAATAAATTGAAAGAATTAACTGAACATATCCTTCGAAATGGAAATGGGGCGCTAGATAATAAGAAACTAGCTGATTTTCCAGAGATTATAATTTCCGGTATTTTGATCGGTTCAATTTTTAATATAGTTATGATAAATAAAGAAGTTCGCTTACCAATTATAACCAACTCATGAAATAGTCATAAACCTAGCATACCAACCGAAATAAATTTAACAGGACGTTGAAGGTTGGTTAAATAATTTTTAAACCTTGACTATTCCATGTGGCAACTTAAAAACAATTATATACACATGAAAATAGGAGCAATGTATTCCCACTTAAATGGTTTTGAATGGATTCAATATCATCAGAAAGATTTATGGGATGAAATAATAGCCGTGATTGAAGGAATAGATGCAGAAGAATTTAGAACGAAGGTCAGCAAAGAAAAAACAATGAAGGGTAAAGAACTTTTTAGCCCCGTTGCCATCAACAAGAAATTTGCAATTGAACTGGAAAAAACGGGTTGGGCAGAAAGCCGAACATCCTATTGGGTTACGGATGACTATGATCTTATCACAAAGACATTGCATCTATCGGCAGATGACCAAAAATCCCTTATTGAAAAGGAGGGTAAATCGCCTATTCGTTCCTACAACCAAACGGATTTTATGAAAAACAGAATTGCCATTGAAGTTCAGTTTGGCAAGTACAGCTTTATAGCCTACGATCTTTTTGTAAAGCATTTGGCATTTTATGTTGGTAATTCCATTGAGGTTGGGGTAGAGATTCTTCCCATGAAATCAATGCAATCTCAAATGTCTTCTGGTCCTGGTTATTATGAAGGAGCCCTTTATGATTTAGCAAGGCAAGGAAGGGGAGTTCCGGCAGTTCCTTTGGTGGTTATTGGAATAGAGGCTTAATTACAATTACAAATCCACCAATCAAACAATTGAATTTTATTCTATTTTTTCAGCCCTGTTTTTACACAGGTCTGATTGCTTTAATTCGACCAAAGTTTCCTTCAAGTGATTAATGCAATTATTCCACTCTTACTAAATGATGGTTTTCAATTTTAGCAAAATACCTATTTATGGGTATTGCATTTATTTGAAGAACTTCAGAACTTTAATTATCAATCAAAACTTGTGCGCTTGTATATGGATAAATTAATACAAATAGCTACTCATGAACTTGATCAAAAGGAATATTCAGGAGACCGGCACAATAACTCACCAAAACCTAGAGATGTGGTAATATTCTGCCGTGAAAGTCCACAATCGTGGAAGGGTCATGTAGGTTTCTTTTTTGGTTATTCACAAGACGCTTCCCGAGTATATTGCCTAGGAGGCAATCAAGGCAATCAGGTATCAATCTCAGCTTTCGATACAAATACCGTTTTAGGCTTTAGACGGCTATCACCTAGCAAATTATTAGTGCTGCCGGCACCCACTTTTGCTACAAGGGATCAAGGAGATAAGGTTAAAGCACTACAAAATGCACTAAAAATAGCAGGTTTTAACTGTGGTACTTCTGATGGCGATTATGACCCTACAACTAAAGGATTTTTAAATAGTGCTTTGAATGGATAATATATGGCTTTAATAAAAACAGGCAACTCGGACTACAAGGACAAGAGCGCGAGAGAGAAAATTGCTCGCATCATCTCAATTTCAGTACCTATTGCTACTGGTATTTTGGGTATTTGTGGCCTCATAATAGCCACTCTTTACATATTAATAAACAATGATATTGATGAGGCTAAACAAGTCCTGCAATACGTTTACACCGCATTACTTCCAATTTTTGGTACTTGGATGGGCACAGTCTTGGCCTATTATTTTTCAAAGGAAAATTTTGAAGCTGCAAATAAGAGTGTAGAAAAACTAGTTTCAAAAATTACTTCTGATGGTAAATTAGAAAAAATAAAAGTGAAAGAGGTAATGATACCCTTTCAAAATTTCAAAGATTCTTCAATAGTAGAAAACTCACAAGAGGCCATAGATGCTTTAGTGGTAAAAGACCTAATAGAAAAAATGAATAAAGATGGCCGGCAGCGATTACCAATTTTACTTAACAAAAAGGCAGTGTATTTATTTCATAAGAGCACATTATTTGAATACTTATACAGTAACACTGATCCAGATAAAAATCCACCACCTACGAGCTCCATTTCCGATATGCTGCAGTCAGATATTACTTGGATACAACAGGTTATAAAAAATGGTATAAAATTTCTTGGTGCTGATGCTAATTTGCTTGAAGCTAAAAAACTAATGGAAAGTGAGAAGGCATGTAATGATGCAATGATCACTACTGATGGAACGTCATCTGGTGAAGTGACTGGCTGGATAACTGATAAAATAATAAGTGAAAAAAGTAAAATATAGATAAATTAAAAGCATATGGCAAAGCATGTAAAAAAAGATGTTAATTATTCAGTTGGATCAGGTGTAGTCAATTTAAGGCTAGTAATTGGCGAAGGTCAATTGGGGACAGCAACCGGTCTCTTAGATTCTAATTTGTTATTTATAGGTAGTTTGATTGATATGTCAATTGGTCATTCGGATATAATTAAAGGGAAGAAACTTTATATTGATTCCAGTATTAAAGACGTCCGACCAGATACAGATGAAACTATCGTTACAATAGAATTGACAGACGATGCCAACTCGCAAACAATAACTTCAGAAGGAAAAGCAGAGCAGAATGGTGGTACTGTAATTCATGACATTGAAATTTCTTTACTATGAGAAGATTTGTAATTATCGGCCTATTTTACCTTTTATCAGGTTCCGTATTTTCGCAAGTAAATAATGAAATTGTTCTTGATGACTTGAAGAGTCCGACCTTTCCTGCATCCATAATAATAGGTACGGAAGCAAATTCTATTGCACGACCAACGGATAGAAATGCTGTTACCACCTCATTATTATCTGCACTTAGTAAGGACGGAATTGCACCTAATGTTGCGATGGAGATTTCACCATTTTGGTTGAGTAAAAGACCCAATTTAACTTTTCAAGATTATATTGAACCAAGTAGTATTTCGGATGCCATAAGACAGACATTTGGTATTTCAATAGCTACAGATGAGATTGATGGAATTGCTGATGGGAGAAAATTAGGTCTTGGGTTAAGAGCACAACTGTTTCCAGGACGAACAAGTCAACTGGCAAGAAACATTATAGCTGGCATTCAATATGAAAATGTGGTAAATACACTTATAAATGGTGCTTTATCACTCCCAAATATAAATACCCCTGAAGATTTAGTTTCCGGTGTCAAGAACCTCATTAATCAAGCATTAAGTGGTAACGTGAGTCTTGGGCCTATTGCTGGCTTAACTCAAACACAAGTTTTGGACTTTTTATCAAATGATGCCTTGAATACAACAAAAGAAATTATAAAAAATAACAATCGGAATGCAGGAGAAAGCATGAATGACTACGTTCAGCGCCTCATTGATATAATAAGTAATTCTTCTATTACAAATGCTATAACGCTACAGGGTGAATTGAAGAATAGAGTTGGTTTAATAGTTGAAGGCGCTTTAGCTTCAAGGATTGATTTTCCAACAAATGAGTTCGATAATGAGAAGTTCAATCAGTTCGGAGGCTGGGGGACAGTTACCTACAGACCTGACAATCAATATGGGGATGCAACTTTTCTACTTCGATATATGAAGTCATACAGAGACTCAATTTCAACCAATCTTGATGTTGGGCTCAGAGTGGATCGGACCACGAAAGATTTTGTGTTAGGTTTCGAAGGAATTTTTAGAAGTGCTGAAATAGAATTTGAAGATTTCAATTTAAATAACGAACCAATAACACGTATTGAAAGTAATGATTCTTTTAGGTTTACCTTCAATTTAGATTATAAGTTAACCTCTTCAATCTTCTTGAATGCCACTATTGGAAAAGATTTTAGCAGCGCGTTAACTGGGTCAGGAGGACTATTAACCTTATTTGGTTTTAATTTTGGTATTCCTGCAAATAAAACCATGCTAATAAGATAAGAATTTTACTAAAAAAAATACTTATTAGAACTACTAAAATTTCTAAATGTAAAAAATGAAAAAGGTTTTTATTGCCTCATCCAGTGAAGCATTAGGCTACGCTACAGCTACAAAAGAATTATTAGAAGAGAAGGTTAATGAGAAAGAGATAATACGCGCCACAGTTTGGAAAGATGCCGAATGGGAAATAGGAAATAACATTCTTCAATCCTTAATTAATTTGAAAAATTACTATGATAAAGCCATTTTTATATTTCATCCTGATGACGATCTCAATTTCAGAAATAATGAATTGAAATCTGTTAGAGATAATGTAATATTTGAATTTGGTCTATTTGGAGGGATAATGGGTTTCGATAATTGTTATGCTTTAGTTCCGAAAAATATTAGAATAAAAAAGCCTAGCGATTTATTAGGGATTATAACAGCTCAATATGAATATGAAAAAAATACTGATCATTCAAATCAACTTAGACCTGCAATAAAAAAGCTAAAGGAAACAATCTGGAGCTCAGAAAAGAAAAGAAATGATTATTTAGTCAGAGGAGATTATAGAAAATCGATTGTTGATTATGCAATCCATACAAATTTGATCGATTTCACATTATATAATAATTGGGTAGAAGGTATCAAAAAAGGATCACGTGTTTTAGAAGATCTACTTTATTGGGATAGGGGAACCGCTGAAAAATGGCTGCGTTATGAAAAAATAACTGTCAAAGATCATAATCACATAATAGATTTATCTGCAGAAGTAGCCAAGATCTCAAAAAGTTCTGTTGATGTTATAAGTTTAGGTCCTGGTTCAGCAGACAAGGACAAAATAATTCTACAGAGTATTCGAAAAAATGGAAATATTAATTGGTATTATCCAGTAGATGTGAGTTCACATATTCTGAATAATGCTCTTAAAAACATTACTAGCTATTTTGATGATAGAGATGTAAAAGTAAAAGGATTAAGAGCAAATTTCTACTCACTGGAGAATTTAAAATTTGTATATCAATACAACAGAAGTAGAAATATTTTTCTTTTACTTGGAAATACCCTTGGTAACTATAATGAAAGTAGTCTATTAAACAATATAATAAACTCAATGATGAAACATGATTATCTAGTTATTGAGGTTAATAAAGATATGGGTGAGGATAAGAATTCCATTTTTCATGACAGTGAGTTATTACAAGAATTTATAGTGCAACCCTTAGTAGCATTTGGTATTAAACCTGAATTAAATCATCTGAAATTTGAAAAAAATATAAATGAAAGGTCACAGGTTGCTGATTCTATAAGATTTGGAGCAAATTACCATTTAAATGATAAGGAAAGAGAAATTTTACAATCCAATAATAATATGATTACAATAACCTATTCTACCCTTTACAAGCTTGATACTTTAAAAGATTTTTTTGTTCAGTCGGGATTTGAAATAATATATTCCAAAGAATATGAGAAGCACTTGGGTTTTGTCTTGCAAGTAAACTAAAAATTTTGGCACCTATATTAAGAACAAATCAGCCAAAAGATCTGACTAAATAGTCAAAAAAGGTTATGCGGTTGCTTTGAGGTGATCGCTGTAAAACACTTTATTGTACCTTGGATTATATTTACTAATTAGTTTAATTAATCCAAGTTTAATTAATGAAAGGAAGCAAAAATCTTCCAGTAGAAGTCAAGAATTTAATTTTCCATCTAAGGTTTTGGGTTGTTCATCTAAACCTATTTTTCTATGCGAACATAATGTTCTACATTAAATACAGTAAAATATCAACTAAAACCTATAAGATCATGCCTGTAAAACATACCCCATCTCAAGAAGTACATAAAGAAACAAAAGGTGGAACCAACCACTAAAATATATTTAGATCTATTTTTTTGAATACCAAAAATTGATAATAAATCATTAAAAGTTCTCTTAACACAAACTTTTTTCGTTTTTTTGTTCTAAATAATTTTATTTATGATCAAGTCTAAATCAAAAAGTGACAAATTAGTATATATTGATTTATTCGCAGGATGCGGTGGACTATCACTGGGACTGTATAATTCAGGATTATGGAAAGCAAAGTTTGCTATTGAAAAAAGTCCTGATGCCTTTGAAACTCTCAAATACAATTTAATAGAGAAGAAAAATCATTTTGAATGGCCAGATTGGTTGCCAAAAAGCAATCATGATATTAATGAAGTAATCAAGAATCATAAGGTTAATTTAAAATCATTAAGAGATGAAATTGACCTTGTAGCTGGTGGTCCACCTTGTCAGGGTTTTTCAACAGCAGGGCGAAGAGTAGAAGGAGACTCAAGGAATGAATTAATTAAATCCTATATTAAATTTATTAGGCTGGTTCAGCCAAAGGTCATCTTTTTTGAAAATGTAAAAGGGTTTACACAGAGATTTGACAAAAATAAAATAAAGGGAAAAATCTATTCTGAATACGTTACCAATGCCCTAGAGTACGATTCTCCAAAAGGTGATTTTCGAGGATATAAAGTTGAAGGCAAGCTAATTGACTTTTCAGAATTTGGGATTCCTCAAAAAAGGACAAGATTTATTTTAGTCGGTATAAGAAAGGATATTGCCACACAGGTTAAACCAAACAGCTTTTTTAAACAGATCCAAAGTCGAAGAGAAATATTTTTAATTAAAAAGGGTATCGGGTTAACAAATTCTTTAGAAGATGCAATTTCAGATTTGCTCAAAATTAATGAGGTTTTATCTCCTGATACAAAATCATTCTCAGCAGGTCTTTACAATTCAATTCAATCTAGTTATCAAAGATTACTTAGAGATAAAGTTGATTCTAAAATTCCCGACAGCCATAGGTTTGCTAAACATAGTGAAGAGACATTGAAGAAATTTGAATTTATTCTTCAAAATGCCGAAAAAAATAAAACACTTTCGAAGGAATTAAAGGAAAAATTTAATCTCAAGAAAAGAACGATAATTCCTTTATCAGGTAAAACTCCAACTCCAACAATAACAACATTACCAGACGACTACATACACTATTGTGAACCTAGAATTTTCACAGTTCGTGAATATGCGAGAATACAATCCTTTAATGATTGGTATGAGTTTAAAGGGAAATATACTACTGGTGGAAAAAGACGGACTCAAGAAGTTCCTAGATATTCACAAATTGGCAATGCAATACCTCCTTTGTTTGGTGAACAAGTAGGACTTACTCTAAACTCCATACTGTAATGGCAAAAGTTAGTTTTAGAACAAACATCCTCTTAAAAAGTATAATTGGTAAAGATTTAATTACAGATGATAATATAGCTGTATTAGAGTTAGTCAAAAACTCTTTTGATGCTGGCTCAAATGAAGCAAAACTAATTTTTAGAGATGTATTAACTGAACTATCTATAAAAGATTATAAAAAATATAATGAGTCTAAAATCATACTTCGTGATACAGGTTCAGGAATGTCAGAATATGACCTTATCAACAAATGGTTAAACATTGCTTATTCTGAAAAAAAATCGAAAAAAGAAGAGTTTAACAGGCAGTTAGCAGGTAATAAAGGAGTTGGAAGATTTTCCTGTGACAGATTGGGTAAATCTTTGGTCATTTATACGAAAAAAAAAGACGAGCCACTACTAAAACTTTCCATAGACTGGACTGAATTTGAAAAAATTGATGACATCAAAAAAAACATTCAAGATGTAGATTTCGAACTTGATGAGATTTCAATTGAACAATATGTCAAGGAGACTAAACTTGAAAAATTCGTTACAGGAACAACTTTGTTCATTAGTAGCTTAAGAGAGGTATGGGATTTATCAAAAATTCAATCGCTGAAAAGACAGCTTGAACGTTTTATTAATCCAAATCAAAACTTTGAAGCTGAATCTTTTAATGTAACAATTGAGGCTGATGAACTTAAAAAAGTTGAATTGGACTTACCGGAAAGTGAAAGAGTAAACGGTACTGTTAAAAATAGGATTTTTAACAAATTGAATTTCAAGGCAACCTACATTAAATCAAGTATTTCAGAAGGTGGGGAAACAATCACCACCACTTTAAGAGATAGAGGTAATGAAATATTTACGCTAGTTGAGCAAAATCCTTTCAATCTATTAAAGAATATAGAAATTCACGTTTATTACTTAAATCCATATTCAAAAGCCTATTTCAAAAAACAGACAGGAATAAGGTCTGTTGATTTCGGTTCTATTTTCTTGTTTATTAATGGATTTAGAATACCTCCATACGGTGACCAAGGAAATGACTGGCTGGGTATGGAACAGAGAAAGGCACAAGGATATAACAGATTTTTAGGTAGACGTGAAGTAATTGGAAGAATTGAAATAAGTGGAGTTGACTTTGATGAAGATGAGGATGATTTTTTTATTATTTCTAATCGTTCAGGAGTTGATAATAACAAACATTTCGAGCAACTCACTAAAAATGAATCCCCTTACGGCCTTTACTTTAAAACCTTTAGAAGGTTAGAAAGATTTGTAGTTGAAGGAATAAATTGGGACAGTGTCCCAAAAGAGATTGAAAACAAAATTGAAAATAAAGTTCTCAATGATAAAAACTGGAACGAATCCAAAGAAGAATATCGTGAAGATTTATTAACTAGAAATAAACGAGTAATCTCTGTTATTGAAAAAATAATAAATAGCAAAAGTGATGAAATAATTTCATTGTCTATCAATAAAGGTTTGGTTTCTGAATTAGCCGAAGAACAAACAAAAAAGGCCAAAGCTGAAATAGACTCAATTGTTGGTCAACTTAATAGCAAGACACTTTCATCTGAGCAGATCTCTAAACTGATAAATGACCTAAGTAGTTCAGAGAGGGAAATGGAAAATTTCCCCGGACAAGAGAATCAAATTGAACTCCTCAAAAAAGAACTAAGCACATTAAAATCGGAACTTCAGAAGAAATTTGGAGAAACTAAAGCACTTGAAGATGAAACTAAGAGATTAGAAGATGAAGCAAAAAAACTTAAAGAGGAATTAGAGTTAGAAAAAGAAAAAAACACTTATTTAAAAACTTCATCTAGAACTTTAACTGAAGACGCAAAAGGCCTCGTCCATAATATTAAAATTACTTCCAGAAAAATAAGTAGTAGTGTAGATAATTTATATGATAAAATATTAAATGACTCTTACACCAAAAATTCTCTACTTAAGTCTTTAGGAGCAATTAAGTTTCAATCTGAAAAGGCCAATAAGATTAGTAAAATAATTACGCGTTCGAATTTTAAATCAGATAGTAATGCTCAAATAGCAGATGTTGTTCTTTATGTAAAGCAGTATATTGAAATATATTCAGATATATATCCAAGAAGTGAACTTGAATTTCAAGTTGTTGATGATGACGCTAGCTTAATTAAAAAATTCAGTGTACTTGACATGTCAGTTGTATTGGATGATTTGATTTCGAATTCTGAAAAGGCAGGGGCTCACAGGATACAAATTAAAATGGTAAACCTATCCAAAGAAGAGTTGAAAATTCTCTTTTCTGATGATGGAAATGGAGTAGAAAAAAAATTCCTTACAAATGAAAAGTCTAAGAATAAAATTTTTGAATTGGGAGTAACAACAACAAATGGTGGTTCTGGTATTGGCTTAAATTCGGTAAGAGAAGGTCTTAAATCAATGAATGGCACGATAAAATTACTTGGTAATGATATCAAGCTGAAAGGTGCTTGTTTTGAAATAATAATTAAATGATAAAGAGAACTTGCCTAATAATAGATGACAACGACCAATCAGAAGAAATTGAGTCTTTGCAAAGACGTTCTAAAGAAATCCATGGAATTGAATTGATTTGTCATCAATTTAATATTGGAAATTCTTCGTTCACGGAAGTATTAACTAATGGATTAATAGACCAAGATAAAGTTGTTGCAGAATTCAAAAAAAGATTTGGAGGTATAAATTTTAATATAGTGGCGCTAGATTATGACTTAGAGGATACGGCTATTAAGGGAACAGATTTAATTAGAATATTCAACCACTATAATTTGCTTAAAAAATCCCCGAAAATGATTTATTCTGGGATTTTAGATGATGTTTTGAAAGATATAATTCGTGATCTAAGTTTAGATAAAGCTGTAACGAAAATTAAATCAATGGTAAGGAACAAGGTTATAGACTACCTAGACAGAAACCATCGAGATTCTCAAATTTTGAAGTTTCTATCTGAAGACCCTCTGTCATCTGAGTTGCTCATTTCCAATATTTTAAATTCACATCCCGATTTAGTCTTTGAAAATAATTTTGTGAGCGATAAATTTAAAGGAAAGACATTTGCTGAAATTGCCGAAATGTTAGACGAAAACATCACGTTGGATAATGAATTCAAAAAGGAGATAATTGAACAAGTTATATCTTACCTTACAGAAAAAATTTGATATGGATGGACAGGTTTTAATCATTCATCCATACGATAAATCAACCGCTTTTTTAGGAAGAATTAAAAATCACCTTCAAACTGAGTTTCCAGAGAACTTTCATTATTTTAGTATTAAACCAAACACTGCCTCTCACAATCAATGCTTAAAAACAATCAAAGACTTTTCACCAGATGGTTTGTTGCTATTTATGGGTCACGGAAAAAGTAATTGTTTGTATGGTGCAAAAGGTGATTATTATGGAACTTTAGAAAATGAACTTGTAAAAGCAGAAGAACCGGATAAGTATTTCTATGAAGACAACTTTATAAATGACCAAAATATTGGAGTTTTTCGTGGTAAGAAAATCATTTCATTGTCCTGCAATTCTAATGGTCAATTAGGAAGAAACTCCGTAGAAAATGGAGCAAAGGTTTTTTTAGGATTTGGCGATCTGCCAACTTCAATTGCAGAACTTAAAGAGCAAGGTGAGGAAAGTAAATCTGGTGTTTCATTAGGTAAGATTGAACAAGCTCTAAAAACAGAGATTAACGATATTGTCAAGAAGAGTATTGGAATTGGAATTAAAAGGAATTACACCTTTTCAGAGGTAGTTGACCTCATTCACTTTGTGACTAATCAAAAAATAAGTCACTACTTAGTCATTCAAAAAAAAATAAGTGAGAGAAAACTGATAGCAAATTATCTTTATACTTTTAAAAAAGAAATTAAAATTTTTGGAAATGGCAATGAACAGGTTATGGGATAATCATCGAAATGATTTATTGTTATTCTTAATTCTTAACCTTTTTAATAAAGAATAAAGCATTTTACTTAAACCTCTTTACCATCATGCTTTGCATACTGGTACGATCAACTAATTATAATCGGAATATTATTTCAAATCTTGACCGTTAGATAGAAAATCATTTACAATGATCCAAGCCATTTAATAGTTTTTGATCTGAAGGGTAGAATTCTACACAAAGAAGATATTGTGATTTTAGCCAAAATAATGGGAGAGAGGTGAGTTTAGAAATCAGATGCACCATCTTTTTCATACTCAATCTTAAGTATTCGCCAGTTGAATTCACCGGCAGGAGTTTTAACAATGACTTCATCACCTGCCATTTTGTTTAAAAGCGCTTGTGCCAGAGGTGAGTCCATTGAAATATAATCTTTATTGCCAATAAGCTCTTCGTATCCCACAATACGGAGCCGTTTTTTGAGTCCTCTATCAATGTTCTCAACTTCCACCCAGGCGCCAAACATTACTTTGCCTTCCTGATGAGGATGATAATGAATTACTTTAAAGTTATCTATGCATTTGCGTAGGTAACGAATACGACTATCAATTTCACATAAGCGTTTTTTATTGTAATGATAATCAGCATTTTCTGATCTGTCACCTAAACTGGCGGCCCATGAAACCTTTGCCGTAACATCTGGACGTTCAACTTTCCATAAATGATCATGCTCTTCATGCAATTTTTGAAATCCTTCAGCAGTAGTCATTTGCGAACGGTTAAGCTTAGGCAGTGTCGATTCTGGAATTTTACGTCTCATGTTTAGATGATCTTATTATAGCGCAGGCGAAAAATAATAGATTAATACCTGTTACAAAAGGAAGTCATGTGATAGTTTATATCAAACTATATGTATTGGAGTTATATAATTTATATTATGTTAAGTTACTCAATTTAACACTCACCTATTCTAAATTATCTTCTTATAAAAACGATATACTCTTAGCTACTCCTTCATTAGAATTTGCTCCATCCTATAACTTCCTGCTTAAATCTTCTAATTTATGGTCCTCTATTTTTAATTATATGTCCTATGGTAAAGAGTTCTCAATTATAAGCGCTGTATTTTGACTCTCAATTTTTGATTGGAATTCCTTGCTCATTCTAAGGGGTCTATTTTGCCGTAACTTGGACAATTGTCCAGCATCTTAATTCTATTGAAAAATACAGGCTTACAGAATTAAGATTTAGATCGGCTTGTATAGTCTAGCGATATACACACTTGCAATACTTTCTTATTTTCATACTATATTCCCCTGGCCTTTTGATATAGTATCTAAACCAAGTCTCAACTTAACATAATATATTCATGGATGGAAATCTGCTATGATGAGATGCTTTCAATATCATTTCCCGTAAGATGTTGTATATTTTTCGTGATCTTTTTGATGTCCCAGTTCCACCATTGTAATTTTAGGAGCTTATCAATGGTATCTTGCGGAAAACGCTTCTTGATCTCAGTTGCTGGGTTGCCGCCAACCACGCTATAAGGCGCTACATCCTTCACTACCGTAGCATTGGTAGCAATGATGGCACCATCGCCTATCCTTACGCCTGCCATAATGGTGGCATTATGCCCTATCCAAACGTCATTTCCTATCACTAAATCTCCTTTATGAGGATATTTTTTGCCTTCCATGGCATTTTCCCAACCATTACCGAAAATAGCGAAGGGAAAAGTGGATAAGGAATCGGTCAGGTGATTGGCGCCATTCATAATGAATTTTACACCAGAAGCAATCATACAAAATTTCCCGATGATCAGTTTATCACCGCTAAAGTCGAAATGATATTTTACATTTTTCTCAAAGTTCTCCACATTTTCGAAATCATCGTAATAAGTGTAATCCCCCACTATAATATTAGGATTCTTAATGATATTTTTAAGAAAACAGAGCTTATCGTAATGCGCTAGTGGGAACTTGATGTCTTTATTGGGTCCTGTCATGAGGTGTTTTTAGGGTGTTTGGCTATTATTTTTAGTAACTACGGCTTATTGTTTCAATTCTTAATTATTCGCAAATTAGACTACAAAATAAATATAAAGCATAAAATTTTATCGTTAGATCACAAAAATCTTTTATTAATCATAATCTACTGGATCGAAAAGACTCTCCTTTGCTAATAAGCAATTTTCAATTCCATCCTCACTCCCATTTCGATGATTAAAGTCATGTTTTTAGGTAATCAATGTTACGATTGTAATCATTGGTATTGCGTAATATTACAATATATCAAAGCTCAAAGCGATGTCCAAAATTGTCATATTAGGAGCAGGAATAGCAGGCCATACTGCCGCCTCTCATTTAAGGAGAAAACTTTCCAAAGAACATGAAGTATTGGTGGTCTCCCCTAATCATAATTACCAATGGATTCCATCCAATATATGGGTGGGAATCGGCAGAATGAAACCGGAACAAATCATTTTTCCCTTGCCTCCATTATATAAAAAGAAAGGTATTGGCTTTAAACAAGCTAAAGTGGTTTCTTTCCATCCTGAAGGAGATGCTTTAAATCCTCCTTTTGTTAAAGTTGAATATGTTTACGGTGAGCAAAAAGGCCAAACTGAAAATGTATCTTATGATTATCTCATTAATGCCACAGGCCCTAAATTAGCTTTTGATATGACGGATGGATTGGTACCGGGCACAAATGACGTTTATTCTGTCTGCACCTATAATCACGCCCAACATGCCACTGCAGGCTTGAACGAACTGGTTGAAAAAGCTAAATATTCAGCCACAAAATTAAAAGTGTTGATCGGAACAGGACATGCCAAAGCGACTTGTCAAGGGGCTGCTTTTGAATACATTCTTAATGTAGAACATGAACTTAGGAAAAGAAAAGTAAGGGATAAAGTAGATATTAAATGGATTTCCAATGAACCTTATCTAGGTGATTTCGGAATGGACGGCATGCTGCTCTCCTATGGTGGAAAAAGCATGAAGTCTAGTGATATGGTCGAAATGGTTTTTAAGGACAGAGGAATTGAATGGATTCTACAAGCCGGGGTGAATAAAGTAGAAAAAGGAATGGTACATTATGAAACCCTGGATGGTGAACAACATCAGGAAACCTTTGATTTTGCCATGTTGATTCCAGCATTTTCCGGTCATGGCTTTAAGGCTTTTGATAAAGAAGGTGTAGATATAACCGATAAACTCTTTAAAGGCTTTATGATAGTGGATGCAGATTATTCAGCCAAACCTTATGAGGAAAGGACTGTTCAAGATTGGCCGGAAACCTATCAAAATCCGACTTATTCCAACATTTTTGCTCCTGGCATTGCTTTTGCACCCCCACATAGTATTTCCAAACCAAGAAAGAGCCCAAATGGCACGGAGATTTTTCCAGCTCCGCCACGAACTGGCATGCCTTCTGGAATTACGGCTAAATTAGTGGCCGATAATATTATTGATTCCATCAACAGCGGAAAAGAAACTCGTGAGCATAAAGGCTCTATGGGAAATATGGGTGCGGCATGCATTGCTTCTGCAGGTTATGGACTGACTAGTGGAAGCGGTGTAAGCATCACCACCTTCCCTATTGTCCCCGACTATAAAAAGTATAAAACATCAGGTGGAAGGGATTTAAATAAGACATTTGGAGAAATCGGTTTGGCAGGACATTGGGTAAAACTGGCCCTGCATTATGGATTTATTTATAAAGCGAAAATGAGACCTTTCTGGTGGTTAATCCCAGAATAATAAGAAAACAGCTATGGAAAAGACAATCACAAAAGAACAGAAGCGTTATATGATGAATCCGATTATTCAATTTTTTCGGTTTATCTATTTGAATATTAAAATTATGCGTATTGTGGCCGGTGGTCATGGTGGAACTAGAAAAAAAGAAGATTTAGCTTAATAATCAACTTGTCAGAGACTCAAAATCAAACTAAACAAGACTTATAATTCTGTGCAACTCCCCCCTTGAGATGGGTGAAGAGAGGTGTTTTATTACCCATGACTGGATACAAAAAAGAATCAAGATAAATTTGGTCTGACGGTTGGAACCGTCTGACCGATTATTAAAGCCTTCATTTTTGTAAATATCAATAGGGAACTTTAGGCATTTAATCCATTTCCTGTGAATCAAGATGATTTATTATCCACTACTTCAAATGTAAAACTTAGATATTCTCCTTCACTATCAGCCAAGTACAGCTTGTGCTTGCCTTCTCGATTGCTATTGATTTCCATTTGGTGTGTGCCCTTGGTTTTACCCAAGTATTGATCATCCAAATACCAAAATACTGTGGCTTCTGAATTTTGGTGTGCAGCTTCAAATATGGCGCTTCCTATTTCACCTTCCAGTTCCATAGGAATTAAAATACTGGTGCTATGCCTTGGATACACCATTTGAATGGGATTCTTACGGTTCTGCAGACAGGCAGACAGCCATTCAGGTGCTTCCTTAAAATCAGTATTATATTTTTTATAATAGCGTGATTGTGCCGGTGGCAACAGTAAATAATTCTCCGATTTCATTCTGCTAACTGGATAGCAATTGCTGTTTACTCTTTTATCCCCATCATTCGTCACAAAAATTTGTTGATGAAATGGGCAAATTTCCAACATTTTGGGCGGCACGTTAACATAATATTTAGATTTCTTATTGCAGTAATCGCCTGCCAAATAGCCTGTTTCCACGCAGAAATCTCGTGTTTTCATCTCTCTAACCGGCATTGGGAAGTCTTCTTCGCCTCCATTAAGCAGTTTTAAAATCTGAAAAAGCAAAGGAGCGGCCGTTCTAACGCCTATTAAGCCCGGTCTGCCTTCTCCGTCTGCATTTCCTGTCCAAACTGCCACGGTATATTGCTGATTGATACCTACTGCCCAGGCATCTCTAAATCCAAAGCTAGTGCCTGTTTTCCAGGCAATATTCTGGGCCGAGCCAAATTGCTCCCAGCCGGTCTCCTCTCCCGGCCTTGCCAGGTCTTTCATGGCTTTCAACGTCAGCCAAGCCGCGCCCGCACTTACGGGATGTTTAGCTGTTTCACTTTCATCTGATTTCAATAAAGATATTTCCGCTTTGCTTTTTTGATTGGAGTTGATGCTTCGCGCAAGTTTTACATACATAGAGGCAATTTCCCATAGGCTAATATCCGCTCCGCCCAATATCATGCTGAGCCCGTAGTGTAAAGGTGGTTGTTGCATGCTGTAAAAACCCATTTGCTTCAGCTCATGGTAAAAAGCTTCATAACCATAGTCTTTTAATAAAGTCACAAAAGGAATATTGAGTGATCGGGCCAAAGCTTGGTCGGCTTTTACGGCCCCATAGTAGTTGTGGTCAAAGTTTTTAGGGCTGAATCCTTCGTAGAATAAAGGAATGTCCGGCAACATTTGCTGAGGGGAAATGATGCCTTTATCGATGGCATGTGCATAAAGAAAGGGTTTCAATAAACTTCCCGGGCTTCTTCTGGCCTGAATAATGTCCACATCCTGCTGATGCTCATCCCCTGTTGCCACATTGCCCACATAAGCGACAACTTCCTCCGTTCGCCAGTCCATCACCAAAACGGCCGCATTGTGTATTTCATTGGTTTTCATGTTTTGGCTATAGGCATCGGCCATTTCGCTGATTCTTTCCTGTAAATGCCGGTCGAGCGTACTCTTCATGATTTTGCCTGTATTTTTTGTTTGCAGCTCATGCAAAAGATGTTGCGTTTCCTTTGGGAAAATATATTGTCCTTGCGGGATTTTTTCGGATTTAGCCAGTCTGAATGTGGTACTATCGAAATAGCCTTCTTGCATTAATTTGGCCAGTAATTGGTTGCGTTTCCTTTCCAGAGATTGGGTATTTCGCCCCGGGTAAATAATAGAAGGCTGATTGGGTAAAACAGCTAAAGTGGCGGCCTCTCCCCAGGATAATTCTGATGATTTCCTTCCAAAATATCGCCATGAAGCAGCCGATAATCCTTCAATATTACTTCCAAATGGAGCATGGCTCACATATAAATTCAGTAATTCTTCTTTAGAGAAATGCCATTCATAGCGCAAAGCCATGCCGATTTCCTTTATTTTTTGTGGAATGGTTCGGGTTTGATTGCCATCTGCCATTCGGGCCAATTGCATGCTTAAGGTACTACCCCCGCGCACTACCCTGCCCTCCTGAATATTTTCAACTAGGGCTTTAAATATTGCAACTGGATTAATGCCAGGATGTTGGTAGAAATAGGCATCCTCATAAGTCAAAAGTGCGGTTTCAAAGCGTTTAGGAATGCTGTCGGTGACAGGAAACCGCCAAATCTCATCCTCAGCCAGCTTCACACCTAAAAGCTCATCTTTTTTATCGAATAATACGGTGGAATAGCTTTTATCAAATACAGGCGTGGAAATAGGCCAGCTTAAAAAAACCAGTAAAGCAATGATCAAAATCCCGAAAGAGAATTTGATTTTATGGGATGATATGGTGGTTAATATTTTTTTCATTTCAATATTCTAGCTATGTCATATGATAAACTGAAATCAGTGCTTATGTCAGACATTCCAAATGTCGGACATTAATCTCTAAGCTTATAGCTCATTTGTTTTTTATCGCCATTAAATGTCCGACATAGGCTATCATCATCTATAAACTTCTGCAAATGTAGCCAGATGATACACATAGCTGAAAATAATCAGCTTAAAATAATGTCTGACATAGGCGAGCTTCTGTGCTTATGTCAGACATTCCAAATGTCGGACATTGATCACTAGGCTTACTGCTCTCCTGATTTTCATTGCCATAAATGTCCGACATAGGCTATCATCATCTATAAACCTGAGCAAGTGTAGCCAGTTGATACACATAGCTGAAAATAATCAGTTTAAAATAATGTCTGACATAGGCGAGCTTCTGTGCTTGTGTCAGACATTCCAAATGTCGGACATTGATCACTAGGCTTACTGATCTCCTGATTTTCATTGCCACAAATGTCCGACATGGGCTATCATAATCTATAAACTTCTGCAAATGTAGCCAGATGATATAGAGATCGCTGAAAAAAACTAGTATCACATAATGTCTGACATATAGTGCAATCTGTGCTTTGTTCGATCTGTGCTTATGTCAGACATTCCCAATGTCGGACATTAATCTCTAAGCTTATAGCTCATTTGTTTTTCATTGCCAATAAATGTCCGACATGGCCAATCATCAATTATAAACCTTAACAAAGATAGCTAGAGGATACTAATAGCTGAAAGAAATCAACTCATTATAATGTCTGACATTAGTGCGTTCATTCAAAAATAAAGCTTCTTGATTTTATCTTCAGCTATGACTTTGTATGAATCTTGATATAAATCCTTTTCATTCAAATCTAAAATTCTAAAACCTAAATCTTTATTTACTAAAGTTCCATTTCTTAATCCTACATAGTCTTTAAAAGATGAATATTCCCAATCCTCTAATTTATCACACAAATTAGCAGTGTATGGATTTTGATGAATATAATTAAAACAGATATAATCATAATGTTGATCGGAATATTCATCTATGCATTTGAATTTCGTTTTTTGACGGAATAATGAACCTGTCCTATTATTTAATTTATTGAATGCCAATGTATAAGCACTTTGAAGCAGCCTAAAACCATTACTCAAATTGGAAATAGAAATATTACCTACTTCCTTTTCTTCAACAGATTTCTCATTAGTATAAATCATTATATGATAATGATTTGGCATTAGTGAATAAGCTATAATTTCAGAATTAGGTAATACAAATTTCCTAATCAGTTTTAGGAAAAACAGGTAATTATCTCGAGTATAAAATAGCTGTATTTTATTGTTTCCCTGATTATAGATATGATAGAGCTTATTTTCCAAAAGTTCCATATAACTCATTACAGATTTTCAATCAATATATTTTTCTTATTGCTTTCGATAGCCATTAAATGTCGGACATGTGATACTCTTCAATCTGTGCCTATGTCAGACATTCTTAATGTCGGACATTAATACCTTAGCTTACTGCTCTTTAGCTTTCCATAGTTAGTAAATGTCCGACATGGACAAATCTTATCAATACACCTTAACAAAATTAGCCAGAGAAAATGAAAAGCTTAAAAAAACTATTCTATAAAATGTCGGACATGTGATACTCTTCAATCTGTGCTTATGTCAGACATTCCAAATGTCGGACATTAATCACTAGGCTTACTGCTCTCCATAGCCAATAAATGTCCGACATAGGCTATCATGAATTATAAACCTCAGCAAAGGTAGCCAGAGAATACAGATAGCTGAAAATAATCAGCTTAAAATAATGTCCGACATAGACTAGCATCCGTGCTTATGTCAGACATTCCAAATGTCGGAAATTGATCTCTAAGCTTAAATCTCATTAGCTTTTCATCGCCAATAAATGTCCGACATAGGGTATCATCAACTATAAACCTGAGCAAGTGTAGCCAGAGGAAACATATACCTGAAAAAAAACTAATATTCAAAATGTCTGACATATGATAGGTCCTAATCCACGACCTGAACCCATTTACCTTCCAAATTCGCGTAAATGCTATTGTCATACATGGCCTCGACCTGAACGGAAGGCAAATAATACCTTCCTTTATAGGAAGCATTCAGTAAAACCGTAAAGGATTTCTGTTCACCGGCTTTCAAATCAAAATAGGTCAGTACTCTGTCATCACGGATATCTTTATACTTTGCTTTATCCTGATTGCCAGCTCCTGTGTCATTCAATCGGGTGTTGAGGATTTCCCAACCTGAAGGGAAAATCTGAGTCAATGCGAGCTCTTTCAACTCTCCTTTTGTTCCCGGATTTTTGACTGTGACAATGGCTTTAAAATCGGTGCCTTGTTTCATCTTTTTGATATCCACTTGCGCACCATCATTGTCATAGTAATTCATTGATATGGATAGGTTTTTAGCGTCACTTTTTTCGCCTCCTTCCAATGGAATTCCCTGCCGGATTAAACGGACATAAAGTGGTGCCCCGCTTTTATTGCTGGCTTCAATTTTCATGCTTTTATCTGCGTTCAATAGATTAACCTGAGTAAAATATCCTAATTGATTGATGTTAATCACTTTCCCATCAATCTTAACTGAGGCATTCAAATTTCCAGAAGCAGGAAATCCTTTGGTGTATTCCGCCACAGCGATGAGACAATAGGCAGTCGTTTGGGTACTCATCCAGTATTCGGAATCACCTAATTTTTCTGCTATTCTTTGCAGCATTTCAAAGGCATCTTTTTTCCTTCCGAGCTTCACCAATGTTTCCAAGATGATGGCTTCATCACGAGTGGAAGAACCAAAAGTACCGCTTAATTCCCTGTAGTCTTTTACCTCTTTGGTCAAATTCGTGATCATCTCCTCTCCTACATCCTGATAAGAAGATTGCGCATAAGCATTGGCCAATAACCACTTACTCAGTTCTGAAATTCCAGTGTTTTCCCGCATACGATTCATAGGTGCCATATCGGGTTCTCCAGCAAGGGCTAAAGTATATAATCGATAAGCCTGGTATAAATCTGATCGATATCGCGTGCTGGAATTCCAGTTGTTGGCCATTTCACTTTGGAATTTTTGGAAATTTCGCAGCATATCTTTTGGTACCGCATATCCCCTACTTTGTGCTTCCACTAAAAAGTGACCCGCATAACTGGTTCCCCATTCGTTAGCCGTTTGCATCCCAGGCCAATAGGAAAATCCGCCTGAAGGCAACTGGAAGTTTCGTAAGCGCTCAATGGCAGCTTCAATATTCCGTTGGATCTCATATTTCTTTTCCTCTTTCAGACTGATTAAATCAGATAAATACAGCTGCGCAAATACGGAAGAAGTCGTTTGTTCAATGCAGCCATGCGGATAACGAATCAGATAAGACGTACGCTGATCTAAGTTTAATGGTGGCAATGTAGAGAGTTCTAGTACACTTTCATTAGTACCCAGCATGCCTAAAGGTTGGTAATCTGCTGTCCATGTTTCCTGATCTTCCAAAAGCTTATCCTTCACCGAAATCATTCTCGGGTTGGATGGCCTAACGTCCATATTAACATCATAAATCGCTTTATTTTTACCTGAAGTAGCCGTAATGTGTACTTTGCCACTTCCCAAGGCTTTTTCCGCTTCTACATCCACATATACAATGGTTTCGCTATCAGGATTTAACTTCACCTGCATTTCCTTACTACTTTTCAGTTTTCCAGTCGATGATACTTTTACATTGGCCGTTTTAATGGATGGATCATTGGCAAATAGTAATTGGCATTTTGGTGGTTTCACCCGGCCCCATCACTCTTGGCAAAGTAGCCAACATCATCAGGGGTTGGTTAATGCTAATGGATTTTTCAGATGATCCATAAGTACCTGATTTATCGGCTGCGACCAGCATCATTCTCAATTCTCCAATATATTGAGGAATCGTAACAGTATGAGTTCTTTTATCTCCTTTATCCAAGTAAAAAGGCCCTAAATATTCTACTACAGGTTTAAATCTACTTTCGCTTTTTTCCTCCATAGGTCCCATTTCATCACCCCCAACAGCCAATAATCGACCGTATTTACCAGCAAAGGAGCCCAAAACATCTTCAAACATATCGTAAGTTCTTACACCCAATGCTTCCCGAGCGTAAAAGTGATCCCATGGTTGAGGCGTATTATAATTGGTTAAACCAAGCAGACCTTCATCCACCAAAGCGATGGTATAAGCCATAGGTTTTCCGTCTTTCTCATTAACAGTTAATTGGATGATCTCCTTAGGCTGTGCATTTTTAGGCGCTTGAACTTCAGGCTCTAAAAGAGTCGCCTTGTTTTCGACCATCACATTTCTCACGCCATACATCCTGAGCGGAAGGTCATTATATTGATTTCCGTGAGGTTGAATTAGGGAAACATGCACATAAATATTAGGCGCCATTTCTTCACTTAAAGTGAACTTATAGATCGTCTCCTGGTCTTCCAAGGGGATATATTCTTTCT
The DNA here is from genome assembly GCF_051117495.1 of Marivirga sp. Classification (NCBI taxonomy): domain Bacteria; kingdom Pseudomonadati; phylum Bacteroidota; class Cytophagia; order Cytophagales; family Marivirgaceae; genus Marivirga; species Marivirga sp. The sequence goes on along the minus strand of NZ_JBNPEF010000007.1, from coordinate 43,289 downwards.
GAATTAGTGCTTTCCCCGTTTCCACTGTAACATAGGCATGACCTACACCACTTGAAGGGATTTTTACAGCCACTTCTTCACCCACTTGTGCTTCTTCCTTGCTCAGTGAAAAATTCAAAACATTGGCACCGCCCATTTCTTTGGCCATGGTGCCGTACCAATCCGATCTTCTGAAATAAACTACCTCACCTGTGCTGTGTCCAGAACTATTATCCTTAATCCTTATGAAATAACGACCCCAATCATCATTGTCGATATTAAGATTCCAATCCTTTTGCCCGTTTTCCAAATTAACGGTATAGGTTTTTTTAGGATTATTATATCGGCTACTTACATAATTGCTGATATTATCATCTCCGTAATCCCACCACCATCTCCATTCTAATTTGTAAAGCTCAACCGTTACCGACTTATTGTTAGTCTTATTCCCTTCTTCATCCACATTTACCAGCTGAATCGTATTGTTTTTGCCCGTGTAAAGTACAGGTTTCTGACTATTTTCCTCTACAGAAGGAACATTGATCCCTACATAACTTTTATAGGGAGAATACAGAACGCTACTAGTGTGAATACTAAAGTCCCCTCCTTCTTCAAATACTTTTCCGTTAAGCACCAATTTTAACATTCCAGGAGCTTCGGATTTATTTTCCACCCTAATAGGAAAGCTAGCCTCTCCTTTTTCATTAATTCGGCTTTCAAATATCTTCTTGCTATCCGTATAAAACTCCTTTCCAGGATCATCGAAATTATAACCGTAGAAATCCTTAAAGGAAGTTTTAGTGGCTTTAGTAAATATATCAAAATCTGCTTTTAGGTTTCTGGCAACAGCTCCATGCATCCACCTAACGGTAAGATTGGCATAATTTCCTTCAGATTGCTTTAAGATCTCTTTTCCAAAGTCCACATCAATTTTCAGTCTATTGGGTTTGATGGTTTCTATTTTAATGTTCTTGGTAAACTCGGCACTTCCAGCACGAACTTTACAGAACCAGTTACCTGTTGGAGATTCGGAAGAAGTAGAAGGTCTAAAGCTGTAAATAGGCCCTTCTTTTTTATAAGGCAAGTAACTTTTATAAAGCTGTCCTTGCGGATTGAATAAATCCAACATTACCTTTTGTCCTTCAGGAACGCGCTGATAGGTATCCTCTAAAATGAAGCTTAAGTTTAAAGTATCTCCTGGTCTCCAGACCCCTCTTTCTCCATAAATAAAACCTTTTAGGCCTTCTTTCGCAGTGGCACCGCTTACATCAAAATTACTTAATGATAAGGCATCTCCATCTTCTAATTTTAAATAGGCAAACTCATTTTCCTTTTCCGCAACCAATAAAAATGGCTGACGATGAAGGGGTAGTTCCGCCATACCACTTGCATCGGTTTTACCTTCACTAATCAGCTGATTTTGATAATCATATAGTTTTAAGTTTACACTCTCGACCGCATCAGTAGTCGGGATGTTTGTACTTAAAATATGCAATTTATTGTTCTCGGCTTTTTTTGCAGTTAATCCAATGTCGGAAGCAAAAAGCATCTTAGAAACAGAAGTATTTCTTCTATAGTACATATCATGGCAAGGATTATCTCTTTCATTCCAATCATATTCCCCATAATATTGAGTTCTATTATTGTCCCAATCCACCGTTTTAGGATCGTAAGTAAATTCCTCTATATCGGCTTCATCAGACATGCCTTCGCAATTATAGACGGCCATATCCTTGGTGAAATCAATATTCACTTGATAGAAAGCTCCTTTTTCCGCTTCGAATAAGTCTTTTAAATCCAGTGAGATTTTTGACCAATCGTAATAATCCGTGATTCCCGCCTTCACTAATGGAATAATCTTTCTTACGACCGGGCGGCCTACCCTTCTTAGTCTATAAGTGCCTCCCAACTCATTATCTTGAAAATACTGCCCCATGTTGTTGGGAAAAATCTTCACTACCTCAACTTCAATGGCTTTTAAGCCCACTACTCGGATAGGTAAAACCAGTTCATTGGTGCTCGGCAGAATATTTCCCTGACCAGCCATTAGTTTGACTTGTGGCTTAAAGGTAGAAACCTGAAGGGAATATTGGCTTTCATTGTCGAGCCCTAAACCTTTAGAGTTTTTTAGGTTTTTATGGACCGTTATATCTAATTCACCATGCAATGATCCATTTTTACCAAAAATCTTGAGCTCATTATTATCGACTGTGAAGCTGATATCAAATCGTTTGACCTCTACATAAGTGTTAAAATCTTGATTATTGAGAATTGGATCCGAAAAAACTAAAGAGATATAGGCCTCGCCATCCCTTTTCACATTGGCACTCATAATTTTGAAGCTGTCCACAGAAGGGATTTGGTAGTTTGTACTTCCACTCTCTTTTATCCCAATAGGCGTTCCATCCCATTCAATTATCAGATCCTTATCCTCTTTTACTCTGGTAATATTTTGAATAACAAATTCATGTTCTTTTGAATTGGCACCATGCGTCCAGCTAATATCCAGGTCTTTACCGTTAAAATTGGCTTTTACCACCTCATTTACTTTTTCTTTATCAATCCAATCGGAGGTATTCAAAGAACCCTTTAAAGCTACTTTCGAGAAGTCATTTTCATCTGTATTGCTTAAGTGATGAAGTTCAACAGCATAACTTAAAGGGATGGTTTTTACATTAAAAATAAAGTTAGCAAGCTCCTCAGGAACAGTTATCAGCTTAGCTAATTCAAGCGCAATCGTGTATTCTTTATTACTTTCTAAATGGTTTTCAGGTGTAATAACGATGCTTGAAGGACTAGTCCAAATTGCTTTAGCATCAACAGATGGAGAAATGTCATAATAGGAAGAAGATAACTCATCACCCGCTTTTATGCCTTCCACTTCTGATTTTAACTCTATCACGAAAGGATCAGTCTTGGAAATGATACCGGACGAGATGCTGCTAATGTACTCAGCATAAGGTCCAAGGCTGGAAATTAAATCTGATTTTTCTTCTTTTTTGCTACAGGCTGTCAACAATAAGACAAATGGAATTAGGGGGAGTAAAAGTCTTCGCATATCTGTACATTTGGATTTAAAAAGGAAAGTTAATTGAATTTTTACAAATGAGCTTGTTAGTTTTATTTTTTTGAAAATTTTTTCAAGGTATTTCAGTATGGTTGGTATTGAGTTGATTTTAAATCTTAACAAAATCAGCTATATTGTTATTGAATTTAACTTTTACACTATGGATTTAACAGAATTTATTATTCGCTTACTCCTTTCAGCTGGGGCAGTATTTTTAAGTGCCAAATTACTTTCCGGAGTAAAAGTGGAAAGCTACGGACAGGCAATAGTTGTGGCTATAGTGCTAGGACTAATCAATGCGGTGGTCAAACCCATTTTAGTATTTCTTACTATCCCGATCACCATCATTACCTTAGGATTGTTTCTATTGGTAATCAATGCGTTGATGATTATGCTAGTAGATAAAATCCTGAAAGGGTTTTCTGTAAAGAGTTTTTGGTGGGCTTTTTTCTTTAGTATAATATTATCGGTATTGAATGCTATTTTGCAGTCATTATTCTAGGATAATAAAAAAGGCTACAAAAAATGTGATAAACATCTGATTTGCAACCTTTTAAATATAATTAATGAAAGTGAATTTTAGCCAATTCCCATCGCAATCAAATCTGCTAATACCAATATACCTTCTCTAAGGTAAGGATCCTTGATTTCGCCATCGGTATTGATTTTATCAATCAATTCGGGATCAGCCGAAATCCTCTCATTCAATTCGTTTGCCGCATTTCTTCTTTCCATTGCAGCCTCATTTTCAGCTTTTCGTTTGTCAATATTTAAGCTAATCCTGTACATACTCTGTTGATTAACCGCTTCATCTACCTCATTTTTAAGATTTCGTAGGTATTGCTCCTCTTTTAATCTTTTCTCATGCTTCTCATTAAGCTTGGCGAGAATATTTTCGTCTATATCATTTGAAGGAGTGAAATTTGAGCTTTCAATTTGATCCCATTCTAAAGCACGTTGATATGAGCTTTCCCCAAAAGTTTTGGCAGTATATGGAGAAGGCATCTTAATGTCCGGTCTAACGCCCTTATGCTGGGTACTGCTTCCGTTCACTCTATAGTATTTTGCCAATGTTAATTTAACTTGACCAAGTGTATCTTTCACCTTAGGTACAAATTGATTTAAAGAAATCAGATTTTGGACTGTACCCTTTCCGAAGGTATTTTCCCCTATCACTACTCCCCTTTTGTAATCTTGGATGGCTCCTGAGAATATTTCTGATGCTGAGGCGCTAAATCTGTTAGTTAATATGGTTAATGGGCCACCATAATATATCTCTTCATCCTCATCTTCCCCTAATTCTATACTACCATCAGAATCTCTTATTTGAACCACAGGTCCTTCTTTAATAAATAACCCACTCAATTCAATGGCTTCTTGAAGTGAGCCTCCCCCATTGGATCTCAAATCAACTACAATGCCATCTACCTTTCCTTTGATAGTATCTAAAATTGTTTTCACATCTCTGGTGGTACTTCCGTAATCCTTTACTCCTGCTCTCATGTCTTCAAAATTCATATAGAAAGCTGGAATTGTGATAATACCTACATTGTATTGATTACCATCACGATACACCTCTTTTATTTCAGCATAAGGAGTTTGGCTATCTAATTTAATTTTGTCTCTCACGATAGTGATTTCCTGAGGCATGCCAGATGAAACAGGGGTACCAGCTTCAATTATTTTTAATCTTACTATGGTTCCTTTAGGTCCTCTTATTTTTTGAACCACATCATCTAGCCTCCAACCCGTGATATCCACAAACTCGCCTTCTGAGCCCTGGGCAACTGCCAGTATTTTATCATCAGTATTGATCATTTTACTTTCGAAAGCAGGACCTCCCGGTACCACTGAGGCAACACGAGTATAGTTTCCATCGGTGGTTAATGTAGCGCCAATTCCTTCTAAGGACTGACTCATTCTTATTTTGAAATTTTCTGAAGTTATAGGTGAAAAATAGCTACTATGCGGATCAAAACTTTCTGCAAAAGTATTCATGTAAAGCTGAAATACATCTCTGCTTTCGTAATCACCAATTGTTTTCTTTAATCTTGAATATCTTTCTTTAATAAGTCTTTCAATGGTCGTATCGGCTTTCTCGTCCAGCTTAAAATCCAAGGCTTGACTTTTGATTAATTTTCTCCATCTATCGTTTAACTCATCAGTTGAATTGACATAATCCAAGGAATCAGCATTAATGGTAAGATATTCTTCTTTATTGTAATCAAAATCAAAAGAAAGTTCATTTTCAACAAAGTCTATTCTTTCCATAAACCTTTCACGGAAAACATTGAATATTTCATAAGGAGGTAATAAATAACCTAATTTGATATGGTCATCCAAACGATCTCTATATTTTTGAAAGCCTTCAATATCTTCCTTCAGGAAATAATGTTTGTTGACATCAAGTGAAGATAAATAATCATCAAAAATCACAGTTGAAAGCTCATCATCAATCGGAATTTTCTCATAATGATATTGGGTCAATAAACCTGCTACCAACCTAGCTTCCATTGATTGGTCTTGCGTAGGGCTTAATTTTGAAAACTTCTCGGTTTGAGCTATTCCTGCATAGTTGAACAGGAAAATAAATATGATTATGAGTATTCTCTTCATGTTGAAATTGTTGTAGTTCAGGATATTGAACGGAAAAATTTAATTTTATTTTACTGAATTTGATAAACGGTCAAATTGCGATTGGTAATATACTAAATGAATTATGATTTTGATAAAATAAATTGAGTTGATCATGATCCAACTTAGTAATAGACTTGTCCATCATCCATTTGATATATCGGTTAAATCTATGCCCCATCCACACGCTGGAATTTAATATCACGGCATAAGTGTATCCATCGTCTTTTCTATTGATAAAACATGCAGACCCCGCCAATGTTCCCGTTCTCCAATAATTTTCACCTCTAGCGCCTTTCCAACCAAAGGCATCAGTGTAGCGGTTACCGCTTACCATCATTTCACGGCTCTCTTCAGAAAGCAATTGGTATGCATTATTGGGATCAACAAGACTCACTAATTTCACTAATTGAGAAGCATTGGCTATCCAACCTCCTGCAGCGCCCAATGTGTTGATATCACTTCCACCATAAGGTTTTTCCACTGATTGGTAATTCCCATCATAAGACTCGAATTGATAAGCACCAGGATGATTATAATAGTGTACCTCAAAAGGCCTTCTCTCCCATTCGTAATTGCCCGAAATTCTCATGCCATATATCCCATTTGGTTCCAAAATATTATTAACTACATAATTTTCATAGGTAGTTCCGGTTTTCTGTTCAATAATCTTGCCCAAAAGCATATATCCGAAATTAGAATAGGCATATTGTGTTCCCGGTCTATATCTGAGTCTTCTATGCTTCAATACAAATTCTATGATATCATCATCGGTTGGCGGGCCTTCAAGATTCATAATCCTTTTGATTTTTGAAGCTTGAAACATGAAATCTCCATCTCGCCAGCTCCAGCCACCTTTGTGGTTTAGAAGATGCTTAACCTTTATTTGACTGTGTTTGCTGTCTTTTATTTCATTGAAATGAGCAAAAATCCCATCTTCTCCAAAAACATTTTCCTCTAAATCAATAATTCCATCATCTACCATTTTCATAATAGTGATGGCCGTTACTAATTTCGAGGCACTGGCTATTCTAAATAAATGCTGGGTTTTGACAGCTTCTTGTGTTTTAATATTAGTAAGCCCGTATCCTTTTGAATAAATCAATTTATTATCCTTCATTACAGCAACCGAAGCACCTTTTATATCCCATCTTTTCAGGAATTTTTGGATATTGTCATCAAATGCTTGATTGTAATCTGCAGTGTCCATTATGGGAGCTGGACTGACTACATTAAAATTAAGATAATTCAGTTGGCTTTGATTGTCTTCATCTACAGATCGAGTGAAAGCTACCTCTGAAGTGGTGTAAAAGGCAAAACTAATTGCAGTTACCCCTAATACTATTGCAATTATTAATGTACTCTTCTTCAATTTAAATTGGGAAATGGTTCTTTTAATAAAAAATATCTTATTAATATTAACTTAATAGTGCAAATATATAATATTTTGGATGAAATCCACATTTTTAAACATTCGGGTAAATAACGCACTAGCTATAAAATAATTCATTTTTCTTAATATTTCTTTTAACATTAAGCTTAATTTTATATTTAGGCTATACTGTAAAAGAATAATAAATAATGAAATATGATTACATCATAGGAGGTGCTGGCTTGGCAGGCCTGACTTTGGCTTGGCAAATGATTGAAAACAAACTGCTTGACAATAAACAGTTATTACTAATCGATGCGGACAAAAAGGAAAGTAATGACAGAACATGGAGCTTTTGGTCAGAACCTAAGATGTGGATTACCCAACTGCCTATCAGGAATTCATGGGACGCTGCCATTGTAAAAGGACAAGATTTTGATTTAAGTCAGTCTTTGTCCCCTTACCGCTATTATAATATAAGAGGTATTGATTATTATCAATTTATAATTAATAAATTAAACATGCATCCTCAAGTTACTTTAATTCAGGATGTTATAAAATCGGAAGATGAAACAAAAAAATGTGTAAAAACTGAGGAAACCATCTTCTATTATGAATCCTATTTTTTTAAATCCTATTTTTTTCCTGATGAATTAATGTTGATGACAGAAGGAGCTAAAAACTTTATATGGCAACATTTTTATGGTTGGAAAATACGCACCAATGAAGAGCTTTTTAATCCAAATGAAATCACTTATATGGATATGCAGATTCCAGAGGTTCAGGGAGGCCTAAGCTTTGCCTATATTTTACCCAACACAAAAAATGAGGCATTGGTGGAATACACCTTGTTTTCTGCTGATCTCTGGAAGAAAGCTGATTATGAAAAAGCTTTGAAAGATTATATTCATCAGAATTTGGGGCTTTCGCAATATGAAATCATGGAAGAAGAGTTTAATAAAATCCCAATGACAACTGAAATTTTTGCTAAAAGGAATAAAAGCATTATCCCAATCGGTACTTTAGCAGGAACTGTCAAGCCCAGTACAGGTTATAGCTTTGTTCGGAATTTCAATCATGTGCAACAAATAATCAACGCTTTAAAACATAAAACGGATAACTTTGAATTGAAGAGCTCAAAAAGATTTAAATTTTATGATGAAGTGTTATTGAATGTATTGATAACTGAAAAAAGTTCGGGTCATAAAGTGTTTGGCAATCTTTACAAGAATAATAAGTTGCCAATATTGCTCAAGTTTTTAAATGAGGATACAAATCTGTGGGAGGAAATAAAAATTATGAACACTGTGCCAAAATGGTCTTTTATTAAAGCGGTGGCAGAAGAGCTAACCTCATAAATATTTTTAGACCTAAGTTCGATTAATATAAGTACTGTTCCCGCAATGCAGGAAAGGCTATAGTAAGATTTCGGATAATTTTCTTTTTTTGAAATTATAATCCCGAGCTATCAGGACAGAGATGACGCCTTGAAGATGTTTTGAAGGTATTTAAAATCGAACTCATGTTATAGGGATAGAGGTTTTAAACTCAGTTTCTTTTTCAACTTCGGAATAATTCAAATTAATATCCCCATTGAGCTTATTGGTAATGATTTTACAGATATATAAGCCTAAACCTGGTCCTTTTGGCAATTCAGACCCCACATAGAAAAGATTGAAAATATTGTCCTTCTGATCTTTTTTAATTCCAATACCGTTATCTTTCACGCTTATTATCAAGTTTTTATCAAGTATTTCAATATTTACTTTAACCCATTTTTTCAATTTTAGTGGATCAGAAAACCGCACAGCATTTCCAATAAGGTTTTTAAGGATTAAATGCAGTAGGCTAGGATCGATTTGCACCAGATTTTTCACTTGATTATTTACGTCAATAGCAACACTATCCAAATTTTCTTCCTCCCCTTTCAACCTTTCAAAAACAGTTTCCAAAATCATATCTATATTGATTTTTTGTACACTTATGGGTCTAGCACTGATTTCATAAACATTGCTTAATCTTTTAAGCATGTCGTCCATGTGGTTAGCCGAATGGCTGAGGTGTTTTAAATGATCTGTAATATCGTTATCTTGCTCATATTCCATTTGAATTAGCTGACTTAGACCTTTAAACCTTGCAATTGGCCCTCTTAAATCATGTGCTGATTTGTAAATAAATTCATCCAGCTCCTTATTCTTCTCTAATAATAAATTATTCGACCTTGATAGTTCTTTTGTTCGGTCCTGAACTTGCTGATCTAAGTTTCTGGCTATGTTTAAAAGTTTCTTGTTTTGTCCCTGTATTATTCTCTTAGCCTGCTCTAGTTTATTCCGCTCATGATCCAATTTTTCATTTTGAGATTGAATCTCTTCAAATGCATCGGTTATATCTTTGTTTTTCTGAAGTAAATCCTGTTGAGCAGTCTCAATTTCCTCTTTCTGATCTTGAATAAGGGCTAAGGCCTCTCTGTAGGCCTCATTTTGAGCTTTTAATTGATTGTGTTGATATTCTAAGGTTTTTGTCCGGTCTTTTACAAGACTTTCTAAATAATTATTATGTCTTTTTATTCTTTTGGAACCTAGGTTTATGAAGCTAAATGCGATACCAAATATCCCAATACTTAAAATTGTAAGTGATATTGTTCGAATCGTGCTTGTAAGTTTTATTGAGTCAATTGAAATTAAATTGCTCATCAGAATGGTATCTTCTCTTATTGCATTTGATATGCCAAGTGATGCTTGCAATTGCGGTAAAGATACCAAAAGCAAAAGGCTCAATAGTGTTAAAAAAATTGAATAGTTGAAATATTTTTTCACGTACACCTGTCTTATTAAAGTACTATTAATGATAAAAAGTTTAATAGATTTTTAAATTTACTTAAATCACTTAATAATCAATGATTTATACTTATTTGATTCAAGTGTCAATTTAATAAAATAATATACTTAAAAACAAGAAATGATTATATTTAATTTTAAGATTTTTGAATTGATTAAATTAGATAAACAAGAAATAACCGTAAGATTATAGGCTATTTTATTGAATATAAGCTTATTACATTTTAAAACACACAAAAAAAGCCTGTTAATAAATTTTAATTATCAACAGGCTTTTCAAATTAAATGAATGTAATAAATTCAGATTTTTTTAAATGTTATTTGCCAAAGGGGTTGAATCCTGCCAAGCCTCTCTTACTTCCGCTCATTTTATTCATGGTTTTCATCATCTTTCTCATATCCTTAAATTGTTTTAAGAGATTATTGATCTCTTGAACAGATGTTCCGCTTCCACTTGCTATTCTCTGTTTTCTACTGGCATTCATCAATTCAGGATTTGTCCTTTCTTCTGTAGTCATAGAACGAATAATGGCTTCAACAGGCTTAAAAGCATCATCATCAATGTCTAAATCCTTAATTTGTTTCCCCATACCCGGCAACATTCCTAAAAGATCTTTTACATTCCCCATCTTCTTAATCTGTTGTAATTGGGAAAGGAAGTCCTCAAAGTCAAATTGGTTTTTTCGAATTTTCTTGGAAAGTCGGTTGGTTTCCTCTTGATCGAAGGTTTCCTGCGCCTTCTCAACCAAGGACACAACATCCCCCATTCCCAAAATCCTTTGTGCCATCCTATCTGGGTAGAATAGGTCGATAGCATCCATTTTTTCACCGCTACTGACAAACTTAATCGGTTTTTCAACCACATTTCGGATAGATAAAGCCGCACCACCGCGAGTATCACCATCTAATTTTGTCAGAACCACACCGTCAAAATCCAGTTGCTCATTAAAAGTTTTTGCTGTATTGACGGCATCTTGACCTGTCATGGAATCCACCACAAATAATGTTTCTGAAGGTTTCAGCTCTTTTTTCAAGCTAGAAATCTCTTTCATCATCGTTTCATCCACTGCCAAACGTCCCGCAGTATCGACTATAACTATACTTTTACCATTCTCTTTGGCATATTTAATAGCATTGTTGGCAATTTTTACCGCATCCTTATTCTCAGGCTCCGCATAAACTTCCACACCTATTTGCTCACCCAATACTTTCAGCTGATCAATAGCGGCAGGTCTATAGATATCACAAGCCGCCAACAGCACTTGCTTACCCTGCTTCTTAAGTCTGTTAGCTAACTTTCCAGAAAATGTAGTTTTACCAGAACCTTGAAGACCAGAGATCAATATGGTGGCAGGAGAACCCTCAATACTGATGTCCTCTTGCTTCTCTCCCATCATCTTGGCTAATTCCTCTTGGGTAATTTTAACCAAAAGCTGACCTGGGGAAACAGAAATCAATACATCTCTTCCTAAGGCTTCTTCTTTAATTCTGTCAGTAACCTCTTTGGCCACTTTGAAATTCACATCGGCATCAACCAAGGCCCTTCTGATTTCTTTAACAGTAGTAGCTACATTTACTTCTGTAATTTGACCCTGACCTTTCAGGGTTTTAAAAGCGCGATCTAACTTATAACTGAGATTATCGAACATATCTTAAATGGAATCTAATATTGAATGACAAAAATATTTATTATTTAAAGAGGAATAACAATCCTGATAAAAAAAAAAAAGGATTAAAATTCTTCATCTAATTATCTAATTGGCTTTTTCTAATTGAAAAAATTTTGGGCAAAAGTAATTAATTTATTGTAGTTATCCGAAGAAATAATAGTATTGAATATCATTCATTACAATATTTCTGTAATGCTTGAATTCCTTTTTCATCTCCTAATTCGGATGACTTTACATATGCATTACAAGCATCAGAAAGTTGATCGTTTAACCTTAAAGCCTCCCCTAAATAATAATGAGCAGATGGTAAATCTTTTTTTCTTTCCAGGGCATTATTCAGTTGCCTAATAGCTTCATTATACTCTTCATTTTTTAATGCTAAAATACCCAAATTTCTATATACGAAAGGATTTTTTTCATCTCTCACAATACTTTTTCTTAAATCGGCATAAGCCTTATCTAATTCACCTATAAAAGTATAGATGTAGCCTCTGTTGTTTAAAAAATAAGGTTGGTTGGCCTGAATTTCCAAGGCCTTATTTACCGATTCCAAGGCTTGCTCATAATTTTCTTGCTCAGATTGGATTAATGCCAATAAGTTCCAAGCATTGGCTTCCTTTGGATTTAATTCCAATGCATCATTCAAAAATGGTAAGGCTTTATCATATTCCTTTTTGTAGTAGTAAACAGCTGCTAAATTGGTTTGTATTTCTGCATTCTGATTATCAAGCTTTAAAGCTGTATGAAAAGATTTTTCGGCATCTTCATAATTTTTCAAACCTACTAAAGCTAATCCCTTAGCCAAATGAGCAAAGGCCGAATCTTGATAAACCTCTAATACAGGTTCTAGATCATCCAAAGCTCGGTAATATTCACCCGTTTGGTAAAAGGCGTTACTTCTGTTGTAATAAGCCCTGGTATATTCTGGTTTATTTTGTAATGCTTTCCCAAAAGCTTGAATGGCTTCATAAGGATGACCATCTTGATAATGGGCAACACCAATCCCATTCCATGCAGAAGGATTTTCATTATTGAGATCAGTGGCACTTTCAAAATAATTCAATGCTTGCTTGGTTTGTCCTTTATCTAATGATTGATATCCTTTTTGAATTAGACTTTCTTGTCTTTGTTCTTTATTTGAACAGGAAAAAATTATTAATATAAAAATTAAGAAATGGATTTTCTTCATTTTAATGAATTTTGAATACATTATTTTTGAACTATTCAATCGCCAATACCTGAGATTTCCTTAAGCTTCACTATGTCAGACATTGGAAATGTCGGACATTCATTTGAAAAGCTAGCAGTCAAAATTAAATATACCAATTATAACTCTAAGTATCTTAATTGGTTAAAATGTCTGTTATGTTTCATTTATCCCAGTGTCTGACATTTTCAATGTGCCGACACTTCTTGTTGCGTAACCAATTCAAACAATTATTTGAAATTCAGTTTTGATCCGTCTAGTTGCTATAATCTCAGTTCTGGGTTTATCGGTCAGACGGTAAACCAACAAAAGCCACCAAAGTATTTTAACTAATGGCTTCAGCAATATTATAACAACTATTAATAACAATCAAACCGTCAGACCGAAGCGAAATCTATCTCCCAAGCGGTTTGACGGTTTTAATCCGTCTAATCGCTACAATCTCAATATTAGGTCTATCTGTCAGACGGTAAACCACCAAAGGCCACCAAAGTATTTTAAGTGATAGATTCAGTAATGTTATAATAACTAATGAAATTAATCAAACCGTCAGACCGAAGCGAAATCTATCTCCCAAGCTGTTATAGCCAACAACTTTAATCAAATTCTAATTAACATCAATTATCAACCAAATGGGACTTGTTTTATTTTTAGTCCTAACTCTTGTTGTATTTTTTTGATTTGAGTTACTTCATTTTTCGTACACAATGCCATGCTTATTCCAGTTTTACCTGCTCTGGCCGTTCTTCCGCTTCTGTGGATATAATAATCAATTTGTTTTGGGATTTCATAATGTACTACAAATGCCAAATTCGCCACATCAATTCCTCTGGCCGCCACATCTGTAGCAATTAATAAATCGAGCTTTTTACTTTTAAAAGCTCTCATTTCTTTATCTCTGTCTTTTTGGTGCATATCGCCCTCCAAAATACCGGTCTCAATTTTTCTTGCTTTCAATTGCTCATGAAGTGCTCTTGCAGAATTTTTAGTATTACAGAAGATGATACCCCGCTCATTTTTTTGGGTTTTCAGAAAATAATCCAAAACCATGAATTTCTCATCCGTATCGCAAGGGACAAATTGATGCATGATTTTTTCATTTACCAACTCATTTCCAGAAGCTTGAATTTGCTTTGCCTTGGGATCCAAATATTGTTTGATGATATACTTAATATCTGTAGGTATTGTAGCAGAAAAAAGCCAAATATTTTTTTGGTGTTTCATAGTGGTCAAAATAAATTCCAAATCCTTTTTAAATCCCATGCTTAACATTTCGTCTGCTTCATCCAAAACCATTAATCGAGCCTGACGGATATCAACTGCCTTTCTTCTAATCAAATCTGCCAATCTTCCGGGAGTTGCTACCAATATATGGGTAGGTCTTTTTAGATTTTGTATTTGCCTTTCAATCTTTTCACCACCAAACACTACCTCCATAAAAACTTTGTCCGAGTATTTGGTAAACTTAAAAAGCTGGTGTTTAATTTGTTGTGCCAATTCTCTAGTAGGTGATAAAATAACTGCTTGAATCTTATCATCCTTGGTATTGATTCGTTCCAAAATGGGCAAACCAAAGGCTGCAGTTTTTCCAGTACCGGTTTGCGCCTGTGCCACTAAATCACCGGTATTTTGCATCAAATGACCAATAACCAGCTCTTGGATTTTTGTTGGGTTGTTTATATTCAATTCTGATAAACCTTTAATAAGCTTATCGGATATCCCTAATTCTTTAAATGTCATTTTTGTACGCTATATTTTACTTATTTCTTTTTTTGAATGGCTTTTTCTTTTTAAACCCACCGGGCTTTTGCCTTCTAGCATTTTCTTGATAATCAGGACCTTGCCCTATTTGGTTTGGTAAACTATTGGTTTTCATAATAGATTTTTCAATCAAGGCTTCAATACGGTTGAATTTCTCCATATCCATATTATTAATGAAGGTTATGGCCTCACCTTTAGTAGCAGCCCTGGCTGTTCTACCAATTCTATGTACGTAATCTTCAGGATCTCCCGGTACGTCATAATTAACCACCAAACTTATATTTTCAACATCAATCCCTCTTGAAATGATATCAGTTCCTATTAAAACTTGAACCTTTTTTGAGCGGAAGTCACGCATGATAATTTCGCGTTCAGATTGATCCAAATCACTTGAGAATGCTTTCACTGACATTCCTATATTTTTCAGTTCTCGCTCCAAAGATTTAACCTTATCCTTTTTACCTGCAAATACAATGGCTGTTTCAAAAATTCCTGATCCTAAAATAAATTTTAAAAGAGGAGTTTTTTGATCATCAAAAGTTAAAAAAGCTTTTTGTGAAATTCCTGCCGCTGGTTTTGATATGGATAAGCTGATTTCTTCTGGATTATTTAAAATGGCTCCGGCCAATTTTTTTATTTTAGGAGGCATAGTAGCAGAAAACAGTAGTGTTTGTCTCTTTTCTGGAAGTTGCTTGACTATTCGCATGATGTCGTCATGGAAGCCCATATCCAGCATTCTATCCGCTTCATCTAAAATCAAATGTTGCACATTATCCAATTGTGTTTCATTTGAATTTAACAATGCAATTAGCCGTCCAGGCGTGGCCACTAAAATATCAACCCCGGCTCTAATGGCCTTTTTCTGTTGTTCCCACGCAGCCCCGTCCCCACCACCATAAATAGCTATGCTACTTGCATTGGTGAAATAGGAAAATCCCTCAATTTGTTGGTCAATTTGTTGTACAAGTTCTCTTGTTGGTGCAATAATCAAGGTATTTACTCCCTTTGTTTCACCACCGGAAGCAATTTTATGTAAAATAGGCAGTACAAAGGCAGCGGTTTTACCGGTACCTGTTTGTGCACATGCAATTAAATCTTTGCCTTCAAGTATTTTGGGGATAGCTTCAGTTTGAATGGGTGTTGCTTTTTGAAAGCCCATCATTTCCAAACCTTCACTCAGTGTAGGATGAAAATCTAATTCTTTAAATTCCAATTTCTTAATATTTTATATTTCTGACTTTTCAGTTTCCTCAAAGGTAATGAATAGCAGGGATATATAGCCAATTATCATATATATTCATTTTTGGGTGTTATGATTTCAGCCAATTCGGTTCTTTTCACAACATCCCTAATTATGACATCAAGTTCCAAAGCACTATCTCTAATAGAATTGATAATTTTTAATTTTTCTGCTTGATTAATGCTATCATATTTTTCTAAAAAGTCTAAAAGTCCTAAGAGTCTGGCCAAAGGCGCACGTACCTCATGGCTTTGAACCCAAGCAATCTCTTTTAGTTTTTCATTTTGTTTTCGGATTGATTTAATAAAATTATTTCTTGCACTTATATCTCTAATAATTCCGTGTATCTGCTTTTCAGATGTCTTTTTACAGTTTATTTCGACCGGAATAATCTTATTATCAAGAGAAATTAAGGCAACTTCTTCTAAAAAATGTCCTTCTTCATTGATTTTATCTATAAAAGATTGTGACTTATCAGAATCAAATTCAATAATATCCGACAGTTTTATTTCTTCAATATGATCTAAAGGAATGGCAGTTAATTCCATTCCTTTTTGGTTTAATTCCAAAAGCTTGCCTTTTTCATCAGCAAGAAAAATGGCGTCAGAAGCTTGCGAGACAAGATTTCGATATTTTTGCTCACTTTTCTCCAGTTTCTGAGCTGATAATTTACTTTCCGTCACTTCTCTTACAACTGCCAATACCTTTTCAGAATTGATAGCTTTGTATCTAGATTCGAAATATTTTCTACCTTCTTTAAAATCAAGATAATAGGAATTTTGAATAATTTTGGAAGTATTAAGAGCCTCTTGTATGGCATTAAAAACATCTTGAGCGAAGCTTTTTTCAAATAATTGAAAAGTACTTTTACCTATAAAATCTTTTGGCTTATAAAACAAAAGGTTGTTTTGATAGGCGTGAAAATCAAGATATTTAGCATCTTTATCATAAATAAAAATTAAATCAGGGATGGCCTCAACCATGGAAGTTAAGTATTCATTTTTCTCTTCAATTTCTTTTGTTTTTTGTGATAATTGCGACTCTAGTATCTGAGGTTTTCTTAATAATTGATAAGTATAAAGAGCACTGCCTACTGAAGAAAATAGTGTTAATAAAACAATTACGGTTAGTAAAATATATATAAAAGAATCTTGTTTATAAAAGGCTGAAATCCTCCAACCGGATTCCTCAAAAGTATATTCAAGAAATATATCTTCATCTGTATGACTAGCAGTAAAAAATTCTTCCACTCCAGTGTTAGGGTTTACTTTAGAAAATATAAAGTTAATATCATTCGTTTCTGAATTCTGGATTCCAGTGGCTTTTAAAAAGTCATCCATTCTAATCAGAACTGCTGAAAAACCCCAGAACTCTCCTTCATGAAAAATGGGTAATCTTCCAATTATACCTCTACCCTCTTGTCGAAAATCTAAAGGTCCAGCATAATAAATTTTTTTATTATTAATAGCTATTTCAGCTTCAATTTTAGTGGCAGGATTTTGCAATATATCATAACCAATAACTGATTTATGTATATCGTAAGGGTAAACATATTGTATTTCTCCTTTGCGAAGAATTTGAACACCGTATAAATAAGGGTGTTGATTCATTATCTCTTTTGCTACATATTCAAAATTCCTTATGGTGTCTTGATTAGGATCTACGGTTAAACCAACTGAAAAAGCAGCTAAATTACTATTAGACATAATTTTTCTAATATTATCAGTAACTAGGCTGAGTTCAGATTGCAATTGCTGTATTTTAATTTTTTTATAATATTGATAGCTGATAATTATTGTTACTGAGAAAATAGTAGCTACAATTAGTCCAACAGTCAATGCCCATAATGTTGTTTTATCGATTTGCTTAAAGATTGGATTTTGGTTCATTATTATTAAAGATAATTAATAATAATAAAACTATTCTAACAATATCTTATATTATTTAATTGAAATATTATAAAAAAAAAGAGCTTAAGGTCATAACCCAAAGCTCTTCATTATTTTACATAATTTATGATCTCTACACTGCATCCGACAAACTAGTGAAGGTAAAGTCACGAATTTTCATAACTGGGATTAAATTTCCGTTTATTCGTTGTTGCTGCCCTAATTCTTCCAAATTATTCAACATAATAATCGGACTTTCATTGAAACGCATATTCTTGATAGGATGCTTAATTTTTCCATTTTCAATATAGAAAGTACCATCACGGGTCAATCCTGTGTAAAGTAATGTTTGAGGATCAACAGTTCTTATATACCATAAACGGGTTACCAATATCCCTCTTTTGGTGCTTTTAATTAAGTCTTCAGTTGTAGCATCTCCTCCAACCATAATACCATTTGCAGGACCAGGAACTGGTTCAACACCTTGTTTATCAGCCCAAAATCGACTATATGACATGTTTTTGACAACGCCATCTTCAATCCAACTAGTTCTTTCCCTTGGTAAACCATCACCATTCCAAGCATTCGCAGGAACTATTTCATTAAAAGGGTCTGAGTAAATTTGAACTCTCTCATCTACCAATTTTTCTCCGAGTTTCGTCCCCCCTCCTTTTTTTGAAAGGAAACTCCTTCCTTCATCCGCTTGTCGGGCGCCCATATTGAATAACATATTCCCCAATAGCTGAACAGAAGCGGCCGGTTCCATGATGACTGTATATTTTCCAGGTTCAATTGCCTTTGCTTCCCTACTCATAATAGCCTTTTCAAGCGCTATGGCTGAAGCTTCTTCTCCATTGAAAAGGTTTACATCATTGAAGTCTCTCGATACCCAGCCTGAACCAGTACCATCATTAGTCCTCATGGTAACTGTAAACTCCAATTCCGACTCTTGAGAATAGGCAAAAAGTCCTTTGGAATTCATGATACTGGAAAAACCAGCAGTATCTTCCAAATACCCAGCGGCAGTAACATCTTTAGCCTTGGCAGGTTGAATGCTTTTATTAGCCAAATCTGCCCTGTATTCTGGGCTGATATCAGCCGTACTTTTATAAAAAGTTTTAGATTCCTTATAATCTTGAGGCCCTAGAGGCTCCATAAATTCCGGATTCTCAGGTGCAAGTTTGGCCAATTCTTCTGCTCTTTTCACCACTTTTTTAAGTGATTCATCATCAAATTCATTGATGGTGGACGATGCGGATCTTTTACCAAAATTTGCGGTTACACCCAAACTTACGTCATCATTAAATCCACTGGTCGTAACTGTATTCCTAGCATATCGGATATTGCCTCTACCACTGCCCGAAAGGCCTGCTTCCAAGCTATCAGCAGTAGAAAAGCTCATCACCTTTTCCAATATTTGCTTTGCTTCTTCTTTAGATAATATTGCCATTTTTAAAGATTTTAAATTTTAGACTAATAGATTTATGTTATTTTATATGACATAAATCTTTCAATTAGTGTTAAATATTTCGTGCGGTATTGATCACATTCACGCCATCGAAACGGGTAGTGGCACTGCCGTGAGATACTGCACTAATTTGTGAGGGTTGTCCTTTTCCATCAAAGAAAGACCCAAAGGTTTTATAATCATTTTCATCACAAATTTTAGAGCATGAATTCCAAAACTCTTGTGTATTAGACTGATAAGCAACATCATTTACAGGTCCTTTTATTTTTCCATTTTCAATCTCGAAAAATAAAGTACCTCCAAATTGGAAATTATAGCGTTGCTGGTCAATAGAATAAGAACCACGTCCTACAATATAAATCCCTTTTTCAACATCCTTAATCATATCATCTGGGCTATATTTTTCTTTACCAGGTGCTAATGATACATTTGGCATTCGTTGGAATTGAACGTCATTCCAACTTTGAGAATAACAACACCCATGAGACTCATCCTC
The DNA here is from genome assembly GCF_051117495.1 of Marivirga sp. NCBI lineage: Bacteria > Pseudomonadati > Bacteroidota > Cytophagia > Cytophagales > Marivirgaceae > Marivirga > Marivirga sp. The sequence continues at coordinate 23,669 of NZ_JBNPEF010000007.1, read as the reverse complement.
ATTAATGATGTGAGCCTGATCTCTTATGGCTTGATAGTTTACCAAAATTCCATCCTTTATCAAATCCCATCTTTTGGTCTTCACTCCTTCATCATCATAACCTACCGCGCCCAATGAACCTTCTTGGGTTTTATCTGCAAAAACATTTACAATATCACTGCCATATTTGAAATCCTTGCTCTTCCATTTATCCAAAGTAGCAAAACTGGTTCCTGCATAATTGGCTTCATAGCCCAATACACGATCCAATTCGGTGGCATGCCCAATACTTTCATGAATCGTTAATCCAAGATGATTAGGGTCTAATACTAAATCATATTTGCCAGCTTTAATGGAATCAGCTTTGAGCATTTCCTTAGTTTGCTTACCCGCTAGTCCGGCATCCTCTATCATGTCATATCTGTCATAATAGTGCATAGTGCCACCAGGGCCTTCTTTTTTACTACCAGGTCTAGGATCCATATATTCAAATCCCATTCCCATAGGTGAGCTTAAAGCTTGTCTTGATTTGTACTTACCAGAATCCGGATCAATAGCAGTAACATTAAAATTCGGCCAAATTCTATGAACATCTTGATCGATATAAGAACCTTCTGTGCTGGCAAAATATTTTTGTTCGTTAATCATAAACAGCGCACTGTTTACAAAATTAGCCCCATTATTGATAGCTTCTGCATTCGCGGAAAGCAGAAGATCGACTTTTTCTTTCAGCGGTACAGCAACAGCATTTTTCTCAAGGGGTGTTTTCCAGCTTACCTCACCATAAGATTGAACCGGTGCCAACTTTACAGGTTCGGTTTGAATTTTACCATTCGCCTTTGCAATAGCTGTAGCGGTTTCAGCAGCTTTTTGAATACCGGCCTCACTTACATCTCGGGTTGAAGCAAAGCCCCAAGTACCGTTTGCTATTACCCTGATTCCAACTCCAAAAGACTCGGTGTTCACCGCATTTTGCAGTTTGTCCTCACGTGTAAAAATATATTGATTAAGATATCTTCCTATACGCAAATCAGCGTAAGTAGCTCCATTGGCTTTGGCCGCATTTAATCCTATATCGGCTAACCTTTTTTTCTCTAAAACATCTAATGGGTTTTCCAATAGTCTGTCCATGTCCACAGCATTACCTATTAAAGGCACCGTTAACAAAGCACCGCCTACTCCCATTCCTGCTAGTTGTAAAAACTCTCTTCTCTTCATTTGGTTAATATTAAAAATGAATTGATTTATTTTATGAAGAATAATATCCGTTATATTTAATTATTTCACTAATACAAAAGGATAAGCGGTATAAGAAAACTTTAAGCGGATAAGCTTTGGAAAAGAATAGAGAACGCAAAATAATTCACATCGACATGGATGCATTTTTCGCCTCCGTTGAGCAAATGGATCAGCCTAATTTAAAAGGAAAACCCGTTGCCGTTGGTGGAAACCGACAAAGAGGGGTTGTAGCGGCCGCTAGTTATGAGGCCAGAAAATTCGGAATCCATTCCGCCATGCCTTCTAAAATTGCAGCTTCCAAATGTAATGATTTAATATTTGTGAAACCCAGATTTGAAAGGTATAGAGAATTAAGCCAACAAATCCGAGATATATTTTTTAGATATACCGATTTGGTTGAGCCACTATCATTGGATGAGGCATATTTGGATGTTACTGAAAATAAACTCGGGATTGAGACCGCTACCGAAATAGCTATTCAAATAAAGGAGCAAATTAAAAGTGAAATTGGTCTTACGGCTTCCGCTGGAGTATCCATTAATAAATTTCTGGCAAAAATAGCTTCTGACTACAGAAAACCGGATGGATTATTTATAATAAAACCTCATCAGGTTATTCCTTTTATTGAGCAATTGCCTATTGAGAAATTTTTTGGTGTCGGTAAAAAGACTGCCGAAAAAATGCATAAACTAAGCATTAAAACAGGCGCTGATCTAAAGTCAAAATCCTATAAAGAATTAATCAAGCACTTTGGTAAACAAGGAAGGTACTTCTATTCGGTAAGCCATGGAGAGGATAATAGAAAAGTAAATCCGAACAGAATTAGGAAATCTGTGGGAGCAGAAAATACTTTTTCAGTTAGCCTAAAAAACAAATCGGCAATATGGGAAGCCCTTCAACCCATTGCGGAAAAATGCTGGAAAAGATATAAACAAAGTGATGCCACTGCTCATACCATAACGCTAAAAATTAAATTCGATGACTTTCAGCAAATAACCAGAAGTAAAACCTACGAAGAGGCTATTGATTCAGCGAACATTTTTGACCAGGGATTGGAAAGTTTGATGGAATCCTTTGAATTGAATCAATCGGTCAGGTTAGTAGGTTGTTCCTTATCAAATTTTGAAATTGAAGAGAAACCAAATGAAGACGGTCAACTAACCTTAAGATTTTAAAATATATTGAAAAAGGGAGATTTGACCCTCTCTTTAATATGCATAACAATGATTTTATTTTCTTCTGATAAATATAAAATCTCCGCCTTCGTCACCTGCACCTTGAATTACACCAAACTGCGGAACGGTAGGTGCATTGTTCATAACAGGCTCATATATTCTTGAGAAAACAGTGGAAGCAGGCAAATAATCAAATTCATTTTCATCCAATGTTTTAATTAACATATATACAAAGAAACTTTCATCCGGAACCTCAGTTAAACTCCCGCTTGTAATAGCCTTTCTACTTCTGTCTTTGTAGAGTTCATGTACTTTCATTTGACTCATTCCTCCAACAGCCCTAGTCTTAAAGATACTACCCCCAAAACAGGCGTCCGTGATCAATAATGTATGTTTGGAAGGAATCGCACTAATATAATCTTTAATCGTACTGTTGGGAATCCAATTTGCAGTACTTTCTGCCTTGGCATCAGAAGGTAACCAATAGCCGAAGTCTTTTGGTTTATCATAATATCCGTGACCCGCATAAAAGATCATCAAATTATCTTTTTCTGTTACTATATCAGCCAAGCCATGAAAAGTATCAATCACAGTGGCTCTATCTGGATCTTTCAATAAAGTGACATTTTTAGGTTCAAAATTATATTTTGTAGTGAGAACTGAATATAATTCTTCCGCATCTTTAGTAGGTTTATCCAAATTTGGGAGATTTGCCCCGGCATATTCATAATTAGAGACTCCTATGATCAAAGCATGATAAGTAGGTTCTGAAGATGATCTTAAGGCTTCTTTAATAGTTTCTTCCTTTTCAGAAGTAGCTATTTTGGCTTCTCCTCCCCGCTTTTCAGTAGAATAATCCACTGCTACACTGTTACTCCTACCCGAATATGTTTGGGCTAATCCTATATGACCGATTAAAGTCATCAAAAGGATTAATATTTGAACCTTCTTGTACATAAAAATTTTCTATTCAAATTTACTTCATAACAATCTTCTTGTTTATACTATTTTTACTACTCGAAATACGTAGCATGTAAACACCCGATAGATTCCCTACAGATGTCTCAGTGACATTCCACTCAACTGTTTGTTGTCCTGAATTATTTATTTTTACCTTATTTGTATTTACTAAACTTCCTTTTAAGTCAATTAATTCCAACAAAAGTTCTGAATCAGCCTCATCTTTCGGTACAAATAATTGAATATTTAAAATCCCTGAAGTAGGATTTGGGTAAGGGTCTGATACATGTAAACTACTTACTTCAATAAGCTCATCTATATAATCACTAGAACCATAAATAATTTTCATGTTTTTACCATCACTATTCCTTAACCGATACTGATTTGTAGATTTCATATCAATTAAATTAGAAGATGAAGGATCCCATAACATCAACTTATTAAGAGCATTGAAATTATGTGAGTTCGGTAGTTCCCATTGAATGTTCATACCATCAATTAATAAATTAGATTCAATATCAAAGGTCCATTGAAATTCTTTATGCATGGCTACCACGTTCTTGGCCACATAATATCCATTTGCCATTATATTGTGTTTCAAATCGATATAATCTAGAAATCTAGGTAAGTTAAATTCATCCTTACTGTCCAAATCATCTTTGGCATTAGTATGCATGCCAATTCCAGTAAGAGTATTAACTACTCCATCCTTTTCAAGTATTAGATTTAATTCCCAACCTTCTCCATCCTTTAGTTGACGGTTAGGATTGGCACTCACTGGAATTTTTGGAATTTGAAGAGTGAATTCATTAGAACCTGACCAATTAACAAATCCCCCTGAAAAGGCTGGCAAAGTATTTCCGTTTGTAAAAGAGCCATTGAAAACTTTTAATTGTAATTCTTCCTCATTCAGCTCTTCTACATCACTCCAAGCAACATCATACGGATAGGGGTTACCTATTTGATTCCAGCCAGGAGAAAGAACGATTTCATAAGGTTCTTCCACACTTGCATCAACATTTTTTCCAGCACCGGTAAAGAATGAAAATCCATTATTATCCCTAACAATTAACCAGTATCCTCTACCTGGAATTAAGGAAGAAGTCCCTGATAACTCTGTTGTGCTTTCACCACTGTATCTAAACATCCTCCATTGTGTTTTATCTCCATAGTCTCCTAATTCTTTACCGAATACATCATTAATGGTATTACTATTTAAATCGATTGGTACTGAAACGATCCTATAATTTGATTGCTCCGTACCAAAAGAGCTAAAAGGTATTGGTAAGCCATCTCCTGAATAAACCGTAGTTACTGAAGATGCAGTAGAAACGGCCTCAAGCCCCAGTACATTTCTAGCGACAATCCTAAACTCTACTCCGGCCTCCGTAATGTCAGATATTTCATAGGTGTAATCGTCACCTGATTGGTTCATTTCAGCTATTGTTGGCGTATTGACGGAATTTGAGCCAGGAATAACATATTGAACTTCCACTTCATCAACACCGGATTCAGCATCAATTACGGTGACAGAAATATTGACAGCATCACCTAATCCTACTTCCTCATTAAATTGTAAATTCTGAAGTATAGGAGCAGTATTATCTTGTAAAACACTTCCAGTACCTGTAAGAGGATTAATAGTATTGTAATTAATAAAATCACTTTCCCCGCTATAAGAATAAACAGCGTATGAATAAGTATCGGCTGTTAAATCAGATTCCTTGAATTGGTCTATTGCACCAATTGCTACTACTTTTTCACCTTCGATTAGTTCCTCACCTACTTCATATATAATCCCCCCTTCAGGGACGCTGATAGGTGGAGTTTCCCCTTCTTTTCTAATTACAATATAACCATCCGAATCATCAAAATTAGTATTAAAAGATACGGTATAGGAAGTAAAAGACGGGTTGACAATAGTAAAATCAGTGGCTTGTGAATTAGGCGGACTGGTTAATGTAGTTATTTGTTCCGATAAAGGAGAAGTTTGTAAATAATTGATTTGATCGCCAACTCCATTAAATGCATATATTTTAAAATTATAAATAGTTTCAGGCAATAAACTAGCTTCTGTCCAACTATTATTTTCACCTACATAAGAGATGAGAGTATTTCCAAATTGATTGCCAGCATTGTAGGTAATACCGTCAGCAGGATTGAAAAATGAATTGTTAGCCGTAAACCTCACCACCAAATAACCTTCTGCATTGCTCTCAGTAAATGACAATTCGGCTCCATTTTCACTTTTAGAAATTACTGTGAAATCGGTTGGCTGAGCCTGAGGCTGATTAGCCAAATTTGGTAATTCTGTGGTAGTTAAATTTCCAGTCAAAGGGTTACTTGGAAGGTAATTAATTAAATCTCCCGATCCGTTGTAAGCAAAAACCGAATAAAAATACTGGGTTTGTGGATTCAAATTATTATCAATAATTGAGGTCGATGAACCTGCATATATGACTACATCCTCATTAATTTGATCGGCATATTGATAACTAGTGAAATCCTCGGGGACATTGGCAGGAATTTGATTTTCATTTCTCAGTACCAAAAAGCCTGAAACATTTTCAGTTGAAGTAAAACTAAAATTAACGGAATTAGGACCAATACTGTTGACCGTGAAATTTGTAGGTTGACTAGTAGGTTGTGTCGCTGGTACATTAAAACTACCGTTTAAAGGACTATTTTGTAAATAGTTAATGGTTCCCTCACTCCCATTATAACTAAATATCAAATATTGGTATTCATTATCAGAAATAATATTTTCTTCCAAAAATTGCGTGTTGGAATCAATATATACAATAGAATCAGTATTATTGACTGCTCCTAATCCATAACTTTGACCATCAGAAGGAACAAATATTGGTTTATTATTAAGTCTTCTTACAACTAAATAACCATCAACTGTTGTAGAAGGCTCAAGATAGTTTACTTGAAAAGACTTATTCACCTCATCAAAGTTTGTAACCTCAAAATTAGTGGGTTGTGCTGTGGGCTCGGTAACCAATCCTTCTAACGGCATTGTAATTTCATCCCCTGTTAAAGGGCTTTCTTTAAGATACAATGAAATTTTACCTGAACCATTAAACGCAAATACACTGTAGTAATATCTGGTATCTTGATTTAAAAGAGAATCAACAAATGTAGTTTGGGAACCAACATAAACTACTCTATCTTGCTCTATTATATCATTTAATTGATAACCTATTCCATCTTCTGGTTGTAATACTGGGCTATTCTCATTATTTCTCAATACTAAATAATTACCATTGTGATTTGTAGCAGCATCAAAATTGATTGTTAAACTGTTTGAGGTGATATTTGTGAAGCTCAAATTGGTCGGTTGGTTTTCCGGGATAGCTATTTCATCAGCGCTCTGTAGGTTATTTCGGTAAATAACTAAATCAGATGTAATTACATCCACTTTACCATCATTATTAAAATCACCAGTTATTATATCATAACCATTTAGATTGTCATCATAATTTTTTCTTTCAGCAAATTTTAAATCGCCAATTTGAGTGGTAAGATTTTGAAAAACAGATAATTTGGATTCTGAAAGATCCACCGTAGCTATATCAATTAATCCGTCTCCGTCAAAATCAGCACTTTTGATGGTTGTCGGAATCAAGCCAGTATTTAAAGTATCCGGTCCTAAAAAGTTTACTTCACCAGAAGTTGGATTTGTAGTGGCATTGGTAAATACTCCTATTATTTGTCCGCCATTATCTTCTACAACCGAAAAATCTGTTTTGCCGTCATTGTCATAATCAGCAGTGCTCACCTCAACTGTAGTACCTATATCTGTATATTGTACTGGATTATACAACGCAAAATTATTCGTTTGAAAACTAGTTAAATTAATAAAAACTTGTGCATTTGTAGTCACAATATCAGTTTTTCGATCGCCATTAAGGTCTCTCAATTTAAGTCCAAAATTAAAATCGACATCTGTACTATTGACAATAGAGAAATCGAAAACGCCATCTTGAGTTAAATTTGCTATTGTATTTAGAGTATATGTTGTTTGACCAAATTCTTCTTGAGGTGGAATACTTTCTATAACAACCAAATCTTGAACACCATCGCCATTCATGTCAGTAACCTCTAAATCTCTAATGAAATCACCATTTACAGTAATTTCATATACGTTTTGAAAATTAATATTTCCGGCTCCATTACTAATATTTTGAAAAATGGATATAATGCCACCATGAGCAACTGCCATATCCCATTTACCATCCCCATCAAAGTCTCCTTTGCTAATTTTTAAGATATCTGAACTCACATTATATGCAATTGGGCTATCAAATGAAATTTCCCCATTGGGAGTACTTAAATTTCTTAATACTGAAAATTGATTATTAGCTGAAATAACTTCCAAATCAACCAGACCATCCTGATCAAAATCAGCAGACACTAATGCACCCTGTGTAAAAGAAGAAATCCCCAAATCTAAATTTGTACTTTCAAACAGAGTGGAATCCAATGGCAATCCATTTCCATCATAAACAACATTAAAGTCTATATGGGACTGAGCTACCAAGCCTTTTGAAATCACGTAAACAGGGCCGTGTGAAGTCCCAATTGGAACCTCAACTTTAATTTCAGTACTAGTGTTAGAAAGGATATTGGCTCTTACCCCATTAAATGAAACAACGATATCATCCACGTTAGTTGAGAAATTAATTCCAGTAATGCTTACTTCTTCCCCTATTTTTGCTGTTCTTGGTGAAATATTTCCAACTCTAGGTGTTCCCGTAATGGGCCATCCCCCCTCGGAATATAAGGATTGAATTTCTTCTAGGCTCAGTGTTTGATTAAAAATCTGAAAATCATCTTGAAGGCCTATGAAAAAGCCATTTAAATCAGCATTATCAACTCCTCCGGCTACGCCAATTAAAAAATCCTCCGCCATATCAGGATTTATACCATCAGTTGCCACTTCATTAATGGATTCTAGTTCACCATCAATGAATATTTCCATACTTGAAGTTCTATCAATTTGTATTACATAGTGATGCCAAGCACCGTCATCATAAGTGTTATTAGTTAAAATTTGCTCGGAACCACCCCCTTCTTCTACCATTAAGAATTGTAATTTTCCATCTCCATCAATCTGAGCAAAGTAACCTGAAAGGAAATTTGATTTATCAAAAAGCACTCCAGAGCTATTTGTTCTAAACCAACCTGAAATGACAATATTTTCTGAAGTTCCAAAGTTGAAAGCCGAGGCATCAGGTACAGAAACATAGGCGTCAGAACCATTGAATGTAACGGCCTGATTTGCAATACCAAATCTGTCGTTACCAAACATAGCGTTCACTCCTGTTCCGTTATTACCGTTGCCACTATCATCATTAAAGTTATCATTAAAAAAATAATTAGCTTGCAAACCACTATCGGGCTCCGCAGCTGTCACCGAATAAACCTTATTTATCACATCAACGGTAATATCATAAGTACCTGCACTAATCGGTATATCATCTCCAAATAAAAATAAATCCCCGGGATTTTCAGAAGAAGAACCCCAATTAGCGAAATTCCAATCATCATTGGCCCTAATTTTCCAAAAGCCATCAAATAATTCAATACTTTTCAATTCAAATACACCGTCTCCAATATATTCCATATCAGTATCCTCACCTTGCCATCCGGTTTCATCACCTGTTCTAGCACTTCCGAGGAACCCCACTGAATTAATTGTTTCTGAACTATATTCTCTAGACTCATCCACTAATCTTACAAAATTCAATCCGTTTGGTGGTAAAATTGGATCTCCCAGCAAATCAATAAAGCCATCATTATCCGAATCCCCGTAAGGTTTATCAGCCACTCCATTTAATACAAATTGAAATTCACTTTCACTAAAATCGAAAGCATTACCCCACTCATCCATATTATTTGGTGAAAACGGACTTAAAGTTTGACTTTCCGTGGCTTGATCAATTTTAATTTGTACTTGTCCTAAAATAGGCCAGGCATTTTTACTGTATAAATTTGCAATTTCCTCATCTGTCAATAAAGAGTTGAAAATTTTAAAATCATCTAATCCCCCATTAAAAAATGTATTCAAGCCCGCATTATCGACTTCGCCTGCAACTCCAATTAGAAAGTCTTCTCCAGTATCCGGATTAAAGCCATCGGACAATGCGCCAGTATTCTCTACATCCAAAACCCCATCAATATAAATAGACATTCCTCCATCTCTATCCATTTGCATGACAAAATGATGCCATTGACCATCATTATATCCAGGATTAGACAATACTTGACTACTTCCGACTCCATCTTCTATAGCGAAAAATATAATTTGATTAGAACCATCATCTGGAAAAAAAGCAAGGTAACCCGATGATCCATCAGATTTATCAAACAAAACCCCATTAGAGGCAGTAGTATTAAACCAGCCGGATACTGCCAAATCTGTACTAAGACCTAAATCAAATAGTGGATCATCTGTAACTGAAATATATGAGCTTGTCCCATTAAAATTATAAGCACGATTACTTACTCCAAATCTATCATTTGTTAAACTAGCTTCAATTACAGAGCCGTCAAGATAATTTCCACTTTCATCATAGGCATTACCATTAAATGGATATGAAGCTATTGGGGCAGTATTGGGCCAGTTATTTTCACTATATAATTCGATGACTTCAGAGCGGGATATTCCATAATTATAGTAATTAATATCATCCACCTCTCCTGTATAATATCTAATATTTCCAGGTTCGAAAATAAATCCCACATTTAAAAATGTTGAAAGTGAAGTTTGATATAAAGGTCCGCTAAAATCAGAATTAGTATCTATTAATTCATTATCCAAATATAATCTTGCAGTTGATCCATCATAAGTTAGGACTGCATGATGCCAAAGACCGTCATTTACTGGAATATCACTACTTAATATTAGAAAATCTTGATCACCAAATCTTAAAGAACCTTCCAGAAAATTATTAGAGCCAATTGAAAGTGCACTTAAGCCAAATAAATCAACAAAACTTCTATATCCGTTTGAGAAATCAGTCGAGGTTTTAAACCATGCCGAAATAGAAATATTATCATAAATGGGTACTCCGGATGTTTCACAAAACTGCTCAATACCATCTAGACCTAGTGCATTTGAAGGTGTATTAAATCTATCGAGCACTGAATTTGCGGAAACATTTATGAAATCATACCCAAATCCCCCTAAGTCCTGCACAATGCCATCATTAAAATCATAATTCAGTACCAATGAATTTTCAGGCACATCCCAACCAGTTGCATGGTACAAAGTGTTCACTTCATTTGGAAAGATATTTCCAACATAAAGAAAGACATTATCAATTCTTCCATCAATTGCAGGCCCAATTTCCATGCCCAAACTATTGATACCCGCCCATAAAATACCATCTTCAGCTATTAGATCGGTTCCAATTATTTCATTATCGATATAAAATGTAAATATCTCATTGGTTTCATCAATATCAATTACCAAATGATGCCAGTTCCCATCATTTAAGTCTGCTTTGGTCACTCCTGTAAAAGTACTTCCATCTTCAATTCCATCCCCTGAGTTGTAAACGAATTCTATCCCAGAAGGAAGCACATTGACGGTGTACCCGTAAACTCCTTCGGTACCTGAACCCCAAGAAAGTAAAGTTCCTGATTCAGCAGTTGTTTGAAACCATAGGGATATTGCATTCGGTTGTTCCACAAGGGGAGTCTGAATACCACCATTTGTGGATGTAAACTGATAGGCTTGGTCTGTTTGTCCAAATCTATCAGAAGTTAATGTTTGGCCATCTACGGTTCCATTAAATCCATTTGCTGAAACATCATTGGCATTTCCGTTGAAAGGGTAACCTGCCAAAACACTTTCCACTAAGGAATTGGATGTTTTATCTTCATCAGAACTGATAGATATTCCTTGACTAAATGAAATACTAATTGATATTCCAATTAGAAAGAGGCTTGATAAAAAGAAGTTATAAATTATTCTCATAATTGAATTATTATAAACTAATTAGGATCAGGTGCAATCGGTAAATCATTTCCTTCATCGCCACCAAATGGATCCAGAATAATGATGGCTGCAGTAATACCACCAACTAATAATGCGCCTCCCCCTACTAATAAACCTGGGAATCCCTTCTTAATTTGAAAACTATTACTGGCTACAATACCCGTTTCACCTTTTAATTGAATTTGGTATGAGGAAGACTTATTTCCTTTTGGTATTTTCCAAAGATATCTCCCTTCATTATTTATAGTAGAAATTTTATACTTCTCGTTGCCATCTTCAAATAGCATTATATCAATTTTTTCGTTCTCTTTTCCACCTTTCCACTGTAATCGATAACTTTTTCCGCTTTTAATTTCTTTTAAATCAAAATTTACAAATTCCAAGGGGTCAAAAGCGGGCTCAGGTAAAAAAGCCCTCACTTCAAATATTAAGTTTCCTTTATAATCTTGAAGCTCATTCTTAGCCAACCATTCTATCCGTTTCCCTTTTCCAGCTGTTATATTAATCCCGACATCTCCGGTAACCAATGTTAAAGGCTGTTGAAAATTATCTTTAGAGGAATATAAATTCACATTGAAAGTTTCATCCGTTTCAGCAATTAAATCATAAGATACAATGATGATATCACCACTGATTGAAGCCTTCACATTATCTACTCTTTGAGCTTTTGTTTGGAAGCATAGGAAGACAAAACATAAGACTAAAATCCTTAGAGGTAAGACAGTGCTATTATTTGATGGATAATTTAAATTCATCAATCTAAACTTTTTAAGTGTGTATTATTTAAGGTGAATATTTCAACTTCACTATGAATAATATAATTATAATGAAATAATATCTTAATAACACAATAAATATAATTATTATAATTTGATTAATGAAATAATTATATTCAATTTCATATTTTTCGATAAAACAAGAATTATGTAAGATTAAAATTATCATACAACTAATTTATTAGAAAAATAAGTCAGGATTTATTGAATTGATCTTGAGAATTGTAATCCGAGGAGTCTAATTTACAGACATGGATCATTTGTAATGAGAAGATTATTGATCCCTCATATGTACCTACAAAAAACATGAGTCTAGTACCCAAAAATATTTTGTAGCTTTTCACCTTTCATTTTCTGACTATATTACCATAAATCAAATCAGAAAAAATGTTTAATTAAGCAAAAAGAAGCCAGCTAAATCTAGGATTTAGTCACCACATTTATCCCATACTGAAAATCAGGAAGAAGTGAAACCTACCGGCAGGCAGGTAAAACAAAAAATTAGTCAAAGTTTAGAAAGGGATTTATTTCAATTTATCTGAAAAAAGTCTTTTAAGCTTATCCACTTTAGGTTTGATGACAAAGGAACAATAAGGCATACCTTCGTTTCTGGTGTAGAAATCTTGATGTACCTCTTCGGCAGGATAAAAAGCTTCGAAGGGCTTAATTTCAGTCACTATGGGATCGTCAAAAATTCCGGAAGCATCAAGTTTTTGCTTCATTTCCTTAGCTGTGTTTTCTTGATTTGAATTATGGGTTAAGATAATAGAACGATAATGCTCCCCTACATCTGCACCTTGTCTATTTAAGGTAGTGGGATCGTGCACCTGCCAGAAAACTTCTAAAATATCTTTATAAGAAATAATTTTAGGATCAAATGATATTTGGGCAACTTCGGCATGACCTGTTCTTCCCTGTACTACTTCTCTGTAGGCAGGATTTTTGATATGCCCTCCTGAGAAACCGGATTCTACTTTCTCAACCCCCTTTAATTTTCTTAAAACAGCATCTATACACCAGAAGCATCCTGCTCCAAAAGTTGCTTTTTCCATATTTGTATTGCTCATCATAAATGAATCTGAATTTAAATTAGAAAACACAAAAAAAGGCTATCTGTTCAGATAACCTTTTAAAATATATTTATTCAATGGATTATTGATCGCTTATCTCAGCTTTACCAGAACCACCACCTAGCTCCTCTGCTTTCTTCATCATTTTTTCTGCCTTTTCCTTTTCTCCTAATTGTGCGTAAACAGTTTGTAATGTTTCAATAACCGCCAGTTCCTCAGGAGCAATTTCCAATGCCTTTTCAAAATATGGCTTAGACTTTTCCAAATATCCTAATGCTTCTTTCTCTATCTTCTTACCTTCCTTTTTATAAGTTTGTAAGTCCATATCTCTTGCCTTTGCCAATAAATCAGCCGCTTTATTGTAGTAATAAACAGCATAGTTAAAATTGGCATCCAAGTAATCAGGATCAATCTCAATAGCTTTTAAATAAGCTTCTTCTGCTTTTTCTGGTTCTTCCAATTGCTCATATAAATAACCTAAATTGAAGTAAAGATTGGCATTGTCTGGTTCTTTTTCAATGGCTTCATTAATTCGATCTTTTGCAACATCCACTTGCTTAGTTTCAATCAACAAATTGATTTCTGATTTTTGAAAAGTATCATTTTCAGGAAACTTTTCTTTTGCCATTCTAGCTACTTCCAATGCTTTTTCAAGATCTTCATTTGCATATCGTTCAATGGAAATAATACTACCATAGATATCCTCAGAATGATAATCTAAGTCTAACAATCTGTAATAATATTTCAATGCATCTTGATTTTTTTGCATTTGTTGAGATGCTACCCCTGCATATAAATTTGCGGTGGTGTCATCCGGCAAAACCAATAAAGCTTTTTCAAACGCAGTTACTGCATCTTCATAATTTTGGGCTGAATAAGCTTCAGACCCTTCATTGATGAATCCTCCCCAAAGTTCTTGTATTTTAAGATCAGTCAGGGTAAAGTATTTATCTCCTTCCTCAACCAATTCAAAAACCTTATCATAACTTTCTGATGCTTTTTTCACTAATTCCTCAGAATAACCTTCACTATTAAGAATGGCCTGATATATAGTCCCTCTTGTGTACCAAGTTTTCGGGTCATCCATTGTTTTTTCGTGCTCAGTTGCTTCATTTATAAGCTCTTTTGCTTCTTGTAAATCGCCACTTTCTAAAGCCCGGTCTGCCTTACGAACATTTGAATTCTGCGCAAATACCTGCCCTATTGCTAAAAAAAAGGCGAAAACTAATGCGATTCTTTTCATTTCTATCTTATTTTGTTTAAACAATTATTCTATTATACTTAATTTAATTTATTATGATTCACTTTTGTTGTCTTCATTAGTATCGGACTGCTGATCTTCCGTAGTTTCATCTTCTACAATATCATCTATTTTCTCTACTTTCTCTACTGAAGAGATACTATCATTTTCATTTACTTTAATTAATCTAACACCTTGGGTAGCACGACCCATAACCCTCAAGCTTTCCACTGCCATTCGGATTGTGATACCGGATTTATTTATGATCATCAAATCATCTGAATCAATAACCTCTTTTATGGCCACTAACTCTCCTGTTTTTTCAGTTACATTTAAAGTTTTAACCCCTTTACCACCTCTTTTCGTGATTCGATAATCTTCGATATCAGATCGCTTTCCGTAACCTTTTTCAGAAACCACCAATAAGTTGGCATTATCCCTGGTGATGGCTACCATCTCCACCACAATATCCTTGTCATCTTTCAAGCTAATACCCCTCACTCCGGCTGCTGTTCTTCCCATTGGTCGAACGTTGCTTTCGTGGAATCGGATAGCCCTGCCTGAACGTGCCGCAATAATGATGTCGTTATCACCATTGGTTAATTTTACGTTCAACAATCTATCGCCTTCATTTATTGAAATAGCATTGATACCATTAGCTCTTGGTCTGGAATAAGCTTCTAAGGTCGTTTTCTTAATAGTACCTTTTTCAGTACACATTACTAAAAAGTTATTGTTGATATAATCTGCATCATCCAGATTTTCAACATTAATAACCGCTCTTACTGAATCCTCTGATTCAATATTAATTAGGTTCTGAATGGCTCGACCTTTTGAAGTTTTTAATCCTTCAGGTAATCTGTAAACTTTGATCCAATAAACTTTCCCTAATTCCGTGAATATTAATAGATAGTTATGGGTTTTGGCCACAAAAAGCAACTCCGTGAAGTCATCATCTTTACTTCCGGCTCCTTTTGAACCAACTCCACCCCTACCTTGGGTTTTGTATTCGTTCAATAAGGTCCTTTTGATATACCCTTGGTGAGATAAAGTAATGACCACATCCTCATTAGGGATCATGTCTTCATCCGTAAATTCCTCGGCACTGTGGATGATTTCAGTCCTTCTTTCATCACCATATCTATCTTTCATCTCCTGCATTTCATCCTTGATGATTTTCATCCTTAAAGATTCATCTGCTAGAATGGATTCTAAATATTCTATGAGTTTTTTGATCTCCTCATATTCTTGAACGATTTTTTCTCTTTCAAGACCCGTCAACCTTTGAAGCCTCATGTCCAAAATAGCCTTAGCCTGAATTTCGGATAATTCGAACTTCTCCATTAAACCATTTCTGGCAATTTCAGGATCTCTGGATTCACGAATTAACTTAATTACCTCATCAAGATTATCCAATGCAATTAAGTACCCTTCTAAGATATGTGCTCTTTTTTGCGCTTCTTCTAATTCATATTTTGTCCTTCTGACAATTACATCATGTCTGTGATTGACATAATGTTTGATCATATCCTTCAAGTTTAGTGTTTCAGGTCGGCCTTTTACCAAAGCGACATTATTTACACTAAAGGATGTTTGAAGTTGTGTGTATTTATAAAGGTTATTTAAAACCACATTAGGAATTGCATCTTTACGTATTTCGTAAACAATTCTTAAGCCGTTTCTATCAGATTCATCCCTGATATCGGAAATACCTTCAATTTTCTTTTCGTTTACCAGGCCGGCAGTCTTTTCAATCATATTGGCTTTGTTCACCAAATATGGAATTTCAGTCACGATAATTCTTTCCCTGCCTGATTTTAGTACTTCAATTTCAGCTTTTGCACGCATTACAATACGTCCACGGCCTGTTTCGAAAGCCGCTTTAACGCCTTGGTATCCATATATTGCAGCACCAGTAGGAAAATCCGGAGCCGAAATATGCTCCATGAGCTCTGGTATGGTGATGTCATTATTATCTATGTAGGCATTTATTCCATTGACCACCTCTGTTAAGTTGTGAGGTGCCATATTGGTAGCCATCCCTACCGCAATACCCGAAGCTCCATTTAACAATAGGTTCGGCACTTTGGCAGGCAATACAGTAGGCTCCTTTAAGGAATCATCAAAGTTAAATTGAAAGTCAACCGTATTTTTATTGATATCGGTCAACATTTCTTCCGCAATTCTTTTCAGCCTTGCCTCCGTATAACGCATGGCCGCTGGAGAATCCCCATCAATAGAACCGAAGTTTCCTTGCCCGTCCACCATTTGATAACGCAGTGACCAAGGCTGTGCCATACGCACCATGGTATCGTAAACAGCGGAATCACCATGCGGGTGATACTTACCTAAAACTTCACCCACGATTCTGGCTGATTTTTTATAAGGTCTGTTATGGGCCAAGCCCAACTCCTGCATACCAAAAAGTATTCTTCTGTGTACGGGTTTAAGACCATCCCTAACGTCAGGTAAAGCCCTTGAAACTATAACCGACATTGAATAATCAATGTAGGCGCCTCTCATTTCATCCTCTATATTAATTGGGATGATTTTTTCATTTTCTCCTTCAGCCATAGATTTGTTTACTATCTAAAAATAAATAAAGTGCAATTTAAAGAATTTTATTAAGCGGTGACAAAAATAATCATTTCATTTGCGTTTTAAAAACGGAAACGCTTCTCTTTTTTCATTCAGATTATAAGGATCATTTTCACCTACTTTTGGGTTTTGCCATTTATAAATGGGTTGGCCCCTAAATTTTTTATCAATATGATGATGTTCTTTCTGTGCCTCACAATTACTGATGGGACATTTTTTGAAAAGTGGAAAACTTACCCTCACTCCTACTTGAAATTGTAAATTCCACATATTGGTCTTTATGGATTGGACGGTCGGCAAAAAAGTATTGATTGATTTTAAATCTACGGAAGGTCTCATGACAAGCCTGAAATATTCCGAAAAATTCTTCTCGATAGGAAAACTTATATTCCAATAATTACTAGTGCTGACATTACTTCCGGGAAATGCGCTTTCAGATAATCGGAAGTTACCATACTCAATATCAGCGAAATAAGAAAAATCCCAAAAATCATAATAATGAACTCCAGCGGTTAAATAATACTTTCGTGTAAAGAATCTAGAAAAATCTGATTCATAATTGGCTATGTAATCAGGGAATCCTTTTAAACGTAAATTGGCTTTGGAATTGATCTCAAATGTTGCTCCTGCGCCTAGTCGAAACCTTGAATAATTAAAATGAACTTTTAAATGTACGGGTATTGCGTTTCCGCCACCAACGAGTCGTTTTTCCAAGCTATCAATCACATAATTTCTGTTCTGATCGGATTCATTTGAATTGGATTGGTAAAGGATGGCAGAAGAAGTGTTCAAGGTATCTGTAGTAAATGGTCTGTTTAACCAATTACTTATTCCTACTGTGTATCCTAAAGAGTCTTCAGCTAATAAATACAAATCACTGCTGTTACTGTAAATTCGATATTCATCTAGATTTTGTCTGTAACGAGTAGAACCATAGCCGATGGCTACTTCAGCGGAGAAGTGACTTGCTATTTTGCGAAAAAAATTAGCCTCAATATCAGGATCATTGGGCGGAGGCCCCCAAGGATTAAATACCTGTCCCTTTGATGGCATTATAACAAAAACGCCCAAGAACAGCATTAAAAAAGTAAAAAGTTTTATATTAAATCGGTTTCTCCCCAACGAATGATAGTTTTATATAGCGCCCTTTAGGCAATTTTTCGAATTAATTACTCCCAGATTTATATCGAGACAGATAGTAAGCATTCCATCCCAATGTTTTTAATTATTAAGCCTAGTTTGTCATATCAATACTTATGCCCAAATCTGTCAAGTTTCAACTTTTTAATCAAATTGAATAAGTAAGATTAATTACTAAACCCTTTAATTTCACAAAAATACAAAAAATATGCTAATTGATGTTATGACATTCATTTTACCTCAAATGACTCAATAAATTCATTGAATAAATTGAGATCCGATAGTCCGGTTTTGTCCCCAATAGATTTGATTTTCTCCCATTCTATTTTTCTGAGCCTTCCCGGGTTCAAAATATCTTCCTCTCTTTCCAAAAAGAGGGATGAAATAAAACGAATTAAAATGTAAGGAGCTTCCATCACTCTAATATTGTATGGGGTTGCCTTATTATTCGCTTTTTGGAGTGTTGCTTCCTCAAATAAGACATGAAAAATCTTTTTAATAGACTCGTAAAACTGGTCTTCCCATTCATTAAAGTTCTTGATGAGAAATTTCATACAGTCTGCCACAGGATCTTTTGAAAGGAAAAAACCTCCCTTGGATAGTTTTCTAGCCTTTTTCTGCAAAGACATTTCCTCTTTAAAACTGATGTTATTATTCGCCATGGCTTTGCCCACAACCGGACTCAATAAGATCAATGACAAAAAATCATGATTACTTATTTCAAAATATGGGGCTGTTTTTTCAAGAAAATCCTTTCTTAAAGTATCCACGATTTTATCAATTTCTTGATTATCAATGATTACGGCTATTTCTGCTTCTGTGAACATATTTTTGATTCATTTTATAAAAGGAAAAATACATTAAATAATTGCAGAATACAATTTTTATAGAGACAGCATTAAATAATTTAGACGGAAATTATAAAAACGGTTGATGAGCACTTTGATTTTGTTGTTTAAACCCCTTTTCCAATATTGTGAAATCAGATTTAGCCATGTAATCAAAAGCCCATTTTCTGCTGTAAGTATTAGGGGATTTCACTGCATACTGATATTCTATTTCTGAAATTCTCTCTTGATCTTCATTCCAAACCAGAATCAATTGATCTGGCTTATTGCGCAATTCAAAAGTCCATTTTATAAATTTATCATCAATTTTTTGCTTGGATACCTTAACAGAATCTTGTTCGATTTGTAAAAGTACATCAGGATTAAGCAAAACAGGGCTGTGAAGGCTATCCGTTATGAGGTCTGCATCTTCCAAACCATACCGTGGACTTTGGAGATTATAAATCCACTGATGATTCAAAAACATGCTATGCAAATAATGAGGTTGTTGATTTCGGTCAAGACCAAAATAAGCTGATGAAATACCGCTATCAGAATTTCTATTTAAAGCTACCATGCCATATAGATTGTCTATTGCTGCACCACTGGAATTACAAATGCTGTATTCCACATTATAGAAAAGGTGCTTTTGTTCAGCCAAGGATTGATAGATGGCATCAATGTCAGCTTCACTTTCAGGTTGTGAGCATGAAACCCCTGCTATAAGAAAGAAAATGAAGATAAATGACTTGTTCATGGCTGTGTTTCTGAGTCTATACTTTCAATAAAATTAACAATAAATTGATAAGAATTTTTACTCCAAAGCGGAGCAGATATATTTTCTTTTACAATTCTATCTACTAAAAACATATGTGTTGGTGCTGTTACTATGTGAAAATATTGCTTATAAGTTTCTTCATCAATGGGCACCGAGATATATCCTTTCTCACCAAATCTGTTCAAATACCATTTAATTCTCCATGGCGCACTTTTTATGAAGTTAATAAATACAATATCATCTCTTTCAGCATACATTTTGGTGATTTTCTCTAAGGTGAATTGCTCCATTTTGCAGCCAGAGCAACCCACAAAAGTGAAGTTCAATAAAGCGATTTTACCTTCCATCATTTCAGAAGTAATGGAATCGCCATTGATATCAACAAAAGCAAAAGAGGGAAACTCACTTCCTATTGGTGGTTCATCCATTCGGAAATCCTCTGGAAAAAGTAATTGCTGTTTTTCTTTATCTATGTATATTTCTACCCATCCATTTGGGACAAATCCTTCAGTTCGCCCCTCTATTCCACTTTGTCCATAGGATTGAATTTTAATCAAAAAAAGAAAAATAAGGCTGATCCATAATTTATGCATACTATAATCAGTTCGTTAAACTCAAATATAAGAATTTGCTAATTATAAAGAAATTAAAAAACCCTCTTCAAACTATGGCGTTATGTTTGGGAAACAAATTTTACTATGAACACATTCGAATTTAAGAATCCTACAAAAATCATATTTGGAGAAGGTGAAATCAAAAAACTGGCAGACAATATTCCAGCCGGAAGCCATATTTTATTAGCCTATGGTGGTGGAAGTATCAAGAAAAATGGTGTTTATGATCAGGTGATTGATGCCACTAAGGATTTCAAAATCACGGAATTTGCGGGTATAGAGCCTAATCCGCATTTTGAAACGCTCATGAAAGCAGTGAAAATTATTAGGGATAAAAAAATTGATTTTATTTTGGCTGTTGGTGGTGGCTCTGTGATAGATGGATGCAAATTCCTTTCAGCTGCTGCTTATTATGAAGGAGATGAATGGGATTTAGTGGCCAAAGGTTTAGCCAGAAAACAAGAAAAGGTATTGCCTTTTGGAACAGTACTAACTTTACCTGCAACAGGCTCTGAAATGAATTCTGGGGCGGTGGTCACCAAAGCTTCCACTCAAGAAAAACGTACATTTGGAGGTCCACAATACTTCCCAGTATTTTCAGTCTGTGACCCAACCGTGATTCAATCACTTCCCAAAAGACAAATTGCCAACGGCATAGTGGATGCCTATACGCATACTTTAGAACAGTACTTAACCTATCAGCATGATGCTTTATTGCAAGACCGCATTGCCGAAGGGATTTTGCAAACGCTGATTGAAATAGGACCAAAAGTAATGGAAGATCCTGCTGATTATAAATCAGCCTCTAATTTTATGTGGTCTGCCACTATGGCTTTAAACGGAATATTGAGACTTGGAGTACCCACCGATTGGGCCACTCATATGATAGCGCACGAACTTACTGCCTTGCACGGAATTGACCACGCCAGAACCTTGGCCATTATTGCTCCTAATCTATACAGAAAACTATTTGATGATAAGAAAGAGAAATTAGTACAGTATGGGAAAAGAGTTTGGGGACTGACGGGGGAATCAGATATTGAGATAGCGGAGAAAGCCATTGAAATGACAGTTTCATTCTTTGAGTCCTTAGGAATTGAAACAAAACTATCAAAATACACCACTGATTACCGCAATACTCCGCAAACGGTTTATGATCGTTTTAAAGAAAGAAAATGGGTCGGTTTAGGAGAAAGACAAAAAGTAGGGCCTGAATTGGCTAAAGAAATAGTGGAGATGAGTATTTAAGGCTTAGTCACGCCTTGAATTGGTCTTGAAATGGTCTTAGGGTCTTGAACTGGTCTTAGGGTCTCCCTAAGATCAGTGAAGATTTGCGTTTTTATTAGCAAGAATTGTACAGTTATAGAGGATTAATTTTCTTTGCTAATGGACGCACTAATCAATGTGGGATTTTAGATTTTAGGAAACGTTTCCGGAAATAAGCTCTTTTGTAGTTTTAGCATTACAAATGCTTTGATCTAGGCATCCTCGTTACAAACGAGGACCTTGAGTTTGGCTATTTACGACTGTACATTAGAACAGATTGGGCATGATTCGGTCTAATTTTACGACTTTGCATATTTAGATGAAGATTCACGAAGTCGGAGAAATTGATTTCTGCGCTTTTAGCCCACATTTGTGAACGGCAATTATTTATAATGTCCCCTGTGGTTTTTTTGGTTTTGGCTTTGACGGGATACCATTTAGCCCTTGGCAAACTTAAATTTTCCATTGCCTTGCTGGTATGATAGTCTGCCAACTGGATCATGGAATAAACGGCCGTTACAAAAGCCGGTACTTTTTCCACTGCCTTGGAGTTCCTTACCTGTGCCTGGCCGCAACCAAGCAGTGTTTTCTCTTCTCTAAAGTTTACCTCGATACCCCACCGCCATAGATAGGCCTGCAACAGTTCCCCAATATCAAAATTGGGATCTGTGCATATTAAATAGGCGGGTTGGCGGTAGAGCATTTTAGAGTTTTTGGTCAAGCGATAGCCCAGAGGACGTATGACCACTAGTTGAAGGTTTTTAGTGCTTGATTTTCTCCACCTGATATCTTTGACCACTTTAACTTTAAAACAATGTGTTTTTCCGGTGGCAAATGCCCTGACCTCTTGCCAGAGATATTCTTTTGATTGACGTATTTCTTCAGGGGTTGGAAGCGGTTGGCCGTAGACCCTGTTTCTGCCAGCCCCTTTATTTAATTCCGGTAGTTTGTTGAGTTTGGCGTCTTTTCTGATCCTGCCAATTAATGTGGTTCTTTCTGGTAATCCCTTTAGGACAGTTTCATTGGAATAACTGCCGTCAACACTCATGATCAATGGCCTTTCTTGAGCACCTTCCCTGTCCAGGTTTTCCCTAAGCAAGGTAATTCTTTTAGAACCTTGCACGCTTAGCTTTGCTATTTTTTGCTTCTCTTTATATTCTTTCCATGCTGAACCGGAATCTTTCTTCTTGGGTTTTTGAACAGTGGTGAATGAAAGAAATCAACGGGTATGCTTCTGTTGGCACAGGGCATAGGGCCGTCCGGAAGGGAAAGGGATATTTGGATAAATCGCTGCGCCCAGATAAAATTGGTATGGAACGGAGGGCCCAGAGGATCCCGCTTCCAAGAAGTACCCGCTACCTTCTTTCCTGTTTTCTTGAGAAGGGTATCATCCATGTGGCCGTAAATAGGGGTGTTGCCACTATTGGGCTGATAGTCCAATACTTTCTTTCTTACCACATCAAAAATTTTTGACAACTCCATTCTCTGTCCGTAGAAAAGCCTGTACTCCGCACTCCAATCTTCAAAAATCTTGCCGCAGGAAGTCAATAGCCCTGATATGATCCTCCTGCCAAGACAATTGATCAGGCCGACCGCTAGGTCTTTTGCCCTGAGCAATGTCCTGTTTTGTTTAAAGGCGCCACTGCATTCCAGAAACATCTCTTCAAATGCGTTAAAAGTGGTTATGGTTTTTTTTTATCCTCTTTCACCACTTTGCTTTTTCTTTTTAGTACCATCTTCTTTTTGTCCTCTATCACCCACTCCACAATCTCCCCCTTATCAAATTCCATTGCCTGTGCAACAGCGGCAGGAAAATTGATATACCACTGCTCGCTTTTCTGCCTTTTGATCAATTGTATCTTAGTTGGAAACCCACTAATTAAAATCTAGTTATATAACTAGATATAAAAAACATAAAAAAATGTCTCAAAAGCAAATTTTCGAGACATTTTTATAAAAATCTAGTTAAAAGCCAAAGTCGAGATCCTCGTTACAA
>NZ_JBNPEF010000017.1:0-118714 GCF_051117495.1 Marivirga sp. | reverse complement strand
GTGCAATCTCTTTTGTCCGATATACAAAACTGTTATCTCACACAAAATGCTATTCCTACCCTTTCCTTGTTTTTTGCCAAATTTATCTATTATTTCGTTGCTGGTAAACTGAATCAAACATACGAGATCACAAAAGAAAATAACCTTGGTTATTTTTTAGAAACGAGATTTCTTATTTTAGGTAATAGTTAAGGAATATAAAAATATGTGAAATGTTAACTTACTGATATTGCAGGTTTCAACTTTAAAGATAGACAACTGATCCAATTTTATATTTATATAAAATCTATTGTTTTCTTTTGTCTCATGTGTGGTAAGAAAATGCTGACATTAAGTATTATTGGTGGTTATTTTATTTACCATGTTTATTTTAAAAGACCTATATTATTAGCTTTTCACGTTTTAGATTAAGAATTTTGCAATTTAATATTCAAGAATATGGCAGCATTTAACAAAAGACCAAAACTCAACGATAAAGACTATATTTTCGGCACTCGTGCTGTCATTGAAGCAATTCATGCCGGCAAGGAAATGGATAATATATATATTGACAAAGAGGTTCGAAATGAATTGGTAAGTGAGCTGATGGATTTATGTAAGGAACAAAAAGTACCTTTCACCAAAGTTCCAATAGAGAAATTAAATCGCATCACCATGAAAAATCATCAAGGGGTGATTGCGATGGTTTCGGCTGTGAGTTATGCCTCATTGGACAACGTAATTAATGAAGCTTACGCCAAAGGCAAAGATCCTTTGATTTTGATTTTAGACAGAATTACCGATGTTCGAAATTTTGGTGCTATAGCTCGATCTGCTGAATGTGCTGGTGTGGATGCCATTGTGATTCCATTTAAAGGCAGTGCACAAATCAATTCCGATGCAGTTAAAACATCTGCTGGCGCATTACATTACATTCCGATTTGTCGAGAAAATAGTTTAAAGACTACGGTAGAGTATTTACAGAAAAGTGGTTTACAGGTAGTGGCCTGTACGGAAAAAGGGACTGACCTGATTTATGATACACCAATGAAACAACCTTTGGCTATCATTTTGGGGTCAGAAGAAGATGGGATTAGCAATGATTTAATCAGAACAGCAGATTTTCTAGCCAAAATTCCCATGACCGGAAAGATTGCCTCTCTAAATGTTTCCATTTCTTGTGCGATCGCCATTTTCGAAGCCGTCCGACAACGTAGTGTAATTAGCAATTAATAATTGGGTAATTAGTAATTATTCAGACATTTCTATCAAATTCTATTAGTCTAACCTGACCAGTATTAGCGTCTCGCTAAGACCTAATGGAATACTTCCGATTTACAATGAAATTACTTTGAATTTTTAGGTCTATTTATTTATAATTTAAATCAAACCTATTTGTCTTGAATGTCTTAGCGAGATGCTAAGACTAGGGGAGAGAAGTGAGTACTTAATTATTAATTCGTAATTACGAATTAGTTATCTTTCATTTTGATTTTAATGGTAGGCTTATCTTGTTTGTCTCCAGTGTTGTTTTTATTATTACTTTCAGAATTTGGTTCAGGTAAGCGTAATTGCTCATCCAATATTTCTTCGGTAATCATTCTATTATTGATTTGGCTGGCATAACTCCTACCTTTTTTCTCGCCATAATCAACATAAGAACGCCCTGCCCATTCATGAGCCAAAAACAAATCACCTAAAATCTCATAACCCACAGCAATGTTATAAGCCATTCTTCCACTTGCTTTGCTATCAGAAGTATTTCTTAAACCAGTTTTCCAAGTTTCAATAGCAGATTCCCATTGATTTACACTTGCTTCTCTTGCTCCTTTGCTTAAATAAACATTCTTTTTTGGCTTTGCATAATAGCTTCTTGAAATTCGGACAGGCATGGGGGCAATTTTGCCAGCATAAGTATTGCCAACAGATTGAGCCAAGTATTTAGTGGCTTGTGACTTGCTAACTAATTGAGCCAATGCCTCCTTTAAGCTAGTTGCAGAAGCCTCCCAAGTTTTATTTTGTGTATAAATATCTTGATCAATTACCGTTCTGTTTTTAGCATCATATAAACGGACGCCTATCCTGGTATTACCCACACCCTCTGCAAAAAACTCTGTATATTCTTCTTCTACTTTATTGCCGTCAGCATCTTCAACAGTCCTGGTGTTTTTCCTTTTTCCGTTTGTAATGATGAAATTGCTATCAAATATTTCAATGGCCAATAAAGCATCTGTATTGTATTTCCTTGTAAGTTGATCTACTTGTCTCCAATCTAAAGGGTCTGGAAAGGATCCTAAGATATTTTGTCCTCTTAATTTTTCTGATGCCAATACCACATCAAAGCGAGGAGAAACCCTTAAGCTATTCTGCAGACTTGAAAACATCGCCATCACACCATCTTGATCTTCATTAATTCCTTCTCCAGTAATAATACCTTCAATCACACCAATTGCATCCCTATCGTAGGCAGTTCTATCCACTAATGCAATGGATTGGATTTCATTGGGAATAGTAATATCAGCTGGTCGTAGGGTATTGATAGAAACCGATTTCATACAAGATGTGAAACCAATACTTAATAGGATAAAAAAAATGAAATACTTCCTCATAAGAATAAATTATATTTCAACAAATTCTCGTTGAACAGAATAAATTTAGTCAAATCCCCATAAATTAGCTGTATGTCTGTCAAAAAATTCTTTTCGCCCGAAGATGTACCCATTCAAAGGGTTCAGTTTGCAGGATTGATATTTGATATCCTTCGCTTGGATAAAATTCATTCTGGGGCATCCGGAAACAAGTTTTTTAAACTCAAGTATAATTTTTTAGAGGCAGAAAAAAAGGGCTATAAAAAAGTTCTGACTTTTGGGGGTGCATTTTCTAATCACATAGTGGCAACTGCTATTTCAGCTAAAGCCTGTGGTTTTAAATCAATAGCTATAATTCGCGGAGAAGAGGTAATTAATCCTACTCTCAATTTAGCTAAAAAACATGGAATGGAACTGCATTTTATAGATAGGGCGGAATATAGAAATCAAGACCATCCTGATTCCATATCCGAAATCCAGACTCGTTTTCAAAATCCTTACATAATTCCTGAAGGGGGAACAAATAGAAAGGCCATTTTAGGAACTGCCGAAATTCATGATTTTATTCCAAAGCATTATAATTTGATAAGCGCTTGTTTCGGGACGGGAGGAACTTTGGCAGGATTAATAAATGGTAAAGCTAATCATCAGAAAATTTTAGGCGTATCTGTTCTAAAAGGGGACTGGGTAAAAGATGAGTTGAAAAGCATAGTTGGGAAGGAAACAAATAATTGGGAACTGTCTTCACAATATCATTTTGGAGGCTATGCCAAATGGAAACCAGAATTGATAGACTTTATAAAAGAGTTTTATGAAAAGACAGCTGTGCCACTAGACCCTATTTATACAGGCAAAATGATGTATGGATTAATGATGGAATGGAAAAAAGACAATATCTCATCTGATGATCATATTTTAGCAGTCCATTCTGGTGGATTACAGGGGATAGTGGGTTTTAATGAAAGGTTTGGGTTTGATTTGGATGATAAATAGGTGGCTCGAGCATATTCCCGAGCCCTATTTCTAATGACTTAATTATGAGTCAAGCCATTTTAATGCCTCCTCCTTGTTGTTAAAATTTTTCTTGGGCATTCCACTTTCATTAGATACGCTGTTTAATTGCATCACGGCTACATTTTCATCATGTAATTCTGCCACTTTTTTCACCCCTGCTTTTATTATTTTTTCCTGTGCTTTGGAGTGTACATCTCTTACATCTCCTGGATGTATCGTCATTTCAGTAGCATCTGTTAACAATGTGAACCCTTCTGAAAGTTTGTTGATGGCTTCGTCCCAATCCTGCAGATAAGCAGGAATATCCTCCTTATTTCTCCAAAAGCCATTGATTTTTAAAAAAGCCCTATTGTTGGTTAAATCTAACTTTAAAGAATATTGCTTGTTTTCCGCAATTGTAATCATATTAAAAAATTTGTTTGATTCAAATATCCGATAATTACCTATTTTTGTTTAGGCATAAATGCCTTTTTCGATAACCATTAGATTTAACCGGATAAGTAATTGTATTATATTAACTTCTTTTTGTTTTGCTTTGGGATGCTCCTTTTTTTGGGTTATATCAAGCCATGGTGGGTGCTGTGGTGGAATGATGCACCCAATAGACTTAAGGTGCTGAAGTATTATGGAATTCCTTTTTTGTTGGTGCTAGTTTTAAAATTATTATTGTAATCCCAACGACTGGTTGATTTTTTCTCCTTCGGTCTGACGGTTATGCTTTGTCTCTATATTGATGCTATATCAATTAATCTGCATATCCTGTTCATTGTGCTGAAACCGTCTGACCGATTGGATACCATTTCTACTCAAACATATAAGGCCGTTCCTACGGAACTTTTGTGCATGCTATTGATGTCTTAGTTACCATAAGCTCGTCCCTCTAGGAATTGGAAAGTTTTTAAATTACCGAATAATCTATCTACTACTCAAAAAGCTACCGCAAGCTTCCCAGGTCTTGCTTATTTCGCCTTTTCACATATCAACAATGCTTTCTCTTCTCCTTTCAAAGTGGTAGCAAAAAGATAATGCTCACCCCCATCCTTCAAACCCAACTTCTTCTTCAATTGTGCAATAGGCATAGGAAAATTTCGGCTAGCTAAATTGGCTTTCATTTCAGGTAAATATTTTTTCAGCTCCTTTTTTTGCACTGGTATCTGATTTTCTATTTTGAAAACCCTGCCCGGAAAATCTTTTTTAATTTCATGGCAAGTAAATAGATGAGTATTAGGATGAAGCTTCGAAAGTTGAAATTTTTGAGCTAATTGTTTGAATAACCCTGCTTTCATCATAACTGGAGAAGGTTCGTATAAAAAATGTTGAGGTATTCCGATCTTGATGGAGCTTTCCTCTTCTTTTAGTTTATCTCCGTTAAATGAGAAAATAGGCTTTCCTTCATCCGATAATTGAACCGCATGAATTTCTGGGTATTCAACCGCCTCTTTACTTAAAATGTATATTAATTCCTTTACTTCTCCTTGCCATTCTATAATGTAAACAGCTTTTACTTTATTATCCAATTCAGCTATAGCTCGGCTAATATCCTGCATAGGTGCAGCTTTCACCAAGATATTCTGTGCTTTTTCGAAAAGAAGTGGCAAAAGCTCTACTAAATTAGGACTGCAGTCCTCCCATAAAAAGACCTTTTGATTGCGATCTCCCCTTCTTGCAGGATCAAGGTAAATCCAGTCTAATGGTTTTTTGATAGAATTAAAAAACGCTTCAGATTGAGAATGGTGAATGTTTATATTTCTATTCAGCACTTTGAAATTATATAGAGCCAATTCACATAACTCCTTTTGTTGTTCTACATAATGACTTTCTGAGAAATTTTGAGAGAGGTAATAAGTATCAATTCCGAAACCACCCGTTAAATCCGCAAAACTTGTACCTGAGATTAAACTGGATTTGAATTTTGCTGTTGCCTCAGAACTGCATTGCTCCAAAGAAAGCTTGGACGGAAACCAAACTTTTTCAGCATACCATTCAGGTAATTTAATTTTTGCTTTTTGCCGGGATGCGATTTGCGAGGCAAGCTCTTTTAAAGGTAAATCAGGAAATTTTTTTTGCTTTAAAACCAATTGAGCAGGATTATCCTGCTCATGGTCTTTTATAAATTTCCAATATTCTTCTTTAACGCTCAATTCCATAAGGATGAACTAAGCTGTGCTCAATCATATATTCTGCAATCTGTACGGCATTGGTAGCGGCTCCTTTTCTCAAGTTATCAGCCACTATCCACATATTTAAAGTGTTAGCTGCAGATTCATCTCTTCTGATCCTACCTACAAACACTTCATCTTTTCCGTGTGCATTTAATGGTAATGGATAAACATTATTTTTTGGATCATCCTGTAAAACGACCCCTAGAGTATTGGATAGAATTTCTTTTACTTCTACTACATCAAAATCTTTCTCAAAAGTAACATTCACTGATTCGGAATGTCCGCCCATTACCGGCAAACGGACACAAGTTGCTGAAAGTCCAATGGAATTATCACTAAAGATTTTCTTGGTTTCATTCACCATTTTCATTTCCTCTTTGGTGTAATCATTTTCCAAAAACACATCTATATGAGGCAATGCATTCATATCTATTGGGTGAGGATAAACTTTCTCACCTTCTTTTCCGGCCCTTTCATCCATTAATTGGTCAACAGCTGCTTTTCCGGTTCCCGTTACCGATTGATAAGTAGAAACTACAATGCGCTGCATTTTATATCTTTTATGCAAAGGAGCCAAAGCCATGACCATCTGGATTGTAGAACAATTTGGATTGGCAATTATACGGTGGTCAATTTTCAATTCATGACCGTTGATTTCTGGCACTATCAATTTGATGCGGTCGTTCATTCTCCAAGCTGAGCTATTGTCAATAACTACAGTTCCTATTTCTTCAAATTTTGGAGCCCATTCCAATGAAGTTGACCCTCCAGCAGAAAATAAAGCTAAATCCGGTTTGGCTTCCACGGCTTCTTCCAAAGTGATCACGGTATATTCCTTACCCTTAAAGCTCATTTTCTTGCCCGCAGAACGAGCAGAAGCGACTAAAAGTAATTCATCAAATTGGACATTTCTTTCGTCCAAAACTTTTAACATTTCACCACCCACTAAGCCAGTGGCGCCTACGACAGCTATTTTCATTTTCACAAATATTTATACTTTTGTAATTTGCAGTATTAATCCCTGCTTTATTATTTAATCGCAAAAATAGCATATTTGATACAGAACCAAACCAAAACCTCATGATAAAAAAACTACTGATCCTGAGTATTTTATTTTGCTGTTCATTTTTTTCACTGGATGCACAACTAATTCAAGATGATTTTTCGGATGGTGATTTTAACCAAAATCCAGTATGGAGTGGAGATATTAATGATTTTATAGTAAACGATAAGCTTCAATTACAGCTTAATTTTGAGGACGAAACTTTACGGCCTGCCTATTTAGTAACGGAAGCGGAAAACGGAAATTTGGATGAAAAGGAATGGAGATTTGATGTCAGCTTGGATTTCAGTCCTTCCAATTCCAATAAAGTCGAAATTTATCTAGTCAGTACCACTGCTGCTTTGCTGGATTTTGAGAATGATGGAAGCATTCAAGAAGGCTACTATTTGGAAATTGGAGAAAATGGAAGTGATGATGGTATCAGTCTATTTTATAGAATTGGAGATAACAAAACATTAATCGCTAGAGGAGGTGATGGAGATTTCGCATCGGCATTTGATGTTCGCATTAAGGTCAGAAGAGATGCAGAAGCGAATTGGGAAATTGCAGTTGATCCCAATAAAGGTGAAAATTTCACTACTATCGCCGCTGGAAATGAGGCCAGCTTAAATGAAACAGGATATGCGGGTTTTATCTGTTATTTTACTTCCAGCCGAAGCACTAGCTTTTATTTTGATAATGTTTATTTGGGGGATTATGTTTTTGATACTATTCCTCCGCAGATTTTGGAATATGAAATTTTAAGTGAAAATGAAATTCAATTATTGTTTTCAGAAGAGATCACCGAATCATCAGCCACGAATATCAATAATTATATATTAAGCCCTGATGAAATCTCACCTGTGACCATTCAGCAAAATGAGGATACTGTTTGGTTGCGTTTTGAAAAGGATTTTGAAAGTGGGTTAGATTACACTTTAGAAATTGAAAATATAAGTGATTTAGAAGGAAATTTATCTGAAAGAGAGACCATCGTATTTTTCTACTTTGAAGTGGAGGAAGCAGAAATAGGAGATGTTATTATCACTGAATTTTTCCCCGATCCAACGCCTGTTTTAGGTTTGCCTGATGAGGAATTCGTTGAAATTTATAATCGTTCTGATAAATTCATCAATTTAGAAGACTGGAAGATTTCAGATAATACTTCCTCTTCGGGAACGCTACCTTCTTATATTTTATATCCGGGAGAATATCTGATTTTGGCACCCTCATCAGCTGAAGAAAGCTATGCGGAATTTGGTGAAGTTCTTGTTCCCTCTTCATGGCGAGCTTTAAATAATAGAGCAGATAGTGTGACCATCAAAAATCCTGAAGGTATTCAGATGGATGGATTAGGATATGATTTAAGTTGGTATCAAGATGAAGAAAAGTCAGAAGGAGGTTATTCCATTGAAATTATCAATCCAAATTTGCCTTGTTTTGACCAAAATAATTGGCAGGCTTCAAAAGCTAATGCTGGTGGTACTCCTGGAATTGAAAATAGTATTTTGAACTTAGATTTTACAGGTAATACTCCTGAGATTACTTCATTCAAAGCTATTTCCCCTACTCAATTGGAAATCCAGTTTGACAAAAGCATGAATTTAAATTCTTTATTAAATGCAGAATATTCTATCATACCTGAGATAGAAATCACAGTAGAGGAAGGGGCTGATAATTCTGTAAAATTAAATTTGGCAAATGAATTAGTGAACGAGATTTCCTATGAAATCACCATTAATGAAGTAGAGGATTGCAATGGAAATATTTCTCAGAATCTAACTTCAAGCATTTTATATGATATCATTCCGCCACATTTAGATTCTCTATTATTTCTATCAGATTCTATTTTGCTTTTGACTTTTGATGAGCCTTTAGATACAACAAGAGCCGAGAATATTGAAAATTATGATTTATCTCCTCAAATAAATTTGCATGAAGCCCAGCTATGGAGTGAAAACCAAGTGGTTTTGATTTGGGAAAATGATTGGATAGCTGGTTTTCCATACACTTTGACAATTGATGGGCTATCAGATTTGTCTCAAAACTCTATAGTGGATTTCCAGCAGCAATTCATATTGACCAGTCCTGCCAAGCCTACTTTTAACGACCTAATCATTACAGAAATTATGGCCAATCCTAATGAAGACCAAGAGCTGCCCAACCGCCAATATGTAGAAATTTACAATCCTACTGAGCAATTACTTTCACTCACCGATGTGAAATTTATGGATGAGCGAGATACCGTTAGTTTAGACTTGAATTATATAGAAGCAGGTGAATATTTGTTGTTGGCTCCTAGTTCTGCCGTAGAAGATTTAAATTCCTATGCCAGGGTGATTGGTTTAAGCCCTTGGCCCAATCTCAACAATAGAGGTGATGATTTACAACTTATCACGGATGAGACCATTATCAACCAAGCTTTTTATCGAGACAGCTGGTACAAAGAAAATTTCAAATATGATGAAGGCGGATGGTCATTGGAAATGATTGATGTCAGAAACCCGTGCTTGGGAATTTCAAATTGGAGAGCATCAATTGCCGATGTACAAGGAACTCCCGGAGCTGAAAATTCGGTTTCTGAAGAAAATATTGACCGGAGCGGGCCTGAATTGGATAAAGCTTTTGCTCCAAACTCAACTGAAGTGAATGCCTATTTTAATGAGGTAATCGACATTACCCAAATCCGAAGAAATCAATTTAAGATTAGTCCGGAAATAAGAATTGAAAGTGTGGAAATGCTGGGCTTAAGTTCAGTAAAAATAAATTTAGCAGAGGAATTGAAAGAAAAGGTTCGCTATAGTTTAAATGCCAATAATTTGACTGATTGTGTAGGGAACATTATCAATTCACAAGCTAATCAAGTAAATTTTGCTTTAGCAGAATCCCCACAACAAGGTGATGTAGTTTTAAATGAAGTGCTCTACGACCAAAAATCAAGAGGAGCAGATTTTATTGAATTGCTCAATATTTCGGATAAATATATTAATCTGAGGGGGTGGACTGTTGAAGGCAATAGCGATGAAAATGTAATTATAGAGAATGAAAATGTCATCCTAGGGCCAGGGCAATATTTGGCCTTAACTTCCGATAAGGCAAGCACTATTAAAGATAGTCCTATTTCTCATGAAGAAGAAAATATAATAGAGGTCAATCTGCCAACTTTGACTAATGGAGAAGGCATTGTAAGAGTAGTTTCAGCCAATCAGGAATTAGAGGAATTTTTCAAATATTCAGATGATTTGCATTTGCCATTTCTAAGAACGGTGGATGGGGTTTCATTAGAAAGAATCCATCCTGAAGCACCTATAATGGAAGCAGATTCTTGGAGCTCTGCTACTTCGGCAGTTGGTTTTGCCACCCCAGGTAAAGCCAATTCCCAGTTGACCAATGAAAATATAAGCTATGGCAAAATAGAAGCCAATCCAAAAACATTTTCACATAATCAGCCGGGTAGAAATTTCACCTTAATCAATTACCAATTGGAAGATGCAGGCACCAAAGCCACTGTAAAAATATTTGATATGAAAGGTACGATTGTGAACACTCTAGCGAATAATGAAACGCTCAGCAATACTGGCTTTTTTCGCTGGGATGGAGTAGATTTTAATGGCAGGAAAGTAAGAACGGGTTATTATATTATTTACTTTGAACTTTTCACAGCGGAAGGAAATAAAAGAGTAGTGAAGGAACGAGTGGCTGTGGGGTTTTAGACCCCTCTGTCCTTCGGACATCTCCCCTAAAACAGGGGAGAAGCTGGTTTGTGCTAAATATTAGCAATATGCTTAATCGAATTCTTTACTTACTAAACTAAATATAGGATTAAGAGAGTGAAATAAAACACAACAATTTGCTCGAAGCTGTTCCCCTCCTTACGAAAAGGAGGGGTGTCCGAATGACGGGGTGGTTGTAAAAAACCTGCAATGGAATTACGATATAATTAGGTTCTTAGTCGCAATTATTTAATCCACCACCTCACTCTCAATAGAAAATCGCACCTCATCTTTCATGGCCATTTTTTGCCTGCCATAGATTTTGTAGGAGTCTAAAACACTATAATCTTCAGATTTCTTGAAGTTGATTTCAAAATTTCTTTCGGAAACATAAAGTGCATTATTTTCATGATAACGCGCTTCAAGTTTTATGACTGCACTGTCGTTATCAAAAAAGACATATAAATATTCTATGCCCAAAGAAGGCTTTTCAGTGGTGTATCTCCAGATTTTCCCGTCACTTGTTTGCTCCTCGGTGGCTTCATAAGCATCATATAAAGTAGGCTTATTGATGTCTGCCAATTTGAAAACTTCCAGTTCATTTTTCCAACCTAAGGAATCAAATTCTATAGTGTCTTTCTCCTTTTTGCCATCTACTTGAATGGACTTTTCAATTTTGGGCTGAAGTTTAGTCAGTAATTTCGACTGTTTGTCAATTAAGGCATCCACATCATAATATTCATTGATGGGTTTTTCCCTTACTGCAGTTTCGCAAGCACAAAAGGAAATTACTATAATCGCAAAAAGAATACTGTTGAGTTTTGTCATAGTTTAGCTAATATAAGTCAGTAAACCTGTCAGGTTTTAAAATTAAAAGAATGTAGAAAAGACCATCATTAATACTCTTTAAACTGAAAGAAACCTGACAGGTTTTATCCAACTAATTTAATTTATAAAGTTAGATTAGAAATATCACTCAATTAAAATATCGCCCGTCATCTCTTTAGGGATTTCAACATCCATGATTTTCAGAATAGTAGGTGCCAAATCCCCCAATTTACCGTCTTTAATGGTGCCGTCAAAACCAGGGTCAACCAAAATGCAAGGTACTAAGTTAGTAGTATGGGCAGTATTTGGGCTTCCGTCTTCATTTACCATATAATCGGAATTTCCATGGTCCGCTATAACGATGGTGGCATAGCCATTCTTTTGAGCAATATCTATCACAGATTTTGCACAACTATCTACTGTTTCGCAAGCTTTAACCGCTGCTTCAAACACACCTGTATGGCCTACCATATCAGGATTGGCAAAATTCAAACAAACGAAATCAGCTTCGCCTTTTTCTAATTCTGGAATGATTTTATCTCGGATGTCATAAGCACTCATTTCTGGTTTTAAATCATAAGTGGCTACTTTGGGAGAAGGGCACATCAAGCGTTTCTCTCCTTCAAATTCCGTTTCCCTTCCACCAGAGAAAAAGAAAGTCACATGCGGATACTTTTCAGTCTCGGCAATTCTGATTTGCTTTTTGCCGTGCTTTTCCAAAACCTCACCTAGAGTATTGACCAAATTATCCTTTTCGAAAAGTACTTTTACTCCTTTGAAAGTATCATCATATTTGGTCATGGTGATGTAATGCAAATCCAATGGCTTCATACCCTGCTCAGGAAATGCTTTTTGGGTCAATGCTTGAGTAATTTCTCGACCCCTATCGGTTCTGAAATTAAATGAAATCACCACATCGCCTTCTTCAATTTTGGCAACAGGATTTCCATTCTCAGTATGAATAATAGGTTTGATAAATTCATCCGTAACGCCTTCATCATAAGAAGACTGAATCGCACCCGAAATGGAATCAGTGCTTTTACCAACACCTTTTACCATGGCATCATAAGCCAATTTGACTCTTTCCCAGCGGTTATCTCTGTCCATTGCGAAATATCTACCCGTAACGGAAGCAATTTTAGCTCCTGTTTTTTCGGCATGTTCCTCAACATCCTTCAAATAAGATTTACCGCCATTTGGGTCAGTGTCACGCCCATCTGTAAAGGCATGAACGAATAAATTTTGAACTCCCTCTTCATGAGCCAAGCTCATCAAGCCCTTCAAGTGCCCGATATGTGAATGCACGCCTCCATCTGAAACCAATCCGATGAAATGAACTTTTTTATTATTCTTTTTGGCATAATCCATGGCTTCTGCCCAAACTGGATTTTCCTTGATGGATTTTTCCTCTATCGCCTTATTGATTTTCACCAAATCCTGATAGACAATTCTACCCGCACCTATGTTCATGTGCCCGACTTCGGAATTTCCCATCTGTCCTTCAGGCAAGCCTACTGCTAAACCGGAAGCATCCAGTTTGCTATGCTTGAAATCCTTGTACAAGCTGTCCACAAAAGGAGTGTTGGCTTTGTCTATAGCGGAAACTTCTTTGTTGGTGGCTAAACCCCAGCCATCCAATATCATTAAGATTACTTTTTTGTTCATTTTATTGAAGTTCATTATTTAAATAATCAGATTTCATTTTACGTAAGACCACTTCAAAATTGTCTAATTTATCCTGTAAAAGAAAATTAGTGTTAATTAATATTAATTCTATCCAATCATCAATTTTTGAATTTTCACTTGTTGGTGTGTTCCAAAATCCTGACAATTTTTCCTCATCAGTCTCAGTAATGAGATTAAAAACTGATTGAATATTGTTCAATACGTTAAAATATATCTTGGGTATTTTTTTTAGTTTATGGCTTTTATAATTGAAATCCTTTTTTCCGCCTGCAGTAAAAACATCCCTCAAATTAGGACAAACAATTGATTTTTCTTTAACGAGCCAGATTGCAATTCGCGCAAATTTATCATTGCTATTACTAAATATTTCAGGAAAATATATCATTGATTTTATCATCAATTCAGATTTGTAGTCTTGCGATAAGTTTTTCCAAATATTGATGACAAAATTTTTCGATGAGTCATCTTCTTCCCCTATCCACCATAAATCCTGACCAGGTTTCAATCTGTTTTTATAATAATTAACAATGGGCTGAATAGGTTTGCTTTTCAATCTGATTTCATCATAGGGTATTTTTATTTTGTCAAAAATTGTTTTACCCTCTTCAAGCTCCATATCAATCAAATATCTGGGTGAGTGAGTAACTACCACCTCAGCTAAGCATTCCTCATATTTTCTAAATTTAAATTCAATTGGCTCCCCTAACTTTCCGAATAACATAAAAATTCTTTCCACATCCTCAACTCTTGTCGATTCCAGCACACTATTTCCGGTCGTTTTCCAATGATTTTTAGTGGTAGTTTTAACCTCAACCCCGAAATATTTCTTGGCGATTATATCGGGAAATTTTTGTCCTCCTATTAATTCTATGGTGTTTTCAAATGCTGTCCCAATAGCATTTTTAGCCATTATTTCCTTTATGTACGGTTCTAATTTAATACCGCTTAATTTTTCAATCGAGTTTTTCGAATCTTTTGAAAGAACATTCAATTCATTTACAGTCTTTTCTAAGAGATGTTCGAAATCTTCCAGATTTGAATCAGAATTTAAAGAAATCACCATGTCTTAAATGAAATAGTTATCCCAAACTTCCTCAATTCTTTTAGCAATATTATATGCAAGTAGTGGAGGTACAGCATTACCAATTAATTTATAAGCTTTAGAGGGACTTACTAAATAAGAGCCTTTCCTGCCGTTTTTGTTTTCGATTACAAATTCATAATCTGAAGGAAATGTTTGAATTAATGCACATTCCCTTGGGGTTAATCTTCTTTCAGCTAATCCGTTTCTTAATTCACTAAGATTTTTTCCTCCGTTTTCAATGGATAACCTTCTGAATTCAATATTGCCATGATGTTCAGCTCTGATTGTGGGGCCAATATGGTTTAATTTTACTTCTGTTTGACCTTGACAATGCTTCCCCATAAACTTGGCTTTGGAATAGTGTCTTTGAGATAAGTCATCGGACTGCTCAGGTTCTTCCAAACCATTAAGAATATCATTTAAGCTTACTGGCTTTTTCAAATAAGGCTCATCTTTTGTGAATGAATGAGTAGGGCTTGGATAGGGGTCAAAAGCGGAAGGAATATAATCATTGCTCAAAGCCTCAAGTGCCTCTTTTTTTAATGCAGATTTTTTAATCCCTATAAAGAAAACCCTCTCTCTTGATTGCGGAACACCATAATCAGCAGAATGCAATACTTTAGGTTTTAAAACTATATATCCATTTTTGCCGATGGTTGAAAAATCTTTTTGAATAATCTCTTTTACGTTCTTTAGGTTGACTAAGCCTTTTACATTTTCAGCAATAAAAATTTTGGGTTTAGTAATTTCAATGACTTCCTTCATCCACATATAAAGATGCCCTCTTGTTTCTGTAGTGGGGTTGTTTTCAGAATATAATTTACCTCTATGGTCTTTATTGGAATTGAAGCCATTTCTTTTCCCTGAAACACTAAAATCTTGACACGGAAAACCGCCTGTTACTACATCCACATTTTTAGGGAATACATTGACCCCCGATTTATGCAGTTTAACCAAGTCTACTATACTGTCGGTATGGAATACTTCTGGATTAGGTTGGGATTTTTTAAAATAATGCACCCATGCATTTCTTGCCTCGGTTAAAATATCATTGGAAAAAGTCGTTCGAAACCGTGTTTTTTTTAATTTGAGATATCCATTTGCACAATATTTTTCAATAAAGTCCTTATTTAAAATTTCATTAATAGACTCCTTTTTCACCTTAAAACCACCTTCAAACCCCAAATCCATTCCACCACAACCAGAAAAAAGGGAAAGTACGTTTAATTGATTTTCCTGTACATTTTCTTTGTACATATTTTGAAGTTTAAGCGCAATTTGAGGCTCTTCAACTTTGTTTTCAGGTGTGTCTTTGATTTGATTAATCATTTTTAGTGTTAAATATTCACAAGAAGTTTAAGTTATTAAAATAGTCAATATTAAACAATTTATATGTAAACTAAACTGCCCCCACCTCTTCTCCAGCCATATCAAATATAATGGTTTTGGCTTGTTCTATGTTTTCTATATCCTCTATTTTCAATATTGGTCTGCCTTTGTAGTCTTTCATCTTGCACTTTTTAGGATGCGTTTGTACGAAAGTTAAAATTCTGCCGAAGATGTCAGAATTAAAGTATTTCTTATTATCAGCCGACACAAAGTAAGCTTTTAAGCTACCATTTTTAATCAACAATTTCTCGAAACCAAGGCTTTCAGCTTTCCAGCGGATTCGCACAGTTTCTATCAAATCATAAACCGGCTCAGGTATTTTTCCGAAACGGTCTTCCAATGATTTTTCGAAAACACCCAGTTCTTCCTCATTTTTGATATTATCCAGTTGAGAATAAAGACTCAATCTTTCGGTGATATTCCCCACATAATCCTCTGGAATCAGGATTTCCAAATCGGTTTCTATGGTGCAATCCTGAGCGATGATTTTTGCCTTTTTGGCTAATTCATCTTTAAATAAATCGGCAAAATGGCTTTCTTTCAATTCTGCTACGGCATCATCTAAAATTTTATGATACATATCGAAGCCTAAATCGGTAATAAATCCGCTTTGCTCGGCTCCCAGCATATTTCCTGCACCTCTAATATCCAAATCTCGCATGGCGACTTTAAAGCCATCTCCCAAATCAGAAAATTCTTCCAAAGTGGTCAGCCTTTTTCGTGAATCGGAACTCAAGCCGATGGTAGGTGGGGTCAATAAATAACAAAAAGCTTTTTTATTGGAACGCCCAACCCGACCTCTCATTTGGTGCAAATCGGACATGCCAAACATGTGGGCATGATTGATAATAATGGTATTGGCATTTGGAATATCCAAACCGGATTCGATGATATTGGTGGAAACCAGTACATCGTATTCGCCTTCGATAAAGCGCATCATCACTTTCTCCAATTTGGCGCCATCCATTTGTCCATGGGCAACGCCAATTCGGGCATCGGGCACTAATTTGAGAATAATATTGCCGACTTGTTCGATATCGCCAATTCGATTATGTACGAAAAACACCTGACCGCCTCTTTGCAATTCGAAGGCAATCGCATCCCGCAAAACTTCTTCATTGAAAGTATTTAATTGAGTGGTCACGGGCTGACGATTGGGAGGAGGCGTTTGAATCACGCTTAAATCTCTTGCGCCCATCAAGCTAAAATGCAAAGTTCGTGGAATTGGCGTGGCGGTCAAGGTTAAAACATCCACATTCACACGGAATTGCTTCAATTTATCTTTTACCGAAACCCCAAATTTTTGCTCTTCATCAATCACCAATAAGCCCAAATCCTTAAACTGCACATCCTTATTCACGATTCGGTGAGTTCCAATGAGGATATCAACTTTGCCTTCAGCGGTGCGCTTTAAAATATCTTTAATCTGTTTGGTGGACTTAAACCGGTTGATGTATTCCACCGTGACAGGCATTTTTTCCAATCTTTCAGAGAAAGTCCTGAAATGCTGCATAGCCAGAATGGTGGTAGGTACCAAAACGGCTACTTGTTTATTGTTGTCCACCGCTTTGAAAGCCGCTCGGATGGCGACCTCTGTTTTACCGAATCCCACATCCCCGCAGACCAATCTGTCCATTGGGTGTGGCTGTTCCATATCCGCTTTAACATCTGCAGTGGATTTGGCCTGGTCAGGCGTATCTTCATAAATAAAGGAAGATTCTAATTCAGCTTGTAGGAAGCTATCAGTATCACAGGCAAAGCCAGGAGCAGATTTTCTTTTGGCGTAAAGCTCAATTAAATCTTTGGCGATGTCTTTTACCTGCTTCTTGGCTTTCTTCTTTTTGTTCTCCCATTCAGGCGAGCCTAATTTACTGATGGTAGGATTGTTTCCTTCTTTTCCGCTGTATTTTGAAATTTTGTGGAGGGCATGAATGCTGACATAAAGCAAATCATTATCCCGATAAATTAAGCGGATCACTTCCTGCTTTTTTCCGTTATTATCGACTTTATCCATTCCAGCAAAACGTCCCACACCATAATCGATATGGGTGACAAAATCCCCGGGCTGAAGGTTTTTCAGTTCGCGGATGGTGATTGCTTTGGATTTGCTCTGCTTGTCTTTAGTTTTGTATCGATGGAAACGCTCGAAAATCTGATGATCGGTATAGCAGGCTAATTTCAATTGCTCATCTATAAATCCTGCTCTCAAAGTATGCGGCAAAGACTGAAATTTGATGAAAGGGTCAATTTCTTCAAATATATTTTTCAGTCGCTCGGTTTGTGTTAAAGATTCCGAAGAAATGATATTGATGAGACCAGCTTCCTGGTTGCTGGATAAATTCTCTGCTATTAAATCAAAGTTTTTATTGAAAGAAGGCTGTGGCTTGGCTTGATACTCAAATTCCTGATGAGCTTTTAGGTAAAAACGATTTCCGAATTCTACTTTCAGATATTTTTCCAGTCCTTTTTTGAAGCTTTCAGGCGTTTCAAATAGCATTTCGGGTTCTAGGACTACTTTCGTCTGTTGAGTAGTTTTTAATATTTCTTCAAAAGATTGTGAGGCTTTTTCATAATACTGCTGAAGTACATCTAAACTCTGTTTATAATCCTTAAACCATATTTTGGTATTGTTAGGAATGTATTCCAATAATGATTCTCTGCTTTCTTCCAAAAGTTTGGTCTGCACATTGGGTATGATATTGATTTGCTTCACCGTTTCGGTGGAAAGCTGAGAAGCCACATCAAAAGTTCGGATGCTATCAATTTCATTCCCAAATAATTCTATTCTGAAAGGCTCATCACTGGCATAGGAAAAGATATCTATGATCCCCCCACGAATGGCGTATTGTCCTGGCTCGTAAACAAAATCCGTAGGTTCAAAATCATAAGTTTGCAGTAATTCTGCAATGAACTCCACATCCAGGCTTTCTCCCACTTTAGCTGTGAAGGTATTCGACTTTAAAGATTTTTTATTGATTACTTTTTCAGAAAGCGCCTCAGGATAAGTGACAATAATTTCACCAGTGGAGGATTTGTTATTGATGCGGTTTAGGATTTCCGCTCTCATCAGCACATTGGCATTTTCTATATCATCAAACTGATACGGTCTTTTATAAGAGGTTGGAAATAAAAGGGGCTCCTTAAAATCTAAAAGGTTTTGCAGATCATTTTGAAAGTAAGCGGCTTCCTCCTTATCATGCAAAATGATCAGTTGATTTTGATGATTTAAAAGATGCGAAACTGCAACGGCTATGGCATCCAAACTACCTACCAACCCCTTAAATTGGATGGTTTGGTCCTCATTGGGTTTGAGGGAAGCCACCATCGTTTGCATGATGGCATCATCTTTATATAATCTTAGAAAGTCTTTAATTTTCATGTATCGAATCTGTCTTTTTATGGCGACATGGAATAGTCAAAGTTTAAAAGCTCGGTTAATCATCCTTCTATGCCTTCATTTATCTGCTACTGTAAGTATGGATAGGCTCATGACTATTTCAATTTATGTGCTATTTAAATTTTGTGCTCACTTTTTCGTTCTAATTTCGTAAACACCATGCAAAGGTAAAACAAACTAACGGGAATGGCGCATAGTTCAAATTTGCAATCAAAAAATTAAGTGAGCTTAAAGCTGATTCTGGTAAACCTGTCAGGTTTGGCTTTGATATTGATGATGAAAGAGCCACCTTATCAATCTTTAATTTCATAAACCTGACAGGTTTTAGCCAAGCAACTGACTTGATTCTTTCAGGTGAAAACACCTGAAAGGGGGTTGGGTTTGGTTAAGCAAAAGTCACAGTAAGAACTAACATCCACCGTTTTGGTGTTTTCACCAAAACTTTTAACCTTAATATTTAAAAAGAAGCCTGACGAGTTTTAGTAAAAAGAAGAATCCTTATAACTAAACGCAGTATTAAGAGTTATGAATAAAGAGACTAAAGAAATCAGCTGGAGCGATTTTTCCAAAATTGAAATGCGAGTTGGTACAGTGGTTAAAGCGGAGGAATTTCCAGAAGCCAAAAAGCCTGCCTACAAATTGCAAATTGATTTTGGTGAGTTGGGAATGCGAAAGACTTCTGCTCAGATTACCAATCTCTATAATTTGGAAGACTTACCGGGTAAAAAGATAGTGGCGGTCGTGAATTTTCCACCCAAGCAAATCGCAAACTTTATGAGTGAATGTTTGGTTTTAGGAGCTGTGGATGGAGATGAAATTAGTTTGTTAAGCGTTGATAAAGACGCCAAAAATGGATTGAGAATTGCGTAGAAAGTAACAAGTTATAAAAATGGATAAGAATACTAAGAAAGAGAATTTATCATTTTTTGAGAGGGTTGAGAGACTGCATCCTTATAAAATGATTTTTATTTTGAGTTTAGTAGGGAGCTCTTTGATTTTTCTTTTCCTCCTATT
The DNA here is from genome assembly GCF_051117495.1 of Marivirga sp. Classification (NCBI taxonomy): domain Bacteria; kingdom Pseudomonadati; phylum Bacteroidota; class Cytophagia; order Cytophagales; family Marivirgaceae; genus Marivirga; species Marivirga sp. The sequence goes on along the minus strand of NZ_JBNPEF010000017.1, from coordinate 98,818 downwards.
CTCTTTTTTCATGAGCTTGGGAAATGAAGGCCAAAAAGACATTGAAATCCCTGCCGTTTTTGCTTTAAGCACCGTTTTAATTGGCGCTTCCAGTTTTATGATTCATCCAATTCACAGCCTTTTTAAAGCCGAAGAAATTTCATCCTTATTAACCGCCTTGCGATTCACTTTCTTTTTAGGTTTAGGTTTTGCTTTATGTCAATTCTTAGGTTGGAAAGCTTTAAGAGAATCAGATATACTATTTTCATCCGATGTGACTTCTTCCTTTTTTTATGTCCTGACTGGCGTGCATGCGCTGCACTATTTAGCAGCTCATACTTACTTGGGATATCTAATCCTCCAAACCCAAAGAATATCTAAAGATCCTGTTCAATATTTGATAGCCGAAACCAATCCGTATTGGCATTTGAAATATGAATTGCTCACCAAAGGATGGCACTTTTTAGGTGTTTTGTGGGCGATATTGATATTGAGTTTTTGGGCTTTTCTTTAGCCCAGCTCCCAAACCCGCCAGGGAAGACACATGGAATTTCTTTTACTTTTTAATTTGAATTAACAATACTTTTCCAATCTCTTACATGAGAAAAAGCTCCAAAGGAGCAACTGATTTCCACTAGCTGGTAGCAAACAGAAGAAAATGAATGGAGATTATTGATTTTTGTTCTTTTCTATTCTAATAATAGTAGTTAATTCTTCTTTAAATTGAGGAATTACCTTTTCAACTACAGCCCAAACCGCCCATAAATCCACACCAATGTAATCGTGGATCAATTTGTCTCGCATTCCCGCAATCTTCTTCCATTCGATATTCGGATATTTTAATCTAAACTCAGGATCAAGTTGCTTTTTGGCTTCACCAATTATCTCAAGGTTTTTTATAACGCCATCTTGAATAAGAGAATTATTTAGAAAGTCTCTTTCATTAATATTTAAGGTGTATTCTTAAATTTTTAAAATACAATCCTGAATATGGTTTAAATAAATGAGAGGATTTTTCTTCATTAAGCCAATGCTATTAAATCTTTTTCAACATAAACTTTTAGGCTTGAATGTAAAGAGCGGGTGGTTATTAAGTCAACTTTAATCCCAAGTTTTTCAGTCATTTTTTGCTCTATACCTATTATCTCTAATAAATCAGGTGTGTTTTCAAAATCAACCAAAATGTCTAAATCACTAGTGGAGGTGTTTTCTCCGCGAGCATAAGAACCAAAGACACCCACCGATTTTGGCTTATATTCCGATAGGGTCTCGAGAATGAATTCTTTTTGCTTAGCATTAATCATATCATAAATTCAATAAATTTTAATCAAAATTTATTTTCAAGCTTTAGGTTAAAATATTAATTCAAATTAGCATCATAGTTATTTCAGGATTTAGTTTCCCCTTCGGAGGCTAGGGGGCTGTAAATACCCTCCAACGCATCATCCAGACTCTCAAACTTGAATTCAAATCCTGAATCTAAGGTTTTTTTAGCGCTTACTTTATTTCCTCCCAATACCATTTGCGCCATTTCAGCTAACAATAGTTTCATTGCAAAAGCAGGTACATTGGGTAGAATCAAGGGTTTATCTAAAACTTTCGCTACAGCTTTTGTCACTTCTTTATTGGTTGCAGGATTGGTCCCGACTCCATTATAAACTCCGGTTAATTTATTTTCCAAAACATGTAAAAACAAGCGAGCTAAATCATCTATATGAATCCAGCTCATCCATTGCTTGCCTGAACCCAAAGGAGCTCCTGCCATTAATTTTATGGGTTGAGCAAGTTGTGGGAGGGCTCCACCTTTCTCGGTTAAAACAATTCCGATTCTGATTTTGGCAGTAGGAATTTTCAATGATTTGAATTGGTCTGCTGCAGCTTCCCATTTTTTAGTAACCTCAGCTAAAAAATCATTTCCGGCCTTCGATTCCTCATCAACTAATTTATCTCCAGTGTCCATGCCATAATAGCCAATAGCACTTGCTGATATGAAATGTTCTGGTGCTTCATCGGGTATTTTAGAAATTGTTTTATGCAATAGAGCCGCAGATTCGGTTCTGCTTTCGATAATTACCTTTTTTCTACTATCCGTCCATTTTTTGTCAGCAACTCCTGCACCAGCCAAGTGGATAATCACATCAGCAAAGCGAATGGCTTCTTCATCCATTTCTTGTTTTTTGATGTCCCATTCAAATTGTTGATATGGATAATTATCTTTTTTGCTTCTTGTTAGGTTTGCCACTTCATAGCCCTTTTCTTTCAAAAGAGCTGAAAGTTCCGTTCCTACTAATCCTGAGCCACCTGTTATTAAAATATTCTTCATAATTATCAATTCTATTACTTTTAACTCATGAAGACTAAATAAGTTGGCTTAGGAATTTGACATTTTTATTCAGGCCTGGTTTTTGTATTTAGCAATATCATATTGCATATATTTGCGTTAACAAGCTAAATTAATTGGTTTTAAGTATGTTAAGAATAATATCTATTTTCGCTTTTTTAATCTTGAGTCTAGGCCAGCTTAAAGGACAATATCAGACCTTAGCCACAGAGCATTACTTATTAGGGGTAGATGTCAATGGTTATGAAATAGACTTACCTTTTTCTAAGGAAAAAACAGAAGAAAGCTGGAATGAATATGCAAAAGATTTTGGCAAAAGCGAGGAAACCCAATCGCACAAAACTTATCAGACAACATTCAGAACAGATATTTACCCTAATGATATTCTAATTTATAGTCAAATAAAAGGCAATAAAGAGCAAAGTACTATTTGGGCAGGAATTGACCCTCAGGGTATTCCAAAGGATGTATATTCTGAATTGCAAAAGGCGATGGAGGAATACATCTATAACTTTAACATCAAAATGAGGACCGACTTGGCTCAGAAGAAAATTGATGAATCAGAGCAAGCCGCAACTTATTTGAGCAAGGAGTTTGAAAATCTTAAGAAAGACGAACGAAAAAACCAGAAGAATTTTGATAAAACGAATGAGAGAATCAGCTCCTATGAAGAAAAGCTAAAAGAATTGAGAAGTGATTCAACGCAATACTATCAAAATCTTCAAAGTCTAAAATCTTCTATAGATTCGTTATATGTTGAATTAGAAAAAGTTAAATCTATAGTGGAGACATATAAACAGAGACTGGAAGACATAAAGTAAGCCTAATGCTTTTTCTTCAATCTTACATAAACCAGTTTCAAATGGGTTTTAGTACCAATTCTTTCTTCAATTTCAAATTGCTTAAGTGATTTCAATAATGGGGTTAATTTGGCAAATCCATAATTCCTAGAATCAAAATTAGGTTGCTTCTTTTGAAGTAGATTTCCTACATCTCCTAAAAATGCCCAGCCATCCTCATCAGCTAAATCAGAAATCGTACTGGTAATCAACTTAATGTCTTTTGGTGTGACCTTATCTACAGTAGCTTTTGCTTTTGATTCAGTACTTTCCCTTTCTTCAGTTTGATTATTGAGGATTTCTATATAAATAAACTTATCGCAAGCTACTATAAAAGGGTTAGGCGTTTTCTTTTCGCCTATGCCATAAACTTTCATTCCTGCCTCACGGAGTCTAGTCGCCAGGCGAGTAAAATCGCTATCGCTGGACACTAAACAAAAGCCGTTTACCTTTTCAGAATAAAGAATATTCATGGCATCAATAATCATAGCAGAATCCGTGGCATTTTTGCCCGTGGTATAGCCATATTGCTAAATGGGGGTAATGGCATTTTCCAACAATAAATTTTTCCATTTGCTCAAATTGGGCTTGGTCCAATCACCATAAATTCTTTTGATGGTTGGGTTACCATATTTGGCAATCTCTTCCATCATTTCTTTCACATTTGCTGATGGAATATTATCACCATCGATTAGTACTGCTAGATTTATGTCCATTTTGACTCCTGTTTTACTCTTTTATACAAATTCGCTTTATTTTAGCAAACGCCATGCTAGTGGTATAGTTTTATTGAGGACTTGCTAATGATTTATTGCGAAATAAACCCAATAAGCCTAATAATGGTCCGATTGCCAAAATGATGAATAAAAATTCAGGACTTATTTCTAATCTAAGAACATTCAATAGCTGAATACTAATAATGGTAATAGCAAAGCCAATGGAATTCACTATCGTCAATGCAGTTCCTTTTTGTTCAGAAGGGGCGTTTTGTGCGACTAAAGTTGAAAAGAGAGGAGAATCCGCTATAACTACCATTCCCCAAAAAATTAGGAAGAAAATGAATACCTCCGCTTGTGCGTAAAAGATTATCAAGGGAGAAATAATACAGCATAAGCCTGAAAGTAACAGAAAGGTGCCAGCTGTTTTCTTAGGCCCAAATTTTTCTGATGTAAATCCTCCCGCAATACAGGATAAACTTCCAATTCCAATTATAATGAAAGATAGTAGCGGAATATTAAATTCTATTTTTACATGAAGCCTTTGATAAGCTAATAAGACAACCGGAACAAAAGCCCAAAAAGCGTATAATTCCCACATGTGGCCGAAATAACCAAAAGCGGATGCTCGAAATTCCTTTTTCTTAAAAACCTGAAAAAAGGCTGAAAAATCAGGCTTCTGACTTCTTTTCTGGAAAGGGCCATCGGGTACAAATGTTAGTAGCAATATCCCGCCCAATGTAGCCAGCGTAGATGTAATGTAGATAACTAATTGCCAATCAATATTTTGAGTGGCTTGCTTTAAAAGATGCGGAAAGGCTGTACCTAAAACCAAGGCTCCAACCAAAAAACCTAAAGATTTACCCAAACCTTCTTCATAATAATCAGAAGCGATTTTCATGCCTACTGGGTAGATTCCCGCCAGAAAAAAACCAGTAGCAAATCGACCACTGATTAAACTCCACAAAGAATTTCCTTCCCAAACAGCTCCCAAATTAAAAATAGCACCAATCAATGCACAAAAGAAAAATACTTTAGAGGGAGAAAATCTATCGGCTATGGACAGCACTGCAAAAACCAAGGTGCCAATGATAAACCCGAACTGCACCGCAGAAGTTAAACTACCTAAAGCGGTTGCAGCCAATTTAAAATCAAATAGCAAATTAGGCATCACAGCATTTCCTGCAAACCATAGAGAAGTGCAACAAAATTGAGAGAATACTATTATGGGAAGAATGCGGGAAGGTGGGTTCATGAAGTTCTAATATCAAATTTCACCTTAAAGATATTATTTGCTTACAGTTATTTCTAATTATCTACATTTTTTGAAACGTAGATTAACCTATTTGCGGCTATCCGACACCCCTATAATCCCCTCAAGGGGATAGTTCTCACAGATTTACATTAGAGAAAATGAATAATTTGGCTCATTTTTCTTCGAAGATTTTATGTGAAATAAATTAGAAAAAGTAATATTGGTCAGGTCTACTAAATATGAATTGAGATCGCTCTTATTGCATGATGATAATCAAAACCCCTCCACCATCTTCTCACTTTCTTCCCAAAGTCTATCTCTTGCAGCTTGACTGTTGGCTAAGGAAGAAGCTTTATTCACTTTCTTATCTTTAAAATATGCCCCGTTTTTATCGGTCGGCAAATCATTAGTTGCCAAATAGATAGAGGTGGAAGCTCCTTCTCGAGTGGTTTTCATAAATGGTTTCCCTAATTTCCACATCAATTTAAAAAAGCCTGGTAATGAATCTCCAAAACCTGAATCAATTACTCCAGGATGAAGTGCGTAAGAAGTCAATCCTTTATCAGCTAATGATTTGGTAAAGAGCACATTGTATAATTTAGCATTGCCATATCCCGCTATGGTGGAATATTTTTTCTTTAAATTCAAATCAGACCAGTCTGGTTTTCCTGCTCTGTGGGCTTCTGAGCTTACATTAATTACCTTGGTATTGCTCTTTTCTAATAATGGCATTAATATTTTGGTCAATAAAAAATGTCCTAAGTGGTTTACGGCTAAATGCAATTCAAAGCCGTCTTTGCTTTCCAAACGCTCATTGAAAGTTCCTCCTGCATTATTGATTAACACATCTAGTTTTTCTGCTTTCTGCAAGAGTTCTTCACCAGCTTTTCTTACTGATTTCAAATCTGCCAAATCACATTTGATAATGCTGACATTTTCTTTTTTATCCCAATTGGCAATTACCTCTTGGGCTTTCTCCGTATTGCGGACTAAGAATATTAAATGATGTCCTTTTTTCAATAATTCTTCAGAAGTAGCTAATCCAATTCCTGAAGTGGCTCCTGTAATGGCGATGGTTTTTGTATTTATCATATTCCTAACACAACTAAATTTGAGAGAAATAGTTGAGGAATTTCATGGCTTTAAACATAAAGGAAATTAAGTGGTTTCCTTTTTGTAAAACTTAAGCTCTATATTAGGATATGATTATTATTGTAGGTGCTGGTTTATCAGGTTTAGTGACAGGATATAGATTAAAGCTAGCTAAAATACCTTTTAAGATTTTAGAGTCTAAAGACAAAATTGGCGGTAGAATAATCACCAAAATCACTGATAATGATACTCCTATCGAAATGGGGGCAACTTGGTTTGGGAATCAACACCAAAACTTAATAAAACTCTTGAATGAATTAGAAATAGCTGCATTTCCGCAATTTCAAGGCCAATTTTATTATTACGATGACCAAAATTCACCTCATCATGGAAAATATAAATTTCCTCAGCAGGAACCTAGCTATAGAATAGCTGGAGGAAGTGTTCGTCTTATCAACAAACTGTTAGAAGAAATTGGTGATAATAATATTTTGACCAAGCACAAAGTGGAAGGCATAAAAAGGCTTGATGAAAAGTTAGTTTTAAAAATAAATAACAAAGAAAATATTGAAGCGGATCAGGTCATCATTGCTTTAGCTCCTAAAATTTGGGTGCATCAAATCCAATTTGACCCTCAACTTCCTAAAGAACTCACCGAAATTGCAAAAAACACACAAACCTGGATGGAAGATTCCATTAAAGCAGCTGTAGAATTTAAGACTCCTTTTTGGCGAGAAGATCAGCATCCATCCACTATTATGAGTAATTACGGCCCCTTCGTTGAATGCTACGATCACTCTAATCAGCAAGAAAGTAAATTTGCACTATGTGGATTTTTAAATCCTGCATTTAAAGAGATTGAAAAAGAGGAACGAGAGAGATTAGTCCTTCAACAGTTATCAACAATTTTAGGTGAAAAGGCGCTAGATGCTTTGAGCTACCATGAATACGTCTGGTCAGAAGATGATCTAGTGAAATGGCCGAAAGATATTTTCATGCCACCGCATCAAAATAATGGACACCCTATTTTCAGAAAACTCATTTTTAACCATCAATTAATCATATCATCTTCGGAAAGCGCTAGTAGATATCCAGGCTATATGGATGGAGCAGTGGAAGCAGGTGAAAATGCTTTTAAGCAAGTATTTGAGAAAATTCAATCCGAACAAAATCAACAATTAAACTGATATCCATCAGCCTTTTTAACCTTTATGTGTAGTACATTTATGCTCAAAAATAAGACCATGACAGATTTAGAAATAGCCAACAAAAGCAAATTAAAGCCTATACAAGAAATTGCCCAAAAATTAGGAATTGTAGCGGATGACCTTGAAATGTATGGTAAATACAAAGCCAAGCTTCCACTCAATATAATTGATGAAACTAAGATTGATCAAAGCAATTTGATTCTAGTTTCAGCTATTTCCCCCACACCTGGAGGTGAAGGCAAAACAACCATGTCAATCGGTCTTTCAGAAGGCTTAAATCAGTTGGGAAAGAAGACCACAGTGGTTTTACGAGAGCCATCACTTGGGCCTGTTTTTGGAATGAAAGGAGGCGCGACTGGTGGAGGTAATGCGCAGGTTCTTCCTATGGAAGATATTAACCTGCACTTTACTGGAGATTTCTCAGCTATAGAAAAAGCTAATAATTTACTGTCGGCTATAATCGATAACAATCTTCAAAGCAAGACCAATTCTTTGGGGATTGATCCACGGACAATTGCCTGGAAGCGCGTAATGGATTTAAATGATCGTGCTTTAAGAAACATTGTAGTCGGACTTGGCGGCACAACCAATGGAATCCCAAGAGAAACGGGTTTCGACATTACAGCAGCTTCAGAAATCATGGCGATTCTCTGTCTATCTTCTGATTTAATAGACCTTAAAAATCGACTAGGAAATATTTTTGTAGGCTATACTTTTGATAAAAAGCCTATTTATGCTAGGGATTTGAAAGCAGAAGGTGCTATGACCGCTTTGCTTAAAGATGCCATCAAGCCCAATCTGGTTCAAACAATTGAAGGAAATCCGGCTATTATTCATGGAGGACCTTTTGCCAATATTGCGCAAGGAACCAATACGGTAATAGCTACCAAAATGGGAATGTCATTATCAGATTATACGGTAACAGAAGCAGGCTTTGGCTTTGATTTGGGCGGTGAAAAATTCTTAGATATTAAATGTCAGAGTGCGAACTTAAAACCAAAAGTGGTAGTATTGACCACCACCATTCGCGCACTGAAATATCATGGAGGAGCAGAATTGTCAGCGCTTAAAGAGCCGAATGTAGCACAATTAAAAAATGGATTCCCAAATCTGGAAAAGCATATAGAAAATGTACAGAAATTCGGTATCACTCCGATTATTGCCATCAATAAATTCAATACAGATTCAGAAGAGGAAATTGCAGCTGTTTTAGAATTTGCCAGGTTGAAAAATATTCAAGCCGCTGTTGTAGATGTTTGGGCAAATGGAGGAAAAGGAGCTTTGGAATTAGCACAACTCGTAATCGACTCCGTTAATGCGGAGCTGTCAAACTTCAAACCTTTATATGATTGGAACAGTCCGGTTTTGGATAAAATAAGCAAAATAGCTCAGGAAATTTATGGAGCTACAAGAGTTGAATATGCAGCCAAAGCAATGACAGATTTGCGAAGAATTGAAAACTTAGGTTTGAGCAATCTTCCGATCTGCATGGCTAAAACCGAAAAATCACTATCCGATAATCCAAAGCTGTTAGGAAGACCAAAAGATTTCGTCATCACCGTTCGAGAAATAGAAATTGCTGCTGGAGCAGGATTTATTATTCCGATAACCGGAACTATTATGCGCATGCCTGGGTTGCCGTCACATCCTGCATCAGAACAAATTGATGTAAATGAGGAGGGTAGAATTACGGGGTTGTTTTAAATAAATGTAGAGACGTGATGCATCGCGTCTCTACATTTATTTAACCGTCAAAATTTACGTCTCCCCTAAATGACCTTGAAATTGTCAACCACTCTTCGCCAATTTTAACCTTATCTTTCTGAAAAGCAGATATTTTATTTTGGTTAACTATAAAAGAGCGATGGATTTGGGTGAAATTATCAGGCAATTGGTCAAGAATGGATTTCAAAGTCATTTTGCTGACTAGCGGTTTTTCATCTTCCAAAACAAACCTCAGATAATCTCCTTTTGCTTCTATATATAAAATTTCATCTAATAGAACTTTTTGTTGTTGCCGATCTATGGAGATAAATATATGATTTGCTTTTTGAACTTCTTCAGTGGATTTGGTATCCAACGCATTTACAGATTTCAGGAATCGCTCAAAAGAAATTGGCTTGAGCAGATAATCTAGTGCTTTTACTTCAAACGCCTCCACTGCATATTTTCTATGCGCTGTTATGAAAATTACTTTTGGCTGAACATTGTAGCTTTTGATAAAAGTCAGTCCATCCAATCCAGGCATTTCGATATCGATAAATAATAAATCAACCGAATTTTTCTGTAGAAAATCCCGCACTTCCCAAGCATTGCTGAACACTCCTTTCAATTCCAGAAAGGGAACTTGAGCTACGTAATCGCTTATCAATTCTCGCGCTAAAGGCTCATCATCTGCTATGATACATTTCCAGGTTTTCAAATCATTTTCTTTTTATAGGAATAGTGATTTCAATTTTAAAGATTCCGTTTTCCACAGTCTTTCTCAACTCATAATCTTGTTTATAAATATAGGATAATTGGCTTTCGATATTTTTGAGCCCGATGGCTTTTGGATTATGCTCGCCTTCTATAAAATTATTGGAAAACGAGATTTTTAATTTATCATCAGTTTCCTGTAGTGAATAGTTTATAGACAATTTTTCTATATTGTTTTTGCCCGCATGCTTAAAGCAATTTTCCATTAAAGTAATCAAAATCAATGGTGGGATTATAATAATTTCAGTATTTTGAACTTGAATGCTTTTTTCAATTACCAATCTATCGCCAAAGCGAAAGCTTTCCACATAAATGTAATCTTCCAAAGTCTTGATTTCATCGGATAACTTGATGAGATCTTTTTTGCTGTTTTCCAATATATATTCAAGCAAGGCACTGAGGCGTAAGATCATTTCAGGAGCTTTATCAGATTTCTTCAAACTAAGTGCATATAAATTATTCATAGTATTGAATAAGAAATGCGGGTTCAGCTGACTTTTCAAAAACCGAAGCTCTGCTTCTGCCATATTTTTGATTGCCTCATTCTTCTCATTTTCGGTTTTTCTCCATTTTTCTATGCTATTGATGGCTACAAAAAGAAATACTATTAAAAATAATACGGTATTCAGAATAGCCAGATCCCGAGTGGCGGGTGGCATCAAATTATACTGAAGATCCGCTATCAAGATGAAAACTAGAGTGTTGATAAGCAATGTTAAGAAAATGGCTGAGATAATAAGATAGATGACGTAAACTACAAACCTTCCTTTTCTACCCTTCAATAAATAGGTAGGAATTAAATAATTGGAGATTAAATAAGCGGAAACTATAGTGATGGGCAAATAAATTATGGCTAGTAGTAATGCCTCTTTCCAATTGTTATCATAACTAAGCAGAAAAGCGCAGAGCACAAATGATAGGAGCCAAAAAAGAATATGGTATAAATAGTTTTGCTTCATTAGAAGGTAAATTTAATCAAGTTCAGATAAGAAGCATTTATTATCGACCAAATACTGCTTTAAGTAGGCAGAATGCAAAATATACCTTCCAATACTGCATTTATGTTTTCTACCTTTAGAAAAATGTCAGTTATCGATATTTAAAAATTATTAGCTGAAAAGGTTATAGCATTGTACATCACCAAAAAACAAAAGTTATGAACATTATTGAAATTCATGTTGAGGGAGGGATCTTATTTATGGGGATATTATTCTTTCTATTAGTTGGGGTAATTGCTACTTCCGTTTTAGTAATTAAAAATAAGGCGGATCAACCAAAAGCTAAAAAATGGCTGAAAATTTCGCAAGAGATTGCACTATTTGCTTTAGTATTCGGCATTTTAGGTCAATTAGTAGGCTTGGTAGGTGCTTTCCAAGCTATTGAACAAGTGGGAGAGGTTTCCCAAGCGCTCCTAGCAGGTGGGTTGAAGGTATCCTCTTATACCACTCTGTACGGGTTCTTTATTTTTCTTCTGGCCAAGCTATTCAAAATTGGCTTTCAATTCTCTCAAAAATAAGGTGTATTCATAGTGGTCAGATTTGGCATCTCTAATGATGTCATTTCTGATCATTTTGGTAAACTTCAGACATCCTATTTAATACATTATATCAAAGAAATAATTATTCAAATATCTTTTTAATCAAGAGAACTTATGAGAATCATAGAAATCATACTATTATTAATTGTAACCGTTTTTCCAATTTACATTTCAATAAAAAACTACTCACTTAATAAGAAAAGTGCTTTAGTATTTATCGGAATTGTATTTCTTATTCATCTGATTTTCGAAGGATTCAGATGGCAAATGATTCCCTCCTATTTACTTATCCTAATCCTAACATGGTGCATTTTTAAAGAGTATTCCTTTTTCAAAGGAGGATTGTTTAGAAAAATAATAACCGGAATTGGATTCGCAATTTTGATAATTTTTGCTTGGGTTTTGCCTTATATTCTACCAGTATTTGATTTGCCAACGCCATCAGGAAAATATAAAGTCGGTGCTCAAGATGTTCATTTAATTACAGATGAGGAGGAAACCATTACACTAGAAGCAGGAGATAAAAGGGAGCTGATGGTTAAAGTTTGGTATCCTGCTAAAATCAATAATGAAGAAAAGGAAGTTTATCTGAATGATGCAGAGAGAATTGGGTTTAGCACTAAATATGGAGCTCCAAAAGGCATCTTTAATTATTTGGATCATGTAGAAACCAATACTTTTAAAAAGCCCGATGTGGCAGAAGGAAAATTTCCTGTTCTTATTTTTTCTCATGGACACCAATCTAATGCTACCGGATACTATGCAATATTAGAGGATATAGTAAGTCATGGCTATATTGTATTGAATATTAATCATACTTATGAAAGTGTGGGTTCGCTTTTTCCTGACGGAGAAATTAAATTGTATAGTAAGGAATTTGAAAAAATCCAACTTGATGAAAAAATGTCTGCAATGACTTGGTCAGCCACGCAAGAATTGGAAAAAGCTAAAACTAATGAAGAAGAGTATGCTGCTGTTAAGGATCTCATTCGAGATTATGTAGCCGGAGATATCGGATTGCGCTGGAGCAATGATATTTCTATGGTCATTGATGCTCTAGAAAAAGGAGATACTTTTTCATTCTTCGCAACACACATTAATACCTCAAAAATTGGAGTGTTCGGACATTCGCAAGGCGCTACAGCAGCAGGTCAGGGGTTATTGAATGATAAAAGAATAAAAGCAGGAATAAGTATTGACGGAATTCTATGGGGCGCCATGATTGATACTACTTTGACAAAACCCTTTGCTATACTTTCTGCAGATTGGGATTATAACGCTTATCAACCTGATTTAAATAAACACATTTTTCGAAATGGTACTGCTAATGATTTCTATCAAGCTAAAATTTTAAATGCTGGTCATTCCAACTTTATGGATATTCCCTACAAGATTAGAATACCAGTTATCAATGAGGCAGGATCCATCAAACCAGAGCAAGCATCTAGAATAAGTTCAAAGTTTGTCCTGCAGTTTTTTAATAAATATTTAATAGGTCAAAATATTAATTTATTGAAACTAGAAGACGAATACGCTGAACTTGAATTAGTTCAGGAAAATTAGCCGTTTAAAATAACGCAATAATGTGTCTCATGAAATTATTGCCATTTTAAACTTAAGCACGCATTGACTTGTGTGCTTTTTTGTTTTGAAAAAATTGATGCTGTTTATATGAATTAAGGACGAATAGAAAGTTAAAATTTAATAATCAAAATTATTACGATTTCCACTTGATTTTTTCCGTGTCTCATCCCTTTGAAGAAAGGGATCTATTGATTTTAACCAAAGGTTAAAATATAAATTGGTGTTTATGGAGATAGCTAGTGCACCAAAAAAGAAGCATGAGCGTGTTAAGAGTCAAAGACAGCAAATATTGAAACAGCGTTTCAATAAGACAAGATTCCCTTCTGCATTGGCATGACGCTCGGATTTCCATATGCAGATAATCAAACCATTGCTCTTTTCCGCTAGCATTTGTGTCTTCACAAATGCATTGAGAAAAGCAAATCAATATTCTGCAATCTGGTTGTGGAGACACAACCAGAGGCAAAGGTGCACAGCATACGCCCTGTCACATTAAAAAAGGAAGAGGTTTGATAAAAGCTTAAATTAACTACATTGGGCAAGCGTTTCCAAACGCATGACTTCACCAATTTCCACTTATGCTTTTTTAAAATCATTAAGCCCAAGTTTAAAATTTACTTAGCTTTGCAAAAACACTTTATTATTTATTGCATTTACTTATTATGGAAGACAATAAAACACTCAATTATACAAAGAAAGTAATCGAAAACACTCCAACCGATTGGTTGAAACTCACAACCCACCGATTGGATATCTACAATGAGGATTTGGCTAAAACTGAATTTCTGGAAAAATTTGAGGCTTTATATGATTCTCAAGTTGCTGAAAAATCGACACTTAGTGAACTGCCTACTGCTTATGATTATATTCGCTTAGGACATCCATTGTCCACTGTTTTGGAATGGACTATTGCCAAACAAAATGGTTTAAAGCCAGATAGCGTCATTGCTTTTTCTTCCAAAATAATTCCGATTTTGGCCATTTTGAGAACTAATTTATTTGATAATAAAAATACTCGAATTATATATGTTGACAATCTACCTGACGCCTTTAATGAAGAAACCATAAAGCGTGTTTATGGCTATCATTTCGAACTGAAAAAAGTTAATGATTTAGAAGAAGTTGGCGAATTTGACGGAAGTACTATTTTCATCTCTCAAGAGGATGATTTAAATAGTATTTCTTTACAACAAAACATTGATTTTTTCATTAGCACACAGGGAAAGCTAGGAAGTATTTTATTGGTTAATGGTAAATTGAATGAAAGCTATATTTCTCCTATTCAACATGTAAGGAGAAGGGAAACTATTGCTATGACTCCTCAAAATTGCTATGCATTATTGCAGCAAATGACAGGGAAGTCGGTTTCTGAAGATGCAGTTTCTAATTACGAAAGCAATAAAGCTAAAGTATTGGATACGGTAAGGAAAATTACTGCTGTTGATACCAAAGCACTATTAGGCTCTTGTGGACTATCGGTTCAGTATGCCATCATGATGGGACTTATTGAAGATGCTATGGAAAACCATAAAGGAAAAGCCATCAAAATTATTGTGCCTCCGAATTGTTATGGAGGAACTAACGATCAGGCCAGAAGAGTTGCCGCTTGTTTGGACAATGTTGAAATTATGGATCTTCCGGTTGATGGCGACAATGACATGGTGCAATCAACAGATAAAGTATTGGATGATGTAGCTAAGTTGGATGCTGTTCCATTGATTATAGCTGAAATTCCGACCAACCCTAGAGTGGAAGTGCCTGATATGGAGGCTTTGAGAAAATCTTTAAGTAAAGAAAGAAAAACACCAAATGGGGAAAAGGCTGTTGATCCTGTTTTCATTTTGGACCAAACCTTCTGCCCTAATATCCAATTTTTAAGCGACTCTAGTATTTTGTCAGAAATCCAGACTATTTCTTATGTAAGTGGATCCAAATTCCCAAGTGGAGGGAAATGTACTGCGGGCTATGTCACGGCAAATAAAAAAGCATCTTCCCTAATGGATAAAATTGAGAAGCACATTATTCTTTGTGATAATGAGGCAACACCATTGCAAACTGAAATTTTAGCCGAGCAATTACCCTCTATGAATCAAAGAATTGCGGATGCTTACAAAAACACCAGAGAGTTTGTTAGTTTTATTCAAAAAACTTTACCTAGCGCTAAAATCAATTTCGTATCGGAAGAACTGGCAGAAGCTGGATTTACCCCTTCTGTTTTTTCATTGGATTTGCCAACTAAAGGAAATTCTGATGAAGAAAGAGAAAATTATAAAAGGGCTTTAAACCAAAAGCTCATTGACATGATGATTACTGAGATTCCGAATGAAAGTAAATATTGTGTGAGTTATGGTCAGTTAAAAGGTTGTTATTGGACCATTCCTGCTACTTCCACACAAGGAACTACCAAAGAAGAGGATAAAGATTATATTGCCAGAGTATCCGTATCGGGTGATTTAGATTTGGAAAAGCATAAGGAGGTATTTGCGGAATTTGTAAAAGGAATTTAAAGATACTGATATAGGGATAATGGGCAAAAGCAGATGCTTTTGCTTTTTTATCATCTTGAAAGACTATACTATTCAATATCTCAAGAATAAATAAATTATATAGTTTAATAGTTTGTATATTATTTTTCAAATACATTTGTAGTCCTTTAATGAGAATAATTAATTTATAATGAAGAAAGCCCTACTTATTTTCAGCATCATCATTTTTTCTCTTGAGTTAAAAGCACAAGACCAAACAGAAGGAAGTTATTATGAACCTGAGGATCGTCCTAAGTTTTACATAGGGATTGGAAGCGGAATTAATGCTTATACCGGACTCGCAGGTATTTCTGCAAATTACATAATAAATGATAAAACGCTTTTTGCACAAGGAGGACTTGGATTAAGTGCTTGGGGCATTAGAACCTCCATCGGAATTCGTTATGATCAATCCTATAGACATGGTTTTACTTTCGGAGTGAATCTATCAAGATCTTCAGGTATTGATGATATCGATATGGAATTTGATTCAGGTAACGGCTCCCCAAACGAAGTCAATATGCGATTGGAAAGTGCCAGCACCTTTGATTTAAAAGCGGGCTACAACTGGTGGTTTGGGAAATACAATACACTGAATATTAGCCTTGGTTATGCCGTACCTTTAAAAAATCAACCTTGGACAGTAAAAGACGGATCGACTTTATCGTCATTTGATCAGGCAGTTTTACAATTAATTTCTCCTGGAGGGATTATCATTGAGGGTGGATTAACTTTTGGTATTCGATGATAATGATGGTTTTTAATGTTCATTCTGTTAAACATATCTTCTTGAATCAGTACAGAAAATATTAGACTGCCAAAAACGTCCGCTTTTGCTATTATCTGACCTATTTGTGTATAAAATTATTGTTTTAGTGAAGCAGGAGTTTTGTGTTCCTACTTCAATTTTCATTTGTTAAAAATCACTCCAAAACACAGCTACAGCATTCATAGAACTTAGATTTCAAGGACTCCCTTCCTCTTTGTACCCGCATTTTAGCTGCTGAATAGGAAATATTTAATTTCTCAGCAATCTCTTTTTGGTTTACACCTTCCAAATCAGACATTCTTACCGCTTCCCTGTATTTATCGGGAAGTTGTTCTAGAAGTTTTAAAACACAGTTTTCTGCCGCAATATTTACAAATTCTTGATCCTCTTCTTCTGAGAAACTTTCAGCTAAGGGCTGGTTGATTTTCTTTTGTTCATCCCTAAAGTAATCCATCACCACATTTGAAGCCACCCTATATAACCATGCTCTTAGGTTCTTAACATCTTGTAGTTTTTCACACATACCGTATAATTTAAGAGCTAACTGAGAAGTCAAATCCTCAGCTATTTCTTTGGATTTGACTTTCTTTAGGATATGGTGCTGTATTTCATCTTTAAATTCCAAATAGATTGGAAAAACGGCTTTGCATTCTTCATTCATAATACAATATCTAAAATTTATTTCAATGCAACAGCACTTTCATAATAGCCCGGGCTGTCCTGATAAGTAGTAAATAATTCCCATTCATTCTGGTCCTGATCTTTTGCCCATGATTTTTGCGATTTTGCATAGCAGCAGGTAGTTAACCCTTCCTCTTCCATGGCCACATTCGCATTTTTAGCTTGTTGATAAAGTCCTTTCAGTTCCTCCTCAGAACTGGCTTCAATGCCTAAGTGATTGACTCCAAAAGCTTCTGCAGAATTACTTTTTAAACTCAAATTCAGGCTTGGATTATCAATTTTCCATTGTAAGTAATCCTCTTTTTCTTTTGTGGGAGCGCTTCCCAATAAAGCGGAATAAAATTTTTTTGCATTTTCTAAACTACTTACATTCAACATAATGTGTATTCTTTTCATCTTTCTATTTTTAAAATTCACCCCTATGACGGAGACATTTATGAAAAGACACATTTTTTACTCGATGATATTGAAAAATCAGTATACCGCTGGTAAATTTTAGATTGGATTAAAAGTATATTCCCAGTAAATTCGGTATAGAATGAAAAATTGAAAAATTTAATATGAACATAAAATCCTATTTCTCGCTCATTATTGCAGGACTGTTGATATTGGCCTGTACAGATCAAAAACCAGAAACGGCCACCAAAGTAAAATATGTAGCCATTGAAGGCATAGACTCTACCAGAAATCCAGGGGATAATTTTTTCCAATATGTAAACGGAATATGGTATGATTCAGTCTCAATACCCGAAACCCAAGCGGGAGTAGGTGCTTATCGGTTCATGAATTATCCGCAAAGATTGCGCCTTCAAAATTTATTGGACAGCGTCTCACAATTGGATAATGCTAAAGGAAGCATAGAACAGAAAGTAGGCGATTTTTATGCTTCGGGAATGGATACTGTAATCATTAATAATAAAGGCCACCAGCCTATTCAGCCAATTCTTTCTGAAATTGAGGATATAAATGATGTTCCTACTTTGATGAGCTATGTAGCTTCACAAACCAAGCAGCAAAATAATTCCATCATAGGCTTTTATGTAGGTCCGGATGATAAAAACAGCAAAATTAATATTGCTCATGCCTATCAAACAGGAATAGGATTGCCTAATAGAGATTATTATTTCGAAGACAATTCCTCTACCGCAGGAATACAAAATGCTTATAAAAAATATTTGACTACACTTTTTGAATTGAGCGGAACGGATGCTGAACAAGCAGAGAAAAATGCGGAAACCATTTACGAAATAGAAAAACAAATAGCAGAATCGCATAGAACCCGAGTAGAGCTAAGAGATGTGAAAGCCAACTACAATAAATTTTCTGTTGAAGATTTAAATGAAATGTATCCCAATATAGCTTGGAGTAGATTACTAAATGAAATGGGGGCCGAGACAGATTCTGTAGATGTAGGTCAACCCGATTATTATGAAAAATTAAATAAACTCTTAACCAGCATTCCCCTTGAAGATTGGAAGCTTTATCTAAAGGCCACCACTTTACGGAATTATGCTGACAACTTGAGCAAAGATTTTGTGGATGCAGAATTTGCCTATACTAAAGTGATCTCTGGTCAGTCTGTTCAAAAAACAAGAGGCGAAAAAATGGCAAGTGCTGTGGATAATATGTTGGGAGAAGCATTAGGGCAATTATATGTGAAAAAATACTTTCCAGAATCCGCTAAAGAACGAATGCTGGAATTATTGGATAATGCTCAGAAGGCTTATGCCAACCGAATTGATCAACTGGAATGGATGACAGACAGTACAAAAGTTAAGGCAAAGGAAAAATTATTCTCCATCACTAAAAAGATTGGGTATCCAGATGAGTGGCGAGATTATAGTAATGTAGAAGTCGTGCCCAATGACTATTTCGCTAACATCCTTTCAGCTTCAAAAGCTCAATATGATTATAATCTAGCTAAACTTGGCCAGCCGGTCAATAAAAAAGAATGGTACACAACCCCATCAACCGTAACCGCTTATTATAATCCTTCTGCAAATGAAATCGTGTTTCCTGCAGGAATTTTACAGCCTCCTTATTTTGACTATGAAGCAGATGATGCGCTCAATTATGGTGGAATTGGTATGGTAATCGGGCATGAACTTACCCATTCATTTGATGATCAAGGTGCGCAATTTGATAAGGACGGTAATGTGAATAACTGGTGGACTAAAGCCGATTATGAGGAATTTAATGCCAGAACGCAGGCCGTGGTAGACCTTTACAGTTCATTCACTGTTCAAGATACATTGCATATCAATGGCGCCATGACGGTAGGTGAAAATACTGCTGACTTAAGCGGATTAGCTGTAGCTTATGATGCATTTAAAATGACAGAGCAAGGACAAGATACTACCAAGATAGACGGCTTTACACCGGATCAACGATTCTTTATGTCATTGGCCAGAATATGGCGTGTAAAAATGAAAGATGAATATCTTCGCTTGTGGATCAAAACCAATTCGCATTCACCCCCAATGTGGCGTGTAAACGGGCCATTAATGAATATACCAGCTTTTTATGAGGCCTTTGAGATTCAGCCAGAAGATAAAATGTATTTACCTGAAGAGGAAAGAGTAGCCGTTTGGTAAAATAGCTTAATAGGGGCAGGGACTTGATCAGAGTCCTTGCACTTTTATTTTAAGAGATAGTATTTTTTCAAAGTCAACAAAATGGCAAATGTTGAAGATTTCATAAACCAACTGGAAAATAAGCAAAGAGAAATTATGCTATATTTTCATGAACTACTGGCACACCAATTAGAATTAGAAGATAAAATAAGGTTTAAAATCCCGTTTTATTATCATAAATCTTGGGTTTGCTATCTAAATCCTATTAAAAATAATGCGGTTGAACTAGCTTTTTTATATGGAAAGGAATTATCAAACCAACAAGGTTTACTGGAAGCCAATGGTCGGAAACAGGTTGCAGGAATTACCTTTTCAAAAGTGGTAGATATTCCTAGAGATCAGGTTTATGAAATTATTCAAGAAGCTTTAATGCTTGATGAAATGAAATCTAATCAACGAAAGAGTAAATCCACTTAAGCTTTGGCAAAGAGCTGCAACAAAAGCCTTATCTTATGCATCTAATGATTATTATACTAAAGTATTAGCATTCGTTTTTCAATCTGGCTCTAATACCTTTAGTCCATACACTAAATGAAATAAAATGAATCATATCAGTAAGGAGTTAAAGAGTACAGCAAGGCTTGCTGGTATATGGTATTTATTACTGGCCGTTTCAGGTGTCCTAGGATTTCTGGTGTTTCATTCGCAGGTTTTCAATGCAGATCCGCAAGTAACATTAACCAATTTAATTGAGGCAGAACCAACAGCCCGTATTCGCTTAATATTGGAATTTGTAATTATTATTTCTCAAGCACTTACAGCCATTTGGTTTTATAAACTCTTCAGAAAGATCAATAATGCGGCTGCTTTAGCGACTGGAATTTGGGGAACAGTGAATGCAGTAATCATTATGATCAGCGCAATATCAATGGCTTCGGCTATTGCAGTAGCTTCTTCGGATCACACTATAGAAGAGAAAGTACTTTTAATTGAGCTTTTTAATCAGCTGATTTCAAATTCATGGGCAGTAGGAGGTCTTTTCTTTGGTCTTTGGCTAATTCCCTTAGGTTATATCATTAGCAGTTCGCAAAGAATGCCGATTTGGTTGGGAAGGATATTGATAATTGGTGGAATTGGTTATATCGTCAGTATATTGCTTAATTATGCAGGTGTAACTGCATCTTGGCTAGATTATTTGACAATACCAGCTAGCATAGGTGAATTTTGGATGATAGGATATCTTTTAATATTCGGCATCAGACCAGCACCTGAAGAAAATGATTTGTGAATTATCCATCGAATCAATCCAAAGATAAAAATCTATTTTTCTACTGTACTTCGTAAGTTCTTGATAACTTGAGTGTAGAGCTCAAATCAGCATTGCAAAAACTAATTTTATTTATCTGTGTTCCTATAGCATGAGACAAGGCACTTATTTATTTCATACTTTCTTAGTGATATCAATTTTTTTCATGTTGGCTTGCGAAAATTCAACAGATGAGATCGACTTTGATGAAATCGATAATAATGATTCAGACACAGCAGAAACAGACCTTCAATATTTAGCTTTGGGAGATTCCTATACCATTGGTCAGGGCGTTTCGGAGAATGAACGATGGCCAGTACAATTAAGCCAGCGGATTGAACAAGAAACTACATTGCATGTGGAAGTTGAAATAATTGCCCTAACGGGTTGGACCACAAGTAATTTATTAGGAGCCATAGAATCTTATGATATAGATACAGGAGATTATAATTTAGTATCGCTCTTGATTGGTGTAAACAATCAATATCAAGGAAAGCCATATTCACTATATGAAACTGAGTTTGATTCGCTACTTCAAATCGCAACTCAAATAGCAGGAGCAGGTGGAAATGTCTTTGTAGTCTCCATTCCGGATTATGGGGTTACGCCTTTTGGAAGCTCCAATAGTGAAAAAATAGCGAGAGAAATTGATCAATATAATGAGTACGCCAAATCGGTCTGCAATGAAGCGGACATTCCCTTTATCGATATTACTTCCATATCCCGTGATTTAGGAGCTTCTTCAGGAGCATTAGCTAGCGATAATTTGCACCCAAGTGGATACCAATATTCCCTTTGGACAGATAGGATTTTACCAAGAGTATTGGAATTGATTGAGGAATGAGGTCATTTTCTAGCTTTTAATCGTTTTTAAATCGAATTGTTTTTTTATATAAACGATCATTCTCTAAACATCACTAATCCTTGAGCTTAAATATCCCGGAGTCTAAAAGAAAACCAGAAAAGAATTACATAAAGCTTACCCCTAGTATTTTGTAATTTACAATATTATAGACAAATGAACAGTTAATTAAAAGGTACAATATATTATTAACATGAAAAAAACAATAATTTTATTATTGGGCTTTAGTATTCTTGTATTCCTTACAGGTTGTGAAGATGTTGAATTTCAGTGCTTGAGTGGGGAAGTTATTGGAAAAATAAGAAGTAGTGGTGGAGGCCTTGCTGTTTCTTTGGATCAAGATCATGAACAAGCCGTGAGTTGGCAGGGAGAAAAAAATGTAATTGTGCTATTAAATATTCCCGATAATTATCAAAGTTCTGGAACAACTATATTTTTTACTTCAAGACCTGCAACAGTAAAAGAGAAAGGTCATATAACCGATGATGGTGACGAAAGTATAGAATTAGTGCTCTATGGGTTGGAATTTAACGATAATGAATGCCCGTAAGTATAATAATATTTTCCCGTTGGCGCATGCGTGTTCCGTGTGCCAATAATCTACCACCTCACTAATCCTCCTCCAAAACCTCCTTCACCCTTCCCACTTCACCAGTTTCCAGCATCACTTTTATACCATGCGGATGAAAGGCAGATTTAGTCAATATCTTTTTCACAAACCCATTGGTCAGATCACCAGTTCGCTGATCTTGTTTTTGCACAATTTCCACTTCATCTCCAATTTTTATATTGTTTCTATTTTTTCCGTCAGCCATATATTGATTATTTGCAATGAATTAAAATGCAAGTTACAGGATTTCTTTCTTAAAAGACAGCTTTTTGAAGCATTGGATTTTACAGCATTTGAGCTTTTTAACTCATAAGAAGGCATAGAATTAACTTTTTTTATTAAGTTTGGTACTATTCAAACCTTAAATAGACAAGCATGATTAAATACCTTTCCAAAGCTGAATTTTTACTTTTAGGCTTATTAGCTATAGCCGTTGTCCTAGAATCAATTGGAACAAAATTGGATATTTTATATCTCATCAGTTTGGCTGGACTAGGATTGGTTTTCTTTTTATTCGCCCAATTTCCGAATCAAAATGAAGAATCTTCTTCAGAAGAAAACAACGATAAAGAAGAAGGAGGCGGCTTTAAAGCATTATTAGGACTTGTAATTGTGCCAAAAGTACTATGGATTGGAACGGCTGTGACTACCATAGGAATTATGTTTTTCTTACAAGATTTTAAAGGAGCTGAAAATTTACTCACGATTGGAGGCATCACTATTGCAATCACTACCGTCATTCTGCTGGTTTTGCGAGTAATAAATGTAAAGAATCTGCATACGGTAATTCCTATTCTTTACAGATCATATCCTGCTTTGTTGGCAGCCGCTTATTTAGTCTTTGCTTGAATAGGAAGCCAGAAATGAGGGAATTAGTGTTTCCGGACAGGTTAATATGTGATTTGTAGTCAGTAAGATTACAAACAGTTTTTTATCAACATTAAATGGAAAATGCTATCTTCATTAAATGAGTAATTTGTTTTTACTCAAAAACTATAAACCTCTATCAGATGAAAGCCGTTTTTTGTTCTCATTACGCCTCTCCAGAAGAACTCGAAATCAAAGAGGTGCCCAATCCGGTTCCTGCTAAACATGAAATATTGGTAAAAATACATGCCACCGCCATCAATGACTATGATTGGGGCATGGTGAGAGGAAAACCCTATCTGTATCGCTTAATATTTGGACTTACAAAACCAAAGCGTCCTATTGCTGGAATGGAATTATCGGGCGTGATTGAAGATATTGGAGAAGGCGTTACACAATTTAAAAAAGGAGATGCAGTTTATGGAGATATTTCTGAATTTGGCTTCGGAAGTTTCGCTGAATACATTGCCATCAATGAGAAAGCTGTGGTATTAAAACCAGAGGCCATGAGTTTTGAAGAAGCCACTGCTATTCCACATGCTGCATTGCTAGCTTACCAAGGACTAGTAGAGAAAGGGAAAATTCAGAATGAACAGAAGATTTTGATTAATGGTGCCGGTGGAGGAGTAGGTACTTTTGCACTGCAAATCGCTAAAATGTATGGTGCAGAAGTAACGGGTGTTGACACAGGCGAAAAGCTCAACAATATGAAGACCATAGGTTATGATGAGGTCATTGATTATAAAAAAGAGAATTTCACCAAAAGAGGCGAGCGCTATGATTTGATTCTGGATGCGAAGACCTCTCAGCCGACTTGGAACTATCTAAAAGCCTTGAAGCCTAAGGGAAAATACGTTACGGTAGGAGGAACAGCTGGTAATTTAATACTATTCGGATTAAGCAGCGGATTAATCTCTATTTTAAGCGGAAAGAAGTTTCTGCTTTTGGCACTACAGCCGAATCAAGGGCTTGATACCATCAACCAATTATATGCCGAAGGTAAAATCAAACCCGTTATCGATGGTCCCTATGCCTTCCATGAAATTCCCCAATTGATTCAATATTTTGGAGAAGGAAAGCATACTGGAAAAGTGGTGATCAGACTTTAAAATATTCACCAATGCAAAAACTCTCAACTTAACGGCTCTTTACGCCACTGCTACTTGGTACTATTAGTACTATTGCCTAAACCTGTCTGGTTTGGCTTTGATATTATTGATAAAGATACCATTATTTTCAGTCCTTATAATTATTGAAAACCTGACAGGTTTCAACGTATTGCTCGACTTGAAAGTAAGTTTAGGGCTTGCATACAGAAAGCTGCTATATAAAAACAATCAAATTTTTTTCATTTGTTATATTGAGACAGATGATAGTAAATTGCACCAAATTTTAATTTTATAAACTATGGCTTCTGGATTTTTTGCTTTACTGGATGATATTTCAATGTTGATGGATGATGTGGCCACGCTCAGCAAAGTGGCTGGTAAGAAAACAGCGGGGATACTTGGAGATGATTTGGCAGTAAATGCAGAAAAAGCATCTGGTTTTATGGCTTCTCGAGAGATTCCAGTGCTTTGGGCTATCACGAAAGGTTCTTTGCTGAATAAACTCATCATTTTGCCGCTCGCCTTTTTACTGAGTGCTTTTGTCCCCGAGGCTATTCATATCATTCTTTTGTTTGGTGGCTTATACCTTGCTTATGAAGGAGCGGAAAAAATTTATGCCTATTTCTTCCATGCTAAGCCAAAGGTAAAAATAGAAAAGGCTGAAAAATTGACTAAAGAAGAGGCATTAAGTCGAGAAAAGGAAAAAGTAAAATCCGCTATTGTAACTGATTTCATCCTATCCGTGGAAATTATCATAATAGCTTTAGGGACAGTGGAAAATGAAACCTTGCTTAACCAAATCATGGTGGTTTCAATTATCGCCTTAGTAGCTACAGTAGGTGTTTATGGAATAGTGGCCCTAATTGTTCGAATGGATGAGTTTGGGGTTAAATTGATCAATTTAAATGAAGAGGATAATAGTTTTTCAGATAAAGTAGGAAAATTTCTAGTACAAGCTTTGCCTAAAGTAATTAAAAGCTTGACCGTAATCGGGACTATTGCGCTTCTTCTAGTTTCCGGTGGAATTTTTGCTCACAATATAGACTTTCTACATCACCTACTTCCCTCTATACCTTCTTTTGTAACAGAATTTCTCATCGGCCTTGTGGTGGGAATAGTGGTTTTAGCTGTGGTGGAGTTAGGTGGTTTTGTAGTGAAGAAAATAAAAGGCAGTAAATCTTAATTAATTGGTTCTATAATTTATTTAGCTGCAAAGCATCTTTTTTAGAGGTTTGGTCTTATTCATTTTAGGTATTTTGAATTTTTGTTACAAGTGCTCGCTGTCTTATAAACTGAACATCAAGGAAGATAACAAAAGTATTCTCTGCGAAAACTCTGCGTCTCCGCGACTCTGCGAGACTTTTCAAGCGTCTTTAGACGCCTGCGGTCAATTTAATTATATATGGTCTAAAGAAAAAGAGGTCTATACAATGTGAAAACAGCAATTTTTATGAAAATCTGAATTTCTAAATTAAAGTCGAATTCAGGTTAATACTTTCATATCCTTCATGCTTCCATGTGAAAGACTTATATTCGTTGAGTAAATTCACTAAACGATATATCATGGAAATTACACCTCAGTATTTCAAAATCGAGATCAAAAATAAAGTAGCGACCGTTAGCTTTAATAGACCAGAGAAATCCAATGCGCTCCACATGCCGGCCTGGACGGAGATGAAGGAAATTTTCAATTTACTTTCCGAAACCGCTGAAGTACGAGCTATTGTGCTAGCCGGAGAAGGCAAAAACTTTTGTGCGGGGATCGATTTGGAATTGCTGATGTCGGTGAGTCAATATCAAAAAATTGAATGTGGCGGAAGAAGAAGTGAAGAAATAAGAAAGTTAGTCTTAAGCCTTCAAGAAGCCGTAAATGCTATTGAAAAATGCAAGAAACCCGTATTGGCCGCAGTACATGGCGGATGCATAGGTGGGGGAGTCGATATCATTGCCGCTTCCGATATGCGCTATTGCAGTAATGATGCCTATTTCACCATTAAAGAAATCGATTTAGGAATGGTAGCAGACCTGGGAACTTTGCAACGTCTGCCAAAATTAATTTCTCCCGGCATGGTTTCCGAAATGGCCTATACAGGCAGAAAAGTGCATGGAAAAGAAGCTAAAGAGATTGGGCTAGTGAATCAATCTTTACCATCAAGGGATGAATTGATGGAAAGCACCTTAAAACTGGCCACCGTGATCGCTTCAAAATCTCCTTTGTCCATTCGAGGCACTAAAGAAGTGCTAAAATACAGCCGAGATCATTCGGTGGAGGATTCACTAAATTATATGGCTACCTGGAATTCCGCCATGTTGCTTTCAGATGATTTGAGCGAAGCCTTTAAAGCTAGTATGGAAAAAAGGAGTCCAGAGTTTAAGGATTAGTGGGGGTGTATTATTTCTAATTTTAATTATACCAATTTCGGTATAATTAAAATATATTCTTAATTATCTGATTATTACTAAGGAGGACAAGAAAGAGACTTAAATGATATTTGAAGAACTAGATCTCTATTTTTCTAGTTAAGAATATTTATTAAATTTATAATATGACAAAATTAAAAGATAAGCTTATTGAAGAAATCAAAAACTCCCAAGACAAGGAGCTATTGGAGGAGATTTACCAAGTCTTATGCGACAAAGGTCATGATGAAATCGTTCATTTTTCCGACACACAAATTGAATCTATAAAGAAGGCACAACAAGAAGTCGGGGAAGGCAAGTATTTCACACAGGAGCAAATTGATGACCAACTAGATCAATGGCTAGAAGAGTAATTTGGGCAGATACCGCTAAAAACCAATTACATGATATTATTTTATATTGGAACAGAAGAAATAAATCTAAGACCTATAGTCGAAAACTCCGCAAACACCTCAAAAGCATTCTAAGACTTATTGTTTTCAACCCTAATATTGGTAAAAAAACGAACTATCCAGATAAAAATGTTCGATCGAAAACCTTTATGAAAAATTTTCAAATTATATATCAGGTTCGGGCAAAGGAATTAGTGATTCTAAATTTTTGGGACAGTCGTCAGGATTCTGAAAGAAACGATTATCTTTGAATATCATATATTACTTTTGGCAAGTGCTCACTTGTGCTTTTGACTAGTCTTTAAAATCCCTCACCCATTTAACCGACCCCTTTTCCAACTAGCCCAAAAACAAGAATCAATTGAATTTTTTCGATGAATAGTACTATTTATATGGTGAAAAATAGAACGGTATTTCTATATTTACAATTCATCAATAACCGAAACCTTTATAATTCCTCCGATACTTAAGTACAGGAGGATACCCAATCAAATCATAAAGTTTTCTGGGAGTTGAGAAAATGAAAAAGCGCATTGCTTATACCTGAATCGTTTAATCTCTATGCAATAGCACTAACAATGTATATCAGTAATGCTGGTAGTCCAATATTATGCTTTATTATGAAAACCAACGCTAAAGACAGATGCCGATACTGAATGACATAATAGACTGGGTTGAAAATAAGCCTTCATTTTGGCAAGTAGCTGTTGACCGATTAATCCGAAACAATGAACTGACAGATACCGACATTTCTGAACTTACGGAAATTTGCAAGGTTGATTTTGGAATTTCTGAATTTGAATTTGATGCAGTTGACTTTGATGACTTAAGGGATTTTGCTGATAACTCAGTAAATGATGACGATGTCATACTATCCAAAATCAATAACATTGATAATATTAATGCTCTTTCAAAATCAAGTGAATTAGAGTTTTCACCAAATGGATTGACAATCGTTTATGGAGACAACGGTTCAGGAAAATCTAGTTATGTGAGTATTTTAAAGCATTCTTGTAACACAAGAGGTCAAAAACCAATAATAAATGACAATCTATTTGACCCAAGCTGTGTTGGGAATGATAAAAAAGCAGACATAGAATATACTTCTGATGGTGTAAATTTCTCTACTGTCAACCTTATCAATGAAACAATAAGTGAAAATACCTTAAAAAAAATTGATGTATTCGACACTTTTAGTGCAAATCATTATATCGATGGAGAAGATGAAATTGCCTTTATTCCACAAGGTCTTTCCATTGTTGATAAATTAGCCGAAGCTGTAAAAAAAGTCGAAGCGAAATTAGGTCTCGAGCTTTCCGCTCCTTCAATGCAAAAGTTTGATTACGAACTATTAGAAGTGCCGGAAGGAACGACTGCAAAATTATTTCTTGACAACTTAAATTCGAGCTCAACTTTGGGTGAACTAAGAGCTGAATCTCAATGGAATTCAGCCAAAAACACGAGAATTGAAGCTCTTCAAAAGGAAATAGATAAATTAAAAGCAACTGACCCTAAGAAAAGCTTAAAGTCCAATGAAGAGAAAATCAAGCGGTTTGAAGTTTTAACAAATAAGTTTCAAAATCTAGAAAACAACTTAACAGGTCAATCCCTAAATAATCTAAAGCAGATATTAAATAATTTTTGTACAGCCAAAGAAGCTCTGACGGAATCCTCAAATACTGCATTTTCGGATTTACCTATAGAAGGTGTTGGAAATAATGCTTGGAAGGTTTTATGGGAAAGTGCAAGGAAATTTTACAATGAAAGCAATCAAACAGAAAGTTTTCCTGATGTATCAGATGAAAGCAATTGTCCTCTTTGTCTTCAAGATTTAGATGAGGAAGCTAGAGAAAGGTTTACAAAATTTGAAGATTTCGTAAAAAATGACATTCAAAAAACCTTTGACGAAGCCAAAGAAAAATATGATTTAGCAATTGAAAAATTAAATAGGCTTGAGTTCGATTTTGAAGAGCAAAAACCTACAACTCTAGAGTTAAATGAACTAATTGAAAATTATACAGATAAAAAGACAGAGTACCTAACCTCTCTTTCTGAACAAAAGCAATATATAGTTGAATTATTTAATTCAAAAAAGTCTATTCCAAGCATTAATACAATAGAGTTTGACAATACAGCTAAAACTTTGATTCAAGAGTTGAATAAATCTTTAGCCGAAACGAATGAAAAATTGAAAGTTCAATCGATTGATGATGATTTAAAACCTTTAGTGAAAGAATTAAATAAATTAAACGGTGAAAAGAAAATTTATGAGCATAAACCAAAATTAGGACGTGAAATTTACCGTCAAAAAAAGGTAGGCTTGTTAAATCAATGTATAAGTAAATGTAATACTCGAACCATCACAACAATAAGCAATGAACTAACAGCGGGTTATATAAATCAAAACCTTAAACAAAATTTCAAAGAAGAATTAAAAAAGCTAGGTTTTAAAAACATTAAAATAGAACCTGAAACAAAAGGTCAAAGAGGGAAACAATACCACTATTTAAGACTTGATGAAAACAACTCGACTAATATTGCTTTAAAAGATATCTTAAGCGAAGGAGAACATAGATGTATTTCATTAGCTACATTCTTATCCGAATTATCTATTTCAGAACATAAAAGTGCAATTATTTTTGACGACCCAGTTTCCTCACTTGACCACAAATGGAGAAATAAAATATCAAAAAGAATTACAGAAGAAGCCCTTGAAAGACAAGTAATTGTTTTTACACACGACATTACTTTTCTTTTGATGATTCAAGAACACTCAAAGAGTCTTAATTGTGCATTAGATATTAAGAGCTTGACAAGAAAGAAAAAGGAAACGGGATTAATAGCCAGTAATCCACCGTGGGATGCTTTACCTGTTCGTAAGCGTATAGGTATTTTAAAAAGTGCATATCAACAACTTGAGAAAATCGAAAGAACGGAAACAGAGGAAATATATAAAGAACGTGCTAAAGTATTATATGGTAAACTTCGAGAAACTTGGGAGAGGTTTATTGAGGAAATATTTTTAAATGGCGCTATTCAACGCTTTGGAAGAGCTATTCAAACTCAGAGGTTATCAAAAATTATCGATATAACAGATGATGATTATAAACTCGTTGATGTTAATATGAGTAAATGCTCTACTTATTTTACGGGGCACGATACAGCAGGAACCTTAATTGAAGAAATGCCTGATTCTGACGAATTTCTTGCTGATTTGAATGTATTACAAGAATACATAAAAGCAATTGATAAAAGAAGAAAATAAAACTGTTCCCGCCATGCTCTGCATGGTGGTCTTCCATCCTTCATTCAATATAGCCAACCTCAAAAAGGTAATTTTTAGTTAAATGGAATTAAAATTTGACATCTTTATTCCGAATAAGAACAAGCAATATTCGATTAGTGATATTCTAGGAATAGTTGCTATGATTCTTGCAATACTACTGCTCATCTTAAATCATTATTTCAAGATTCCAGAATCAGTTAATCAACCGTTTGCTGGAATTCTCTTTTCTATAATGATTTACTATTTCGCACGGGCAGTAGTAGTAAGAGGTAAAATTCAACCTCTAAAGGGGGAGTTGAAGGGACAGCTAAAGTTTAACCATACAGAGATATTTATAAATGATCAGAAAATTGATCTCCGTGAGATAAATAAGGTGGAGTTCATTTTTGGCAATTACTATTCTGAATTTAAAAGTAGACAACCAATTTTTGACCCACATAGTGAAAATGGAACGAGTAACTGGGTGACCCTATGTTTTAATAATAAAGAAAATCAAACAATTCAATTTCAACGAATGTATGATGGCCAAGAAAAATACCTAAAACCATTGCTAGAATATCTCCATTTCAAAGATAAAATCTCTTTTTTGAGGTTAACCGAGATATTAGGGATGAATAAATATGAGGAGATTCAAGATTATAAGCTCGAATTGAAAAGGAGAGTAGCAACCATAGAGAGTTAATTATTTCTGCTAGACCAGACAGCAGCAAAATTTTCCTAACCTCTTTTCAATCACTATCCCCCATCTCCAAAGCTCGTCCATGAGTAGCCCCATCCAAGCGAAAGCCTTGATCCCCTGCAGGCAATTCCAATCCCCACTTTTTCAATATCGGAGCCTCCAATGATTTTTGTCTGTATTCATCAGGAGTCATAATCGGAATACCGTAAATAATAGAGAAATAAGGCTGACAATCTGAGCAAGTCAGAAGTCCTTCAATAATTTCCTCATACTCTTTTTTGAAAATACTTATATTTTCCTGCTGGGCAAGTCCGCTTGAACTGTAAAACTTGAAAAATTGCTCCGTTCGCATCCCATGATCGGATAATGAACTATCAGACCATCACTTACACCCTATTCCAAAGAAAATAGATTTCGAAGAGCACTTCGGGAAGTCCTTATTTTTGATTAAATTTAGTATAGCATCTGTCCTTTTCATTCAAGGAATCGTCAACTATTAGATGCGGAGCTAATCCAATAGTTGGGTTTGAGCCGAAAATATTAAGCTTATGGAATTAGTATTTTTTTATGGATTGGCTATTGCATCATTATTAATTGGAACTGCTGCCATTTACATGGCTTTAGTAGAAGCTTTTCCCTTAAGTTGGTTGTACTACCACTATTTTTTACGAAAGCCACTCAATTGGTCTATTTTTATAGGGCTATTAGTATGGACGGGCCTAATTTTTTACCAAAGCAATGAAATGCCATTATGGGCCATTGCCCCCTTATTGATCACAGGATTTGCCTTGATTTTAACCTTTAAAATGCATCAGGAGAAAGCGTTTCCCGCTGTGTTCTTTCCAGCAATGGCGAAAGATCCTAATCAACTACCTCTTGATGATCAAATGGAAATGGCCGTGATTGATTATCAAGGAATTACGAAGTGCTACCCCTTGGACTATGTCATTCACCACCATATCATCAATGACCATTTTGCAGACAAAATTGTAGCACTAACCTATTGTGCCATGTGTAGAAGCATCATCCCTTTTGATGTTACGGCAATAGGGCCCTTAAAAGTAGGCTCATTTAAAAATGCCAATATGATTGTTGCAGACGTCAGGACTAATACGTTCTTTCAGCAATCTACCTTTAAATCATTAATAGGTAAGCTGCATCCTTATGAATTGACCATGATCCCATTTCAAATTCTTTCCTGGCGAGAAGTCAAACATACAATCCAATCGCCAAATGTCGTTAAAGTAAGTGAAAAAGATTTTAAGGATTTTGAATTACCAATTCCGGGTATTTGGAAAAAATTAGTGGCTTCTGAAGCTACTCCAGGACTGGCCTCAAAAAACCGTGATAAAACATTCCCTGCACGTACTCATGTAATCGGAATAACCGACAGCTCTATAAATGACCGGTTGGTTTATTTAAAGAAGCAGGTATTGTCAGAAAAGGTAGTGGAGAATAATGAATATGGATTTGTCCTTATTGGGGCTGGGAAAACAGTAAATGCTTTTAAAAATAGTTTGAATACAGATAAGCTTGCTTTAAGATTACAGGATAAAGAATTATCCGATGCAAACAGCAATACAAAGTGGAATATCAGAGGGAAATATATTTCCGGGGATCTGAAAGCAGATTTGGAACCAATCGCTATTTCAGATGAATATTGGTTTTCATGGATTAAATTTCATGAACATTCGAAGCTCATTAGATTGTAAATGTAGTACTAAGAAATAGGCACATAAATTAGATTTGTTATGAAACACCTAGATATAATTGGTCCATGCATCTTTATTATTTTCTTGTGTCTGATCACCTATCTTTTTGCAGGGAAAATTGGCCCCATAGTAATTGGTGGGGCAAGCGCAGGAGGCTTTCTTTTATATCTAAAAACCGGATATAAATACCGTTTTGACACCTCAAAAGTGATTGTAGCGTACTTGCTGACCATCATTTTTTTTATAATCCATGTTTATGAAGAATACATTTTCGGTTTTGAGAAAATTGCTTCCCAGCTAAGCGGTCAAGAAGTTACCCAAGAAG
The DNA here is from genome assembly GCF_051117495.1 of Marivirga sp. Lineage (NCBI taxonomy): Bacteria > Pseudomonadati > Bacteroidota > Cytophagia > Cytophagales > Marivirgaceae > Marivirga > Marivirga sp. The sequence continues at coordinate 65,672 of NZ_JBNPEF010000017.1, read as the reverse complement.
GCTTATTGACTTTTGCGGCATTTTTTGCGCCTATTATGTGGGTATCGGGCGCCATATTTATTATAAAGGAATGGGCTATTGGTTATTATTTTCTTGCCTTTTTCTTTGTGGCCATGACGATTGCTGAACTGACTCATTTTATATTTCCCTTTATTTTGTATGGAGAATGGCAATATACCGCAGGTGTAGCTACCGCAGCCATACCACTCATCCCGGCCTGGTATGGATTATTAATCACCCTAAGAGAGACTAAAAAATTAAGAAATGAAAATTAGCAGACCCATCTACTTATTCTTTTTCATTAGTTTCGCCAATAGTCCTGCAAGCGTTTGGGCTCATACTGGTGTCGATTCTCATGCCGGCATGCTATCCAATATTATTGCCCTCGGAATTGTGATGCTGTCGATTGTTATTTATCTGATAATCGACCAGCGCAGAAGCAAAAAAACACCACGAAACAAAAGCTGAAGTGAAGATCAATTATATTGAAGGATTTTCATGATAATTTGGGAAATCGAACTGCTCCACAACATGTGTGAAATTGGTCCTTACAAAATTCTTGTCAAGCCCACCTTAAATTCTAATCAAAGTCATAAGTTTGCAGGCGGATGTCATCAAAACGAAATTTAACCATTGGAATATTAGCGCATGTAGATGCAGGTAAAACTTCATTGACGGAGTGTTTGCTGCACCAGGCAGGTGCTACCAAAGCGCAAGGCAGTGTGGATAAAGGTTCTGCCATCACGGATGGCTTGGCGCTGGAGAAAAGCAGGGGGATTTCCATCAAAGCGGCTTCCGTTAATTTCAGTTGAAAGGAAACACAATTCCAATTGGTGGATACCCCGGGTCATATCGATTTTGCAGCAGAAGTCGATCGTGCACTTTCCATTTTAGATGCGGTGATCTTAGTGGTTTCCGCTAAAGAAGGCGTTCAGGCTCATACTTTAAATTTATGGGAAAATCTGAAAGAGCGTAATCTGCCTGTCATCATTTTCTTTAATAAAATCGATAGAGATGGTGTTTTCCCGGAGCAGGTTTTTAATGATTTTCAGAAAGAATTAGGCGCTAAACTATTTGCTTTAAACCTTCCTGATTTATCGGATTCCCAGCAAATTCAAGTCATGCCTTTTGAAGCTTGCCGGAATCATACGGATCATGCAATTCTTGATAGCTCTCTAGAGAACCTAGCCGAATGTGATGAAGCTTTTCTGGAAAAATACCTGGAAGGAACTATAGGCGATATGTCCACTATTTTGGCGCAAGCCTTGCCGCATATTCAAAACGGCAGTCTTCATCCTGTTCTTTTTGGAAGTGCTAAACTAGGGCTTGGGAATGATGCTTTATTAGATCAGTTGGAAAAGCTCATTCCTCCTCATCAAAATTATTTTTCTAATCCTGCTGCCAAGGTTTTTAAAGTCGAATTTCATGAAAAATTGGGAAGGCTCGCTTATATCAAATCTTATGGCGGTCTGCTAAAAACCAAAGACAGCATTCCATCTCAGGAGATGGGCAAAGATATTAAGATCAACCAAATTTTTAAAGCAGAAGCCGGTGGATTGGAGCAAGTGGCTGAGCTGCATCAAGGAGAAATCGGTTTGATTACGACTTCTGATATTATCCTAGCAGGAGATATTTTAGGCAATGAAAAACTCGCTGATTCCTATTCGAAAATCAGTAATGCCGTACTGGCGGTGGAGGTAAAAGCCGTAGAAGAGAAAGATTATCAGAAGTTAGGTGAAGCATTAGAGATTCTCAATCTGGAAGATCCCATTTTAGATTTTAAATGGTTCAAGGAAGAAAGAGAGTTTCACTTAAAAATTCTAGGGCCCATTCAAACCGAAGTCTTGAAGGACAGCCTGAGCCAAAGATGGGGAATAGAAGCAGAATTTCTTCCGCCTAAAGTGATTTATAAAGAAACGCCTGCTCAATCAGCCGAAGGCTATGTGCGGTACTGGATGCCTAAACCTTGCTGGGCGATTATGACATTTCTGATAGAGCCGGGAGAAGCAGGCAGTGGTATGAGCTTTGAAAACAAAGTCCGCAGCAGCGATATCAGCCAAAAATATATCAATGAAGTAAAGCGCGCCATTCCATGGACTTTAAAACAAGGTTTGCATGGCTATGAAGTAACCGATATCAAAATCACCTTGATCAAAGGCGAAGAGCATAATGTACACTCCAACCCGGGTGACTTTTTATTGGCAACCCCAATGGGCATAATGCGAGGATTGGAAAATGCAGGTACTGATCTTTTGGAACCCATGTATGCCTTTGAAATCAAAGCTCAGCAAGAATTTCTTGGGTCGGTCTCCAGTGATTTAAGCCAAATGCGAGCCACTTTGGAAAGCCCGCTTTTCGATGGGGATTTTTTCATCTTGAAAGGTAGAGTTGCCGTAGCCCAAGCCATGGATTATGCCATCCAGTTCAACGCCACCACTTCCGGCAAAGGCAGACTAAAACTCAGCCTCGATGGTTATGAAAAAACGACCTTAACTGAAGATAAAGTCCGTGCCTACAAAGGCGTTTCACCTCTTGATGAATCCCAATGGATTTTGCATATGCGTGGGGCTTTTAAAGCGGTTGAACGGATTATGGGGTGAGATTTGAAGGGCAGGTTGGTCCAAGCGGACGCTTGAACCAGGTGCTAAAATGGAACAGTATGCAATTACCTCCCATGGCGCAAGCATCCGCTTGTGCTATGCTAGCGAATCCACCATTCGTACGATGTGTAATGTATGAAAGAATAAAACTAAACTTGCCTCTCCCAAGAATACTTATTCAACAGCTACTTCACCAATCACCTCCAAACAAGTAATATAAACTGGCTTACCTGCCATACATATACTTCCCATTTCTTCAGCGGCTTCAAAGCCTAATCGGACGCGTTGACCTGCTACGAAAGTAAAATCATAAAGCGGGTCTTCTGTAGCTTCTTTGGGCAGTGGAGGAGTTCCACACCAGCCCCATCGCCATACAGGCTCTAAATAATCTCCATTGTCAAGTTGGAAAACAAACCCACAACCATCCAAGCCTTCTAAATCAACGACTGTTGCAGTATAAGTACAATCTTGAGAAATTTTTGAATCTTCAGGTTGGCAAGCTAAGATGCTTAGCATTATTACCGTGATCGCTATTGTTCTTTTCATTTTATTGAAGCTTTATCTAATACAAAGACCCCGGTTCCATTTCATAGGTTGGAATTTTCTTTTTAGTCCAAACGGACGCTTGAAATATTGGAGATTGTTATTTGCTACTTGGTCCAAACGGATGCTTGAACCAGTGCTAAATTTGAAAGTAAAATAGCCTATCATAGCGCAAGCGTCCGCTTGAGCCTATTTGAAAATGATACTTTCAGCTCAATACAAATCCAACCCCAATCATCTCCAACAAATACAAATTATGGTCAATCACGAGAACATCATTATCCATGCTGAGTTTTTCTAAGATTCCATAAAGCAGGTCGATGTCCGCATAATGTAATCCGGTGCTTGGTTCATCTAAAATAAAGAGTTCGTTTTTCGGGGCATTTTGTAGCCAGGTCAAGAGTAGCAAGCGTTGCTTTTCACCTGAAGAAAGCGATTGCACCGTTTGCTCTAAACTCAAATGTGACAAGCCTATTTCTTCTAAGCTATTGATGAAATTAAAGGTAGAATTCGACACTTTAAATTCCGCAAACCAAGCACTTAATTCTGCTATATTAAGAGCTAGGATGTCCGCAATGTTTTGTCCCTCTATTTCATGTTTTAGTATATCTTTTCGATAGCGTTTTCCATCACAGTCCTCACACTTTTCAATCGCATTGGCGGCAACATCCAGGCTAGTTTCTACATATCCTTTTCCTTTACAAGCTGAGCACTGACTGCTTTTGTTTTTGTAGGAGAAGTCGGCAGCCTTTTCACCCGTTTCAGATGCAAATATTTTCGTGATATCTTTCAGTAGATCTAAATAAGCAACCAATAATGTATCCGAATGGCTATTTAGTTTTTTAGGCTCAAAATACTCTGCACTGTCATATATTTTAGGAATTTCAATCTGCTCACAATTCACGGGACCTCCCTTTTGAACGCTTGGAATCAGGATGTCTTTTACCAAAGTGGTTTTTCCAATTCCTGATTTTCCTGTAAGAGCAGTGATGCCGCCAATAGGTAGTTTAAGCTCATCTCGCACCAAAGTATGTTTTGCCAGCTTACGAATATGGATATGTTTCTTTCCATCATTGAGCTGTAGCGGTTTGCTTGGCTCCTTCAAGAATGGGTGGCATTCATCTTGTTCTAGAAGCCCTTTTGTGGTTCCCTGATAGGTAATATAGCCACCCTGTTTTCCTGCCTTCGGCCCAATCTGTACCAGATGATCCGCAGCATGGATAATGGCTTTATTATGCTCAATGATGATGACTGTATTTCTTTTTTCTATCAGCTCTTTCAGAATTTTAATGAGATCAGGAATGTTATCATTCGATAAGCCTGCAGAAGGCTCATCCAATAAATAGCTGATCCCTTTTAGTGGGCTATTGAGCTGTTTGATCAACTCTAGCCTTTGGTTTTCACCCCCTGAAAGGGTAGGCGATTTTCTGTTGAGTTGGAGATGGTCAATATGTAATTGCTTTGCCCGTTCCATGGTGTTGATTAAATGGGGTTCAATTTTAGCGAGTAATTTTCCGTCAACAGTGTTATCTGTATCATGTGCAGTTAACCATTCGCCCAGGGTTTTAAAGTTCATCGATTTTATAGCATGAATAGACTTTCCTGCTAATGTAAAAGTCAGTCTTTCTGGTTTTAATCCGCTGCCTTCGCAATGGCTACATTTGCTATAAGAAAATAATGAGGTCAGCTGGCTAATGTTTTTATTCTTTCTGGTTTTGTAATATTCCTCTTGCAGATATTGAAAAAGACCTTCCCATTTCATGTTCAAGTCTTGCGTACCTGTACGTGTTTTCGTTTTGTATTCCCAGGTAGCATTCCATACTTTTTCTCCTGTCCCATGAAATAGAATATCCTTTTGCACTTCACTTAATTCCTTGAAAGGCGTAACCAGGCTAAAGCCATGTTCTGTTCCAATTTTCTTCAATATAGCCATATGTTGACCAGATGGATCACCATAGTATCCAATCGCTTTATTGTGGGCAAAGAGGCCTTCAGCTATGCTTTTGTTTTCATCCAATACCAATTTGTTCAAATCAGGCAATAATTCTTCACCTATGCCTTCGCAAACTACGCATTTCCCCAGTTCGTGATTATTCGAAAAGTGACTGGCGGATAAATCTTTGCCTTCAAACTGCGCCTTTCGGGAAAAGGCAAAACGTAGGATTTTATCAATACCCGTTTGTTTGGCTATGTCCGTTCTAATAGAATAATTCTTTTGCTTTCGCGTAATACAGATTGTAGGCGTAAGTCCTTCTATGTAGTTGACTTCAAACTGAAAATTCACACCCACTCTCGACTGCTGATAACTCGAAAATTGCTTGGTCATTTCTTGCAGTCCGTAGCCATGCAAAGTGTCAATTACAAGAGAAGATTTGCCTGAACCTGAAATTCCTGTAACTACGGATAGTTTATGCTTTGGCAGTTCCAAGTCTAAGTCTTTCAGGCAATGAGTTCTAGCTCCCTGAATTGTTATTTTTTCTCTTTGCTGATTCGGTTTTTCTTGAATTTCGACAGCGTGCATTTCCAGTGCGTTATCCACTAAAGTATCGCATCCCTTTTGGAAAAGAGCATGATTCTCAAAGCAGATAATACCTGCCGTCTGTTCCTTTAGTTCATGCAGTGCATCGAGCAGTTGCCTTACATTTTGTTGGTGCAATCCGATGCTGGGTTCTTGCAGTTGTAAAAGTGTCTTCTTTGATTTCTTGGCGAAATGCTTGGTGAGTTTTATCCGTTGTGCCTCTCCACCCGATAAGGTATTGGAAGGTTGTCCCAATTTGATATAGCCTAAGCCTAACTGTAGCATCAAAGACAGGATTTCAGTGATTTTCTTTTCCCCAGCGAAGAAATCATAAGCTTCTTCTATGCTAAGATTGTAGATGTCCGCAATATTTTTTTCATTCCAATTTACACGAAGCACTTCCGGCTTAAATCGCTTGCCATTGCAGGTTGGACACACCTGATTGATATTTCCAAGTGCGCTCATCGACAGTGTAATCACACCTGCTCCTTCGCAGGCTTCGCATCTTCCGGTTTTGTTGTTAAATGAGAAAGCTCCCTTTGCTAGCTTTAATTCTTTTGCTTCAGAGGTTTTGGCTAGCAAGTCTCGTATTTTATCTGCTAGTCCAGTATATGTGGCCGGATTACTTCTGGGAGTTTTTCCTATTGGCTGATCCGTTACGGTCAGTAAGCTTAAGTTCTGCTTTTTGCAAAAGCTCGAAATGCTTTGAAGTAGTGTCGCAGTCTTGCGACTTATGACTGTCAATTTTTGTGCTTCGGGGGTAAACTCAGTATCCAAGACGTTTTTCGGAGGTTCACCATCAATTGAATTTCCCTGATTCAAGGCCTTCAAAGTTGAACTGTTTATTTTCTCGGCCTTTAGAAAATCCTTAATAGGGCCATTAAAAATAACTTCCCCACCATGAACTCCGGCTTCGGGCCCTAACTCCACAATCCAGTCAGCGGACTTGATAAATTCCAGGTCATGCTCCACTACCATCACTGTATTTCCTCTTCGAATTAGCCGATCTAGAATGTGTAGTAAATATTGCTGGTAGTCTGCCGATAAGCCAATAGAAGGCTCATCAAAAACATATAAAATGCCCTGCAGATTACTATTCACTTGGTTGATCAGTTTGATTCTTTGTGCATCCCCGGAGGAGATATCCGTGCTTGGCGTGCTGAGCTGATATTCCTCCATACCTAAGCGAATAAGGTCATATAATTGAATGATGATCTTTTCTACCAACACTTTTTCCCCAGCTGAAAACTTAAGAGAATTAAGCTTTACAAATAATTCGCCCAAAGAAGGCTTCATCCATTCCTGAAAATTCATCCCGTTCCATTGGAATTTAAGATGCTCTGCTTTAATCCTTGCGCCTTTACAACTCGGGCACACTTTTGAGCTTGCAAATTTCAAAATGTTAGGGTTTCTATCTCTTCTGAGAATATCCTGCATGATCGGCAGCATACCTTTATAATAGCCCTCTTCTCTTGGTTTTGCCTTAATGCCTTCCCATCTTAATCGAGACTCTAAGCCATGTTTTCCATAAAACACCTTGAGCCGATCACTTCCATTTAAAACTACATCTTGTTGTTCTTCAGTAAGATCCTTCCATGGAATATCCACATTGAATCCATGTGCTTCACATACTTTGTTTAGCTCCTCTACTGTTATCTGCGAATAGACGATATAGCCACCTGGCAAAGTAGTGGTGATAGCGCCTTCACGAAGGGTCTTATTTTCATCGCCAATTAATTTATCGAGGTCAATATATTCTGCCTCGCCTATTCCTCTGCATACTTCACAGGCGCCTCTTGGGTGATTGAAGGAAAATAGCGATTTGCTCATCTTTTCATCAGCTGAATAGCGCGCAAATAGAATTCTAAAAATAGCCGTCAGCTCTGAGAGCGTACCAAAAGTGGTATTGATTGATTGGAAGCGTTTGGATTGTTCCACCTTAATCACAGGTGGCAAATCCTGTATATCATCAACCTCAGCGGTAGGAATTAACTGGCCATTTTGCTGATTATATGCCGAAAGACTTTCCAAGAAATAGCGATAGCCTTCATTAGCAATTACGCCCATAGCCAATGAAGATTTTCCGGAGCCCGATAAACCGGTTACCACAATTAATTGGTTTTCAGGAATAGTTAGATCAATGTTTTTAAGATTGTTTTGGTGGGCATTTTGGATGCGCATTTGATTTAATTTGGTAATGATCATGTGGCAGAGACGCAATGCGTTGCGTCTTTAAAGGCGTTGTGTCGCCACAAATTTTTAACGAAATTACAATTTAATATCCTTTCCACAAAAGAAGGTGTTTTATTCAATTTTAAACCGAACCGTAATTTTCTTGCTTGAAGCCACGGGTGTATCTCCCTTTTTAGCAGGTTCCCATCTTGGTCCTTCCTTGATTAAGCGTATAGCTTCTTCATCACAGCCATCTCCTAGTCCTTTTAGTACCTCTATCTCCGTAATATTACCAGAGGCATTGATACTTAATTTTAATCTTACCCTTCCTTCTGTTCCAGCCTCCAAAGCTTTAGGAGGATATCTTAAATTATCTTTGAGATAATCACGATAATCTGAAAATCCGATGCTAGGTCTTGCTCCACTATAGGTATTGTCTTCTTCTTTCTCTTGGCCGACACTTGTAACAACGACTTCGCTTAATTGAGCAACATCAGCATTTAGAAATATTTTATTATCCGTCTCTTCACTCACTACAAACTCTTGCTGCTCCATGCCTATAAAATTCACGATGAGGACATCGTTTAATTTTGCTTCAATTTCAAAATTGCCATTTAAATCAGTGCTTGTGGCTATGGAAGTACCTTTGACTATTACATTAGCTCCTGGAATAGCCTCTCCCGTTTCAGCATCTAGCACTTCTCCTGAAATCCTTTTGGAGACGGCAACTTTTCTCTTATCTGCTTGATCCGTTTGCTCATTAGTGGGAGCAATAGAAGATGCCAATTCATTTGCCTTTTTACTTCTTGCTACGGAAGACTTGTTTTGATCGGCCTCAATTCCTGCCACTTTTTTCGCCATGGAGTCGGCATTCAAATCTTGAAAGCTGTCTTCATAAGGGAAAGCCGTTTCCGATACAATTAAATCCTCCTCAATACTAATCGTTTCATTTTGAGAAATGCGTTCAGCATCTTCGACTATTTTGATAGGCACTTCTATTTCTTGTTTACTTTCAGATTCATTACTTTCAACTGTTGCCTTTGGTAGATTCTCTGCTTCCTTTTCTATTTTCTCAGCTTGTAAAGTGCTGGGCGGGTTTGTAGGGCTTTTATTCTTTTCAAATTTTATGGCCTCTTCCGATTTAATAGCCAAAGGAGTAAATGATTCATCTTGCTGAAAAAAAATGATAATGAGTACGCTAGAAATAATAAGCAATAAAAAGACGGCAGCATAAGGCAATGCTTTTCTCCATAAAGGTATTGTTCGTTGTTCTTGCTCTGGAGTAGTTCTAGTCTGCAACTTGGCCTTAAGGCTTGGCAAATCATGTAGCGCATCTGGATTTTCCAAATACCCTTCCATGGCCTCTGCCTCAAAAGGATGATTCAGCAAATATTTTTCAACCTGATGCTGCTCTTCAGGGCTTAAAGTGCCTTTCACATAAGCTTGCATTTTTTCTATGCTAAATTCCCAATTAGGGTCAATATGGTTTTTATCTTTCTTCACCTTGTTCCATGCACTGTTTTAAATTTCGTTTCGCATTTTGTATATAGCTTTTCACTTTCTTTAATTCGTATGAAGTGCTATCTGTAATTTCCTGATAACTCTTTTTGTCCAAGTAGAACAACTCCACGCATTGCCTTTGTTCTTTCTTTAATTGCGCAATACATGCAGTTAATTTTTCAAGATTGTCTTCTTGAATAGTATAGTCTTCTTCATGATGCTTCCATTGTCCATTTTCCATAAGCTCAAGGTCTGAAAAATCAAAACTATCCGTTTTTTGACGTTTTTGCTTTCTCAATTCCATTAAACAATGGTTTTTGGATAGGACGTAAAGCCAACTTTTAAAGTTCTCTACTTCATGCTTGGGAAGTTTTATCACTAATTCTTCAAAAATAGCCATTACAGCATCCTGGGCTAAATCCTTGTCTTTCAAATATTTAAGGCATACTCCATAGACCAGATGCATATAAGGTTGATATAACTTGCCCAACAGCTCAAGATCCTGAGATTCTCGGAATTGTTCAAGCAATTGTTTTTCTTCTTGTATGTCGTTTTTATCAGTCACTCAATGCTGCTGTGGAAGTTGCTAAGTTAATTTTTTATATGTCAATAAAATACAGAAAACTGAAATTCTGAGTTTAATTCAATAGCAAATTGCAAAGTTTAATTGATTGATATCCGATTGATCTATAGTGTTTTATATGACTATTTGCTTGATTATTACCTTTAGTTTCTTTTCAATAAATAAAAAACTGAAAATAATTTTATGGAATTTATGGGGAGGCTGCATCCTGTCAATAAAAATGTTTCACATAAAATTATCGATTATGAAGAAGTTAATGGATGCAATAAGAATAAGTAGTCTGATTTTGATCAGCTCTGCTATGTTAGCCGCACAATCAATCACTATCAGCGGGAAAGTCACCGATTTCGATAGTGGCGAGGATTTACCAGGTGTGAATGTAATACTGAAAGGTACTTCCACAGGGGTGACTACTGATTTATATGGAGAATATTTAATCGAAGTGCCTTCTCTAAAGGGGGTTTTAGTTTTTACCTACATTGGAATGGAGAAAAAAGAAGTGGCAATAAAAGGGCGAAGTGTTATTGATGTGCAATTGAAAGCTGATGTTGCCCAATTATCAGAAGTGGTAGTCACTGGTAGTCCTGTTCGGAATTTTTTCTCACAAAGAAAAGCGGCAAGCTATGAGGGTGATCAAGTTTATTTCATGGAAGATACTGAATCATCCTATCATCAGCCTAACACCGAGGATTACGAAGGTCTTGACGAAAATACTTTTCAGGAAGCTACCCAAAATCCACTGTCCACTTTTTCCATAGATGTCGATGCTGCTTCTTACTCCAATATGAGAAGATTTATCAACAGTGGTCAAAATCCACCTAAAGATGCAGTGAGGATAGAGGAAATGATTAACTACTTCAATTATGACTACAAGCAACCAACTGGTCAAGATTCTTTTTCGATCAACACCGAAGTAGCGCCAGCCCCTTGGAATGAAAAACATCAACTTGTTCACATTGGCTTACAGGGCAAGGTAATTCCAACAGAAAATTTGCCTGCTTCCAATCTAGTTTTTCTCTTAGATGTGTCAGGTTCTATGTTTGCACAAAATAAACTGCCCTTACTGAAATCAGGCCTGAAAATGTTGGTTGAACAGCTTCGAGAAGAGGATAAGGTGTCTATTGTAGTGTATGCTGGTGCCGCAGGATGTGTGCTTCCCCCTACTTCAGGCAAAGAAAAAGACAAAATCAATGAAGCGCTACAAAATTTACAGGCAGGTGGTTCTACTGCCGGTGGAGCAGGCATTGAATTAGCCTATAAAATCGCCAAAGAAAATTTCATGAAAGAAGGCAACAACCGCATCATTTTAGCCACTGATGGTGACTTTAATGTGGGAGCAAGTTCAAATGAAGCCATGGAAGATTTGATTGAGAAGAAAAGAAAAGAAGGGGTCTTTCTTACTGTTTTAGGCTTTGGGATGGGTAACTACAAGGATTCAAAAATGGAAATATTGGCTGATAAAGGAAACGGTAACTATGCCTATATAGACAATATTTTAGAAGCGAAAAAAGTGTTGGTAAACGAATTTGGAGGGACACTTTTTACCATAGCGAAAGATGTTAAAATTCAGGTAGAGTTCAATCCTGCAAACGTTACAGCCTATCGATTAATTGGCTATGAGAATAGAAAGCTCAATAATGAGGATTTTAATAATGATAAAAAAGATGCAGGAGAGCTAGGCTCCGGTCATACGGTTACCGCTTTATATGAAATTATCCCTAAAGGTGTGGATAGTTATTTCAAACCTATTGATGATCTAAAGTATCAGAAAAATGAGCCAAAGACAGAAAAAGTGACGTATGGTGATGAGCTACTTACCATAAAATTCAGATACAAAGCGCCAGATGAGGAGGTGAGTCAGTTAATTGTAAAAACGGTAGAAAACACTATTACAGCACTTGATAAAACTTCTGATAACTTTCGATGGTCGGCCGCTGTGGCCACTTACGGGATGCTTTTGAAGGATTCTGATTACATTGAAAATGGGGATTATAAGCTAGTGACAGATTTAGCCAAAGGTGCAAAAGGAAAAGATGAAAATGGTTATAGAATAGAATTCATCAAGCTGGTAGAATCGAGCAGTATGATGGCTAAGAATTAGTTCTTAATTGTGAAAATTTTAAAATTTGTATTGGTTGTTATATTTTGGGGGTAGAGAGACGTCATGCATTGTGGATACGCCATGCATGGCGTATTTACCGACCTAATACCGAAACCGCATTGCTGGTTCCCGAACCGCCAATATTGACCACCAAACCCGTTTCTGCATTTTTGGCTTGGTGCCCCCATGCATTCTGCATTAATTGTTTATAGATATAGGCGTGCATGGAAACTCCGGTAGCACCAATAGGATGGCCTTTAGCCTTTAATCCTCCGGATAGATTGATGGGTAATTTTCCATCAGGAAATACTGAGCCGTTTTCCAAGGCTTCAAATTCTTTTCCGGCTGGTGTAATCCCCATGGCGCTATACAATAATAATTCGGTGATTGTAAAGCAGTCATGTACTTCTGCTATGTTAATATGATTTATGTTAAGTCCTGCATCTTTTAAGGCTTTTTTGACTGCAAATGAAGCCCCTTCCAAAAAGTGGCCCGATTTATTTTTTCCGAAACTATCCAAATAATCACTGGCACTGTAGAAACTTTTGATGGCTATTCCTTTTCCATTACCTAAACTAGCATTTTCCAAGACCAAAGCGGAAGAACCATCGGAAACTAGGGAACAATCATGCAATCTTAGTGGGGCATGAATAATAGGGTTCTTCTCATCAGGAAGTGCCAAAATATCTTCCGCTGATTTAGGCTTTTGTAATTGGGCTAATGGATTTTGGGCGCCATTTGTATAGGCTTTTGAAGAAATTTGGGCTAGCCATGGTCTTAATTGTGCTTCTGAATAATTGTATTTTTTCATCCAACCTTTTGCCAAATCTGCAAACATACAAGGGGCCGTTACCGATTTGCTTCCTTCTTCGGGCCAGTAAGTGGCTAAGGCTAAAGCTTCAGTAACTCCAGTAATATCTAAATCCGTCATTTTCTCTAATCCGACTACTAAAACGCGCTTCATCATGCCTGATTTTATGGCCATAATAGCCATGTGAATGGCAGAAGAACCAGATGAACAAGCTGTTTCGGTTCTGTACATTGGCTTGTGACGCAATTCAGGAATAGCATTTACGCCATAGGAAGCTATATTTTCCTGCCGATTGAAAGCTCCTCCACTGTAATTTCCCACGAAAACACCATCAATGCCTTTTGCTTCTATTTCCGCATCTTGTAAAGCCCCTTTAGCTGCTTTTTCATAAAGCGTATATAAAGTCTCGCTTTCTAATTTGCCAAAGGAAGAATGATAAGCCCCGATTATATTTACCCCTAAATCCATTTTCTTTTGTTTTACGTCAAGTTAGTAAAAGTGTGGAAGAAATATTGACTGATTGAGTCAATATTAAATGGATTAATATTGCAATCAGTCAGCAGGTTCTTGCAAAATCAATCAGTGAAAAATGATCATTTAAAACCAATTCGCTTAAGTTCACGTAAATTAATATTATATTTGTACGTAAAGATTTATGTTATGGACAAAAAACTCACCTTAAGTTTGAATGATAAAATTATTGAGACCGCAAAAATATATGCGAAGTCAAATAATACCAGTTTATCCAAATTAATAGAATCTTATTTAAGTACTTTGACAAAATCCACAGCAAATGAAAAGGAGATTACGCCTTTGGTAAAAAGCCTAAGTGGGGTTATTTCTTTAGAGGATGATTTTGACGTTAAGGATTCTTATGCTCATTATTTAATAGAGAAGTATAAATGAAAAGCTTACTGATTGATACGAATATTGTAATTGATTTATTGGCTAAAAGAAAAGAGTTTTACAATGATGCAGCAGAACTATTTTCTTTGTCAGATAGGAAAGAATTGAACCTAGCGATATCATCTTTAACATTCGCCAATACGAATTATATCCTCAGTAAATTAAAATCAGCAAAGGAGGCAAGAGCGATTCTTAGGAAGTTTAAGGTTTTGGTAGAGGTTGTTAGTTTAGATGATAAAATAACCGAGCTTGCTTTAAGTGATGAAAGCTTCCCTGATTTTGAAGATGGATTGCAGTATTATTCCGCAATTGAAAATCAAGTAGATATAATTATAAGTAGAAATAAAAAAGATTTTAAGAATTCAAAATTGCCAGTTTTAACAGCACAGGAATTTTTGGCAAGAGTTGATTATTAAAACATTCTCAATTAGAATATAAATGAAAAAGATAATTTCATTAAATATGAAAATAATTATAGTCATTATATTTTTAAGCTGTCCAACTATTGGCTGGACTTGTGAATGTATGTCTTTAACCAAAAAAGATGTTGAAGAAATTTCCAAAACTGCTGAATACATTTTGATTGGTACTGCTATTGAGAACATTCACTATCAAGACAGTATTCAAAAAAATTTAAATGAAGAAGAAGCTGGTATTGAAGTCAAATTTAAAGTTGAAGAAATAATAAAAGGAAACTTAAACTCTAAATTTGTTTACTTAAATCAATTTGAAACAGGTAATTGTATTCAAGTTTTTAAGTTTGGTGTAAAATATCTAATAGTAGGGACAAAAATTAATCAATTTGAAAATATGAGACCTTTTTCCAAAGACTCTCTCACAAAAGGTGAAATATTTGAGACTCAACAACCTCCGCCAAATCCTCCTCTTGGTGGGAAAACAATAAATAAAAGAAAGTGCTTCAATATAGAAAAAGAGCTTGTAAAGTACTGGAATAAAATTGCTGAACAAGAAACTGTTCTTTACACTAATAAATGCTCTTCATTTTATGTAAAGAGCAATTATGTAGAATATTTTTTTAATAAATAAAATGTACATATAAATATAACCGGTATTAACTGCAAAGAATTTTTGGCTAGAGCAGATTATTAATAATTACTTAAATTCATCATTAAAATCCCCCAATAAAATCCAATCCCACACTCTTTCGTTAGGATATAGCTGAGGTTGTCACTAAAATTGTGCTTTAGAATTTAATTTGAAGAAAACAGGAAAAATCATATTATATATTTTAGGGAGCATTTTATTGCTCTTGGTCATCTTTATACTTTCCTTAAGATTGCCTGTAGTTCAACAAAAAATTACCAATTATGCTACCAATTTTGTAAGCGAAAAAACACAGACAAAATTTGAAATCGACCGACTTTACATCACTTTCCTTGGAGCAGCACAGATTGAAGGACTTTATGCTGAAGATAGCAATCAGGATACCTTAGTTTACGCTAATTCCATTTTAGTAGATGTTGCATGGAGACCACTTTTAGATGGAAATGTGGATGTGAAAAACCTAGAGCTAAAAGGAATTAAAGGAGCAGTCCATAATAATTCCGCTGATAGCAGTTACAATTTTCAGTTTTTAATTGATGCTTTTGCAAATGCTGATTCTACCAGCACGGAAAAAGAAACCGATACGACTTCCTCCACTACTATCAATGTCCGTCATATCCTGTTGGAAAATATTGATATAAGTTTTCAGGATATTAGTGTGGAAATGAAAACCAGGCTGAAGCTTGGTGAACTTGGACTTTCATTCGGTGCTTTTGATCTGGATAGCCTGCACTTTGATATTGAAAATTTTGTACTCCAAAATGTAAAAGCAAATTATTCGCAAGGTTTAGCTTTCCCTCCTTCTCATGAAGACACTTCTGAAAGTACTTTACCCAAAATTCAAGTCCAAAAGCTAAACTTAAATGACATTGAATTAAAATACGAAACGCTTTTTGACAGTCTGCAAATGTCTTCGATCATCAATCTATTGGATATCCGAAATGCAAAAGTGGATTTAGCTAAAAATAAAATTGAACTAGGAAAATTCTATAATAAAATCAGCCATTTTAGAATGCGATTACCAATATCTTCGGATTCCGCACAAGAACAAAATGATGATGCTCCTACTCCCTTTGAATTTCCTGATTACAAAATAAAGCTCAACACTTTCAATTTTGATTTAACAGATTTGGATATAAAGTCTGCAGGAAAAATTAAAGAAGCGGAAGGGGTTAACCCTGAAAATTTGCAGTTTCAGGACATCAAACTGAATTTGAAGAATGCTAAATATATAACTGAAGATTTGGGCATTGAAAATTTAAGTTTCTCTGCTAGAGACAGTAAGAATTTTGAATTAAAAGAACTAAGTGGAGCTATAAGTTTTAATTCAACTTTCGCTGGTTTACAAAACCTAAAAGTAGAAACCGCTAACTCTATATTGCAAACTGATGCTCAGATTGATTTTGCTTCTATCGATTCATTATTTGCCGGAAGCTTTTATAAATCACAATTCAAGTTAGATTTGAAATTGCCGACTACACTTGACATTAAAGACGCCTTTTATTTTTCTCCTGAGCTTCAAGCAGATAGCAGTATATTGGCATTATCAAAACATCCTGCCAAGCTTTACGGAAAAATCAATGGAAATGATAAAGATATTGACTTGCAAGGATTCCGCATTTTGTATGGAAATAAAACATCAGTAGCCTTAAATGCCAAACTTAAAAATTGGCAGGAAGGAGAAAATCTAATGGCTTCTTTTGAAAACTTAGAGCTAAAAAGTAATGTGTCAGATTTTCCATATTTCATGCCGAAAGATTATCCAGATTATTATCCACAAAAAGTGAATTTAAGCGGAAATGGCAATTATAATAAAGGAAAAATAATTGCAAATATATCTGCCAAACTGGATGATATTAGTCGAGTAAAAGTCAAAGGATATTTCGATTCCAATCAGCCCGAAAGCTATCAAGCGGATATAAGATTAACGGATTTGGAAATAGCTAGGTGGTTGCAAGACAGCCTAAATTTCAAGACCGCTAATGTTGACATTGCCATTAAGGGAAAAGGCCTAAAACCATCAGAAATGGATACCAAAGCAGAAATCAGCTTCCGAAATTTCAGCTATATGGCGAATGAGTTTGACACACTAAATATGTCGGCATCTTTGGTGAAAAGCCAGCTGGAATTCAGCAGTAGTTATTCAGATTCCATTGCAGATTTTGATTTATCCGCTACGGGAAGTATTGATTCTATTCAACAAAAAATCAATCTCAAAGCCAATATCAAGCAATTGGATTTGTTAGCGCTCAATATTACTGATACCGCACTTTGGGCATCTACAAAAGCAGACATAAATGTTGAATTAGATAGTTTACACCAATCTATAAATGCGTATCTGGCTGAAACAGTACTAACCAGTCCGTTGCAAACCATCAATTTTACGCCATTGGATTTAAAAGCATATAATTCGGCTGACAGTGCTGATGTTAAATTAAGATGGGAAAATATTGCGCTTGACTTGAATATGAACCATAGTTTTGACCAATTAGCCATTGCTGATTTGGATGCCTCTAAGCTTCAAAATGCCAAGATTTTTAAGGTAGATACTACAGAAAAGCCTATGAAAATGGCCTTTTCATTGCAAGCCGAAGAAAGCCAAAATTTGATGTATTTTCTGCCCTTGGATATCAGTTTTAAGCCCATTATGGCAAAAGGAAATTACAATAGTGCAGAGGAAATAATCGATTTTCAATTGAATATCCCCAACTTTCATTATCAAGACATTGATTTAGACAGCTTTGTTATAAGCATCAATAATACAGAAGAAGAGTTTCATGTGAACACCAATTTTCAGCGGATCACCTCAGGTGATTTAAATATCTATCCTACCATTTTAAGAGCAGATATAACACCTCAAAAAGCTTTATTCAATTTATTTGTGGAAAATGAAGTGGCCGATAGTCTATTCCATGTAGATGCTGTTGCAGAACGTAAAATGGATTCACTATTCTGGACATTGAAGCCTGAAAACCTAATCCTAAATGCTGAACACTGGAATATGCACCCGGAAAACAGAATTTATTTTGACACAGCAAATTTGCAAATTAAGAACTTGATTTTTGAGCGTAACCAACAATTATTTGAACTCAAAACGAAACTAAAGGAAGAAGTTACCGCACTTCAATTAAATTTCGAAAACTTCAGAATTGAAAATTTCTTTGCCATCATCAATGCCGAAGAAAGTCCTGTTAAAGGTGTTTTAAAAGGTGGGATAGTGCTTGAGGATTTAAAAAACCTAATGGCTTTTTCCGCTTCTCTACAATTAGACAGCCTGAACATCTTGAATGAGGAAGTGGGCAATATCTCTTTAAATGCCCAACAGGAATCGGATAATCGCTATCAATTTAATTTGACTTCGAAAGGTGAGATAATTTTAAGAAGCAAAGGTTGGTTTGACAATAACCGAGAAATCCCCGAGTTTGATTTTGAACTGGATATGGACAGCGTTTCTTTACCATTTCTAAGCAGTTTTTCTGAAGGATTAATTAAGGAAGCCAGCGGAAATTTAATTGGACATTTTAATTTTAGTGGAAATACGGAAGACTTTATTTATGAGGGCAAATTGAATTTTCAAGATGCTTCATTATTCTTTCCATATTTGAATATGGCTTACCAACTCCCTAATGAAGAAATCAATTTAAGAAATGAGAAAATCAAATTGAACAATTTCACTATGCTTGATGAGCAAGAAAGTAAAATGCAATTGAATGGTGAAGTTACTACTCATGATTTATTGAATCCTAAATTTAATTTACAACTTACTGCAGAGAATTTTCAATTGTTGAATACCACTAAAGCCGATAGCGAACTCTTTTTCGGCAAAGCTTATTTTAATGCCAATATAGATTTGACAGGAACCTCAAATCAACCTAAAATACAGGCTAAAGTAGGATTAAATGATAAAACGGACTTGGTCTATATCATTCCTGAAAGTGAAGTGGATGTAGTGGAGCAAGAAGGAATCGTAACATTCAAAAAGAAGTATGAACCATCGGATACCATCAGTACTGCGGAATCAGAATTACAGAGAAGTGCCAACATCGATGGAATGGACTTAAACGCCATCATCAATACGGATAAAAACGCCAAATTTAAAGTTATTGTGGATGAAAGAAGAGGAGATTATTTAACCGTTTCCGGTGATACGGATTTGAATTTTACCCTGAGAAAAAATGGTGCTATTAGCTTAAATGGAAATGTAGAAGTTAATCAGGGTTATTATCAATTAAGTTTATATGATTTAGTAAAACGTAAATTTGAAATTCAATCTGGCTCAAGAATAAGCTGGTCGGGCGATCCTTATGAAGCCACTTTGAATATTACGGCTTTGTATAAAACAGAGACTCCTGTGAACACTTTAATGGAGGATCAAATTTCTGCCGCTTCTTCTTCTGTGAAAACCCAATATCGACAAAAACTGCCATTTTTAGTTCAGCTTTTTGTTGGCGGTAATTTAAGCAAACCTGAAATCTCCTTCGGATTGGATATGCCAGAACAAAGTCGTGGTGCTTTGGGTGGTAATATTTACCAACAAGTTCAATCCATTAATTCTAATGAAACCCGGTTGAATAAACAAGTTTTTTCTCTGTTGGTATTAAACCAATTTTTTCCAAGCGGCAGTAGCAATGGTGGTCCAAATTCCGAAGCGATTGCCAGAAATAGTGCGAGTCAGATTTTAAGTAATCAACTCAATAAATTAAGTAACCAATATGTAAAAGGCGTGGATCTAAACTTGGATCTAAATTCTTATGAGGATTACCAAAGTGGAACACCCCAGGACAGAACACAATTAGAGATGAGCTTAAGTAAAAATTTATTTAATGACCGCTTTAGAGTTGAAGTTGGTAGCCAGGTTGACTTAGAAGGGCAGCAAAGAAGTCAGCAACAAGCTACTGACATTATAGGAAATATTATGGTTGAATATCTATTGACAGAAGATGGTCGCTACAAACTAAAGGGCTACCGAAAAAATGAATATGAAGGCTTGATTGATGGACAAGTGGTTGTTACAGGCATTTCCATTCAATTCAGTAAAGAGTTCGAAAAATTCAATGAGCTTTGGCAAAAACCAGAAGAGGACGAAGAGTGAGAAAGGTTTTAATACATATCGCTTTGATTAGCTTTTTAGGAGGGGCATTTTACTCCTGCAATACAACCAAAAATTTGCAGCAAGGGGAAAGATTATATGAGGGCGGAAAGCTCAAGCTAAAAGAGACGGAAAGTTCTAAATATAAAAAAGAATTAGAACGTGATTTGGAAAAAGTTAATAAGCCCAAGCCAAATGAAAAGTTTGCCGGCATGCGCTTGGGATTGTGGGCAAATCAAAAAGTCAAGAAAGAAAAAGCGGGGTTTTATGCAAAATGGGTAAATAAAAGGATAGGAGAAGAAGCAGTTTTGCTTAATCAAGTCAATATCAATACTGTACAAAAGCTAATGAAAAACCGTATGGAAAATTTAGGTTATTTCAATAGTAAGATTAATCATGAGGTTTTTCAAAAGAAAAAGACAGGATATATAAAGTATGAAATTAGTCCTGGAAATAGAATTCATATTGATTCTATTTACTACAAAAAAGTAGGTGAACAAAAAGTGGATAGCCTGATTCTACACTATTTGGAGGAAGAAAACCCAATAAAAGAAAATGAGCCTTTTTCCTTACAAAAACTCAAAGATACCAGAACAAATATTTCTGATTTCTTTAAAAAGCAAGGATATTATTATTTCACATCAAACAATTTGATTTTTGAGGCTGATACATTGAGCACCGATGAGCAGAATGAGGCTATAATGGGACTTCGAATAAAAGATGATGCCTCCGAGCTCGCATTGGTTCCTTTTACAATTGAGGAAATCCATGTGTTTCCAAAATACTCATTGGACACTTCTAAAGGAGCTAAGAGCGCAGATACTACAGTTTTGAATGATGTGGAATTTATTCAATCAGACATATTTTTCCGTCCCGACCGGCTTTACCCTTACTTATTTATGCAGGAAGGAGAGCTATACAGTCCTGAAAATGAAAGTAATACGAACAAAAGGCTGAATTCCTTGAAAACTTATCGCTTCGTAAACATAAGATACCAAGAAGATAGTCTGCTTGAAAACGGCATAGGACAATTAACAGCTAATATTTACCTATCTCCATTGAGCAAACGTTCTTTCCGCTCTGAATTACAAGCGGTAAGTAAATCCAATAACTTTGTAGGTCCGACCCTGAACTTTGAATACTTGAACAGAAACTTATTCAAAGGAGGTGAGGCACTTAGGTTATCCACCAAAGTTGGTTATGAAGCACAATTGAATGGTAGAGAGATTAATGCAGGTCTGAATAGTATTGAAACAGGGGTGACGGCAGAATTAATAATTCCTAGAATGGTAACTCCTATTCCGATAGAGGAAAAATTCCGTTACTCTATTCCTAAAACAAAATTCAAATTATCTTATGATTTGCTAAACCGTTCTCAGTGGTTCAATCTCAATTCTTTTTTAGCGGTTTATGGTTTCGAATGGAATCCGAATATTTTTGTGACACATAATTTAAACCCTGTTTCCATTAACTATATAAGTGTAGGAAATGAAAGCGAAGCTTTTAAAACGCTAAAAAAAGATAATCCTTTTTTAGCTCGAAGTTTTGAACAGCAATTTATTCCTGGCATGTCTTACAGTTTTCAATGGAGTCAGCTAGTAAGAAATATTAAAAGGAACCGCTTTTTTTTCTCCTTTAATGCTGATTTTGCAGGAAATGCCTTGGCTGTAGCGCAAAATATTGGAGGCGTAAAAGGCGATGATAAAAAATTCTGGGGACAAAGTTATGCACAGTTTTCCCGTTTCGATTTTGATATCAGAAACTATCAGAATATTGGCAAAGAAAGTCGATTGGTAAGCCGTGCGTTTGTGGGCGTAGGCTTGCCTTATGGCAATTCCGTTAGCCTTCCTTACTCCAAACAATATTTTTCTGGCGGGCCGAATTCAGTTCGTGCGTTCCGAATCAGAAGTTTAGGGCCAGGTAATTATCAACCACAGAATCGATCAGATGGCACTAACTTTTTCGACCAAGCTGGAGACATCAAGATAGAAGCGAATGTGGAATATCGTTTTCCGTTAGTTTCTTTCCTAAAAGGAGCCATTTTTACCGATGCGGGCAACGTTTGGCTCAAAAACGAAGATGGAAGAAATGGTCAATTCACTTCTAATTGGATAAATGAAATGGCCATAGGATCTGGAATTGGTTTAAGATTGGATATTGAATTTTTCGTAATCAGATTGGATGTGGCCACGCCAATCCGAAAACCTAGCCCTGATGGTTTCCAATGGCAAGACCGTTTTGAGTTAGGAAATAAAGCTTGGAGACAAGAAAATATTAATTGGAATTTTGGGATAGGGTATCCATTCTAAGTGAGGAGGTGTTGAGGTTTTAAAGTGATGAAGTGTAGAGATCAATACCGTAGGTCAGACTGGAAGCTAGATAGAAATAATTAGAAATAAGATTGATATAATAGGAAATAAAGTTGAAATAGTGAGTTGGAAGTTAGGAGTTTGAAGTGGGAAGAATGGATGATGGATGTAGGGTGAATAGGTCAGTACCGCAAGTCCGGATGTTATATAGAAGCTAAATAGAAATATTTAGAAGTATAATGTGAGCTATCTTTGTACTCTATACTCATTACATTTACTTAAAACCTAAAACTTAAAACTGAAAAAACATGCAAGCCATTATAATCAAAAAACCAGGAGGGCCAGAAGTACTTCAATTAGAGGAAAGTGATAGCCCAAGGCCTCAGCCCAATGAAGTTTTGATAGAAGTAAAAGCCTCAGGTGTAAACCGACCTGATGTTTTCCAAAGAATGGGTGGATATCCTGCTCCAGAAGATGCTCCCGATGATATTCCCGGATTGGAAGTGGCAGGAATTATAAAGGAAGTTGGAAATGATGTGATGCAATGGAAAGTTGGCGATAAGGTTTGTGCCTTGGTGGCAGGCGGAGGCTATGCATCAGAAGTTACCGCCCCTGCAGTACAGTGTTTACCAATTCCAAAAGGATTGAATTTTGTAGAAGGAGCATCTCTACCTGAAACTTTTTTCACGGTTTGGTCAAATGTATTTGATAGAGGAAATTTTCAAAAAGGAGAAAACTTTTTAGTGCATGGTGGCACATCAGGTATAGGTGTAACCGCTATTCAAATGGTGAAAAGCATGGGCGGAAAGGTTTTCACCACAGCAGGCACAGATGAAAAATGTGATTATGCGGTAAAATTAGGTGCTGATTTGACTATCAATTACAAAAGGCAAGATTTTGAAGAATATCTAAAAGATAAAAAACAAAGTGTTAATGTAATTTTGGATATGGTGGGAGGAGATTATACTGCCAAAAATATTAACATCTTAAATCCTGAGGGCAGGTTGGTGATTATTAATGCCATGAAAAATGCGGAATCAACTATTAATATGAAGAAAGTGATGGTGAAAAGATTGACCATAACAGGATCGACTTTAAGAGCTCGCTCTCCTGAATTTAAAGGAACCATTGCTCAGAATCTTAAAAAATACATTTGGCCAAAAATAGAATCTGGAGAAATTAAACCTGTTATTTTCAAAACCTTTCCACTGGCAGAAGCTTCCAAAGCCCATGAGCTGATGGAAAGCAGTGAACATATTGGAAAAATAGTTTTGAAAATAGATTAATTAATCACTAAAATTTTATGAATCATCCTCTTTTTATCACCGATAATTTGTAAAAAATAGAGTCCTTCCTTGAGATTATGGATGTCGATTTGCTTATGACCATTTGTTAGTTTCCCCTCTAATTTGATGCTTCCTTTTCCATCCATAATGTGATATTTTGAAGCTGAAAATCCAGGGTTTTCAATTTCGACATTGATATTCCTCTGAGCTGGATTTGGATATATTTTAAGAGATTGAGCTGGTTTTATTTCCTCCTCATTGGAAGTAACAGTGCTTCCTAGTTGATTATATTGATTCAATACTTGGTTTGTTCCTTCCTTTAATCTGAAAAATCTATATTGATCACTGTCGTGAAATTCTTCCCTTCCATTTTCAGGATTATTTATACCAAATTTGAATTCAATAGCCGAACCAATAGTGATATCTGATAATTTAACAGCATAAATTCCAGATTCGCCAGTTTCGTTTAACTCTATACTTTCAGATCCGAAACCATTTTCACTTGAAATTAAAATAACAGATTCAGTGTCAGGGTCAAATGCTTCTTCAGTAATTAATTCATTCATATCCACCATAAATTCCACATCAGTAGTTGAGGTTTCGGAAGTTAAAAATTTATAAATATGGGTAGTTCGAGGATTCATGCCCTCCAAATTGAAATCAATTCCACCATTTCCGCTGACCGTAACTGCTTTTTGGTTTCCACTCAACAAATCAACCAATTGGTAATTTCCAGCTAATAAATTAGAGCTGTTTAATTGAAGATTGACATTGTTTATTTCGTTATTGGTCAAATTTGAAACCACCAAAATCTGCTCCTCATCTTTTTGCCTGATAAAACTGAATACATCCGAAGAATTAGTTTGGACTGTCCGGTAATTTCCTGTTTGCAAAGCAATTTGTGAATTTCTTGTGGCTATTAGCTCCTGATATTTTCTCCAAAGGGATTCAGAATTCGTTTGTTGATCTTGAATATTTTTATCAGGATAATCAGAGTCCGGAGCCCTCCAAGGACTTCCTGTTGTGAAACCCGCATTAGAAGCCTTGCTCCATTGCATCGGCAAACGAATATCTTCATCAGGCTTTTGACCCAACATCCCGATTTCTTCTCCATAATAGAGATAAGGAATACCTGGCAAAGTCAACAATAATTCAGCTCCTAATTTGGCTTTTGAAAGCTCCTGATTGAGCACATTCATCACTCTGTCCATATCATGATTGGTCAAAAATGTTCCAAATTGTAAATAGGGATAGCTACCCATTACTTCTTCCGTTTTAGAAATGAGCCCGGTTGAATTGCCGTTATTGACAGCATTCAGAATGCTTCCTGCTAAGTCAAATTCAAAAACATAATCGAGACCATTATTGCCGACATAATCTCTTGCTTTATTAGTAGAGGTCCATGCTTCACCTACTGAAAATGCGTCCGGGTTTACGGATTTATAATGCGTTCTGAAATCTTTCCAAAACTGAAAAGTTTCTTCCACATCTTCTAAGCCTTCCTCTGTCTCATAAATGTATTTTACGGCATCCAATCGGAATCCATCCACTTTCATTTCTTCCAACCAAAAAGTGGATATATCAAACATTTCCTCCTTTACAGCAGGTGTCTCATAATTTAAGTCTGGCATTCCGTCCCAAAAAAGCCCGTAATAATAATCGCCATTGCTTTGGTGCCAAACATTTTGCCCCCAAGGCCCACTTCCACCAGGATTGCTATCTTCCCAAACAAACCAATCTCTTTTTTCATTTGATGGATTTTTAGAGTCTCTAAACCATGGATGTTCACTGGAACTATGGTTCATAACATAATCAATGATCACTTTTATGCCTCTTTTATGTGCTTCAGCTATAAATTCCTTGAAATCCTCATTGGTGCCGTAGTCACTTTCAATTTCTCGGTAATCCGTCACATCATATCCGTGATAACTAGGAGATTGTTGAATAGGCATTAACCAAATTCCATTAATACCTAAATCATTGTGTGTAGCTGGATTTCCGTCATTTAAATAGTCCAATTTTTCAATCAGTCCTGGAAAATCGCCTATTCCGTCACCATCAGCATCATAAAAACTGCGAACGAATATTTCATAAAAAACCATCTCATTCCACCAATGCGTATCCGTATTGCCAATCGTGATGAAATTCTCAAAAGTTTTAGTGACTGTTTCCCCCTCTGCATTTTTGATGGTTAGGCTTACATCATAACTTCCTTCATTGGCATAGCTAATGACAGGATTCTGCTCTGTACTTGAGCTCGGGTTTCCACCTGCAAAACTCCATTCCCAATCAACCGGGTTCCCGTTGGATAGGTCAGTAAATTGAATCACCTCACCGGGAACGGCAAAGTTAGAAGAAGCACTAATATTTACTTGAAGGACATTATCTGAAACTTCATCATTATACCAAAATTCAATCACATCATCCTGTGAAATGGTAAAAGAGCGATTGGGGCCACCGCCAGGAAATTCCTCATTTCCATCCCATGCACCATTTATCCTGGCTTTTAATTCTATTTCTTGACCGATATTTAAAGTTTCTACACCAGTGTAAATTCCATCGCTGTTATCATCATTTAAAACCAAACCAGGATTCCCCCAATTATTAAAGGAGCCGGCTATATCCACAAAGTCGGACGATGGATCAAAATTTCCTTGGGTGATTTGCTCATTCATATTCACTTGGAATTCCACATTTGTGCTTTGGGCGAGTAGAAATTCAGGTAGTAATAAGAATAAAATTAAAAGAGAGGTTTTGAATACTGTCATAAATCAAAATTACAAAAAGTTGATTGAATAATGACCAAAAGCTCTTTAAAATAAGGTATAAGCCCCACCTCTTCGAAAAGCATTATTATTCAAACTCAACTTTCTTCCTCCATTCATATATTTTTTCTTAGCCAATTGAAATAACTGATTGATCACATCGGCTTCTGCACCTCTCCCTTTCATTCTTTGCCCCCAATCGGAGTCGTTCACTTTTCCCTGATGAAGATTTTCAATTTGATGCCAGACTTTTTCAGATCTATCAGGAAAATAATTCTCCAGCCATTTCTTAAAAATTTCAGCTATTCTTCCATTTAATCGAACAACCGTATAGCCTGCATCGTTGGCACCATTTTCAGATGCCCTTTTTATGATTTCCGGAATCTCACTATGGTTTAGGCCGGGAATGATTGGGGCATTCATGATGGAAACAGGAATTCCTTTTTCACTCAAGATTTTAATGGCTTGAAGTTTTTTTATTGAAGAGGCTGTTCTGGGCTCCAAAACAGATCTTAGTTTTTCATCCAGGCTCGTGATGGATAAAATGACTCGCACTAAAT
Source organism: Marivirga sp. (assembly GCF_051117495.1). NCBI lineage: Bacteria > Pseudomonadati > Bacteroidota > Cytophagia > Cytophagales > Marivirgaceae > Marivirga > Marivirga sp. Next base: position 38,864 of record NZ_JBNPEF010000017.1, on the reverse strand, counting down.
TATCTTTTGCCAAATCTTCCAGAATATCCATATCCTCCAAAAAGCCCACATTTTTGGTGATGATTCCCACTGGATGGTGGTATTTGGCCATAACTTTCAAAAGGCTTCTGGTAATCCTGAGCTTTCTTTCCAAAGGTTGATAACAATCCGTATTGCCTGAAAGCGCAATAGTTTTCACCTTCCATTTAGGGTTTAAAAGCTCTTTTTCAAGTAATTCTGCAGCATTCTTTTTAACTATAATTTTGGATTCAAAATCCAAGGCTGAATCAAAACCCCAGTATTCATGGGAATTGCGGGCGTAGCAATAAACGCATCCATGCTCACATCCCTGATAAGGATTGATGGAATACTCCATACCTACATCCGGGCTACTGACTTTATTGATAATTTTTTTCGGATGTTCGTAAAATACTTGGGTGGTGGGTTTATCAAAATGCGTATATTCATCCACTCCTTCATCCCACTCTGTGGTAAATTCTTGCTTGGAAAATGAGTTGGAAAGATGGTGTTGCGCCCCTCTGCCTTTTATGTTTTGGGATGAATTCATAAAACAAAAATACTAATTAAATTAGTTGTTTGCTAATTTATTTTGCTTTTAGCTCCAGCGAGGCAAAGGGTGTAATTAAAAAATATAATTACATCATTTTTTGGATTGAGACTTCCAAAATGAGTAATTTAAAAATTAAGCTTATACTTTAGGGAAGTACTTTTAGAATTATAATTAAACAAAGTGAATAGAGCTGCTTTTTTACACTACTCTTTAAGAGGGATATTATTTATTTTTTTGTTTGTTTCTTACCATAAGCTTTCCAGCCAAAGTTTATTAAAAAGCAGGAAATCAAGCTTCTATACCTACATCTATAAAATCAATAGTTTTCAGGCAAAACAAATCTATCAGAACAATGTAAAGGAATTGGACTCCACTTTTTTTAATCATAAAATTGATTCTTTTCCTACCGATAAAAAATATGATAAACCATTAGCTGAAGGACACTATTTAAAAAGCTATAGCGAGAAAAACCAACAAAAAACCTCTATAACAAGTATCCAAAACTTTGAAGCATTTATCTTAAATAACAATACAGATTTAAAAGTCCAGGTTTATGATTTACAGGGTCATCTCATAAATGGTGCAGAATTAAAAATTAAGAATAAAAAACTAAAGTTTGATAAAGATGAAAAGGCCTACATCATAAAAAAAGCCAATAAAGAAGGCTTACTTGAAATCACAGTAGATGGATTTAAATCATTTTATCAATTAGATAAAAGGCTTGATAACTCAAGATTCAAAAGAGCATATCGAAAAATAGTCTTTGGAACCCCGATAAAATACGTTTGGAGGCCAATTAATTTCGCGCTACATGTTCCTATTGATGGGGTTAAATCTTTGATTCGGTGGTGGCCACAAGGTACAATTTATAGCACAAAAGAATTTTTCATTAAACTTTACCGTAAAACAGCATGCCTATTCGATGATTATTATTGTGGTTATTATGATTACCTAGATGAGGAGAAATACACTGGCTATTTTGCTTTTAATAAACCAAAATATAAACCTGGTGATACGGTAAAACTCAAGGCCTTTATTGTAAAAAATAATGGACGACCTATAAACAAAACCCTCAACGCAAAAATATATAGTAGAGGTAAAAAGACCCTTTTAGGAGAAATTAAGCCCTATCGAAAAGGAGCTTATGAACATGAATTTGTACTTCATGATTCTTTGGAATTGCAACTAGACAGAATGTACAATCTGTATTTGGAATCAAAAAATGACAAAGAGATATTAAGAAGTTACTTTAATTATGAAGATTATGAACTTGCAGGCATTAAACTTGATTTAATTGCGGAAGAAAATAATCATTATTTAAAAGATACTTTAAAAATAAATGCGAAAGGAACGGATGAAAATAATCTCAAGATATTGGATGGGCGACTGGAAGTAATAGTCACGCCTATAAATATCCACAACTTCTTTTCCTCAAAACTATTTATTCCTGATACATTAGAATTTATTCAAAAAAGGCTTTTGCCCGATGAAAATACAGAAATATTTATAACGGGAGAGAAGTTTCCCCCAGTGAATTTTGACTATAATGTCAATGTAAAGCTTATAACCTCAGATAATGAGATTGTATCAAAAAACAAAGAGTTTAGCTATTTTCACAGTAAAAAAGAGTTCAGTTTTAAATTAAATGCTGATTCGATAATAATTGATTATTCAGAAAATGGGAAAGCTCTCAAAAACGAAATTGAAGTTTACGGAATAGATAATTTTGGGAACAAAACATCTGTTTTTGACGGCAATACCAAGACCCAAATCCCAATAAACCACTATTTTTCAGATTACCTGATTCAAACAGACAGCATTCAACAAACATTTAATTTATCCAAAAGACCATCCTTAATTCAATGTTACAGTGATAGAACTACGGATTCACTAATAGTTAAAATTGAAAACCCACGGAAAATCCCTTTTAATTACAACATTTATAAAAAAAACAGGGAAATAGAAGCAGGCTATACTGACAATCTGAATTATAGAATCAATACAAAATCGAAAAAGAATTATTTCGTAACAATTCAATATTTATGGGGTGGAAAAGTAATCGATGAAAACTATGAAATCCCTTTAAAGGACAAGAAACTGAATGTAGCTGTTTCGCAACCTAGAATCGTATATCCTGGCCAAACATCAAAAATTGAGCTCACCGTAACAGACATAAATGGAAATCCTGCCGAAAATGTCGATTTGACAGCTTACTCATTTACAAAGAAATTCAAGGAAAATGCTCCATCTGTTCCCTATCTAGGAAAAGAAAGAAAACACAAGGAGTTAATAAACACTTTCGAATTTGAAAGGAATAAAGGCACAACAAATTATAAGCAGAATTTAAATTATTTGAGCTGGAAGAAAAAAGCTGGCTTGGATTCAATAGAATATTATCAATTTATATATCCTGAAAATACAATTAGAAAGTTTACCTATGACAGCCCTGATTCAATTACACAGTTTTCACCATTTGTTTTTGATAAAGGGGAGCTGAAAGACATACATGTTATTTACATAGACAGTAGGCCTGTGTATTTTAGCTGGTCAACCAATAAAAATCCTTACTCATTTAATATTGACACTGGTTATCATCAATTAAAATTAAGAACAGCAAATAAGGTTCTAACAATTGATAGCTTGTATTTTAATGAGGGTCAAAAGCATATATTAAGCATTGATGAGGATATTTATCATAAAAATATAAGCTCATTGAAAGCTGGCCCTTATCTAACTTCCTCTGAAAAAGCTTATCTGTATAAATATATATTCCCTTATCGGAATAATTTCGGACAAAGAATGGCATATCTTAAGCAAGACCATCAGGTACAACTGCTTAATTTTCATCAAAGTGTTGGAAGTCAACAAAATTTTGCCGGGCCAATTGCCGGAAAGATCATCTTTCATTCGATAGATAGTTATTCAACAAAATTTCAACATGAACCCTTTTTCGAATATGATTTTGCTCCAGACTTACTAAAAATGAGAAGTACAAGTCTAAAAAGCTATCCTGAATATTTAGATAAATACTCAAGCCTAAGCTTTTTAAGTGATTATGTACTAACAGAGGAAAAATTAAAATCACAATGGAAAAACTATTTAGACTCTAAAAGAGCACTCACTGCTAGATATAACTACCCGACAAAAACCCGGGAAGGCGCAGGTAGGCTACTATTAAAAAACAGTATAGATAAGGAAAAGCAATTAGATCGGCCGCTAAATATATTGGTATTTCGATATGATAATCATGAATTTTTGCGGGTATATCCAGGAAATACAGCTTTGTTACATCAATTAAAAAAAGGATATTATCGATTACTTTTCTTCTATGAAGATTCAAAATATCATATTGAGGATTCCGTCAATATTAAAGAAAATGGTCTAAACTATTTTGAATATACTAAACCAACAAAGTTAAAAAAGGATAGTTTCAGCATTGAAATTAATAAAATTATTGAGGAGAATTTGTTTAAAGACAAACCATACAACCTTCAGGAGGAAAAAGAAAAAAGCGTCATATTTAATAGATACAGAGAACAATTTAGTTACTCAGGTGTAGGAGAAATGGTAGATGGATATGTTTATGAAAAAGGCACTGAAGATCCGCTTCCAGGAGTAAATGTACTCATTAAAGGCACTACTTTTGGAACCACAACTGATTTAGACGGCTATTATTCCTTAAAAGTCCCGCTAGGTTACAACACCCTGATTTTTACATTTATTGGGATGGTAAAAGAAGAAGTAACTCTAAATAGAAATTATACAAATGTTTATCTGGAACCAGATGTTCAACAATTGTCAGAAGTGGTAGTAACCGGCTATGGCTCCGTAGGCAAATCTAATTTAACAGCATCTGTTTCAAACGTTCAATCCAATTCCTTAATGAGGAAGATAGCCGGGGTTTCGATTAATTCCAGTGTCCCAGGCAGTGCTGTAGAAATAAATATTAGAGGAGTCTCAAGCCAATCATTTGATAAAACCCCATTATATATCATAAACGGGTTAGTATTTACTGGTCAAATAGAAGACTTAGATCCTAAACTATTTGCAAGTTTAGAAATTCTAAAAGGAGAAAAAGCAACTGCAATTTATGGGTCACAAGGCAGTAATGGTGTTGTCATAATTGATACAAACCAAGAATCCTTCAAAAATACTAAAACCCTTTTCTCAAAAGGAGCGGATTATGATGAAGAATTTTTTGAATCGGCTGCTCAGTCTAGTTCAATCAGAGATAACTTTTCAGATTATGCGTTTTGGGAGCCCAAATTAAAAACCGACAAAGAAGGAAAAGTAAGCTTTGAAGTTGAATTTCCTGATGATGTAACCGGATGGGAAACATTTTATTTAGCCATGAACGGTAAAAAGCAATCTGGACAAACCAAAAGCTCAATAAAATCATATAAACCATTAATGGCCAAATTAGCCACGCCAAGGTTCTTAATTGAAGGTGATTCAACATTAGCAATTGGAAAAATATTAAATTATACATCAGATACTATTAGCTTAAAAAGGCAATTTGAAATTAATGGCAATATTCAGTTTTCTAATAATCAATTATGTGTGAATTCAATAATAGATAGTCTGCAAATTGTCGCTCCTTCAGATTCAATTCAAATGAAATATTTCCTAGAAAAGGAAGATGGTTATTTGGATGGAGAACAAAAACATATCCCAATATTTCCTAGAGGATTAAACCGTACCATTGGGCAATTTTTCATACTTGATAAAGACACAACCTTTAATTTGGAATTTGACAAAAATTTGGGTGATGTAAATTTGTATGCTCGTGCAGACCTGCTGGAGATAGTTGAAGACGAAATCAGTCATGTATTATCCTATGAATACTGGTGCAATGAACAAATTGCATCGAAACTAAAAGCCCTGATTTTAGAGGAAAAAATTGCTGAATATAGAGGGGTGAAGTTTAGAAATGAACGAGAGGTAAATAAATTAATTCGCCTAATACATAATAACCAAAAAAGTGATGGTTTATGGGGCTGGTGGAAAAACTCTAGTTTTAATGGCTGGATTAGTTTACATATTTTAGAAGCATTATTAATTGCTGAAAAAGCAGGATATGAATCTAAAATCAATAAAGATCAGATTGCTGAAAAAATGATTTGGGAATTGGATTATCAAACTGACTTTCAAAAAAGTATTAGAATCTTGAAAATTTTAAACCTATTAAACGCTCAAATTAATTACTCCTACTACATCAACAAATTTGAACAAAAAGAAAATAATAACTCTCTAAATGCTCTTTTAGCTTTAAGCCATCTTAAACAATTATCTCAACTTGAGTATGATTTGGATACAATTCTAAGTTTTCAAGAAACTACATTAATGGGCAATATTTACTTTCCAAACGAAGAGCAGGAAAATAGCTTGACACAGAACGATATACAAAACTCCCTCCTAGCTTATAAAATACTTGAAGAAGATTCCTCTGAACATAAAGAGGCTTTACAAAAATTGAGGGGCTATTTTTTAGAAATTAGAAATAAGGGATACTGGCGAAACACTTATGAATCTGCCAAAATTCTTGAAACTATTTTGCCTAATCTACTGAATGAAACCTCAGACTTAAGCCATCCTTCAATAAAATTATCAGGAGATGTTAATAAATCTATTGATGAATTCCCTTTTGAAATGACAGTTTCCCCCGATCAAAATATCAAATTATCTAAGTCGGGTGATTTTCCAGTTTACTTTACAAGTTATCAAAGCTTCTGGGAAACCAAGCCTCGACTTAAAAAGGATGACTTTGAAATCGATACCCATTTCGAAGAAAACAATAATGTTTTAGTAGCAGGCGAAGAAACTAAATTAATTGTAAATGTTACAGTTAAAAAAGATGCCGAATATGTTATGATAAACATACCTATACCTGGAGGTTGCTCTTATGCCAGTAAAACGAATAATTTCAGAAGTGAATCTCACCGGGAATACTTTAAAAATAAGACCACTATATTTTTGGAAGACCTTCCAAAAGGAGAACACACTTATGAAATAAAATTAACACCACGTTATTCGGGCACTTACACCTTAAACCCTGCAAAGATTGAATTAATGTATTTCCCGACATTTGATGCCAACAATGAAATCAAAAAAGTTATGATTAATAATTGAGGAAGAAGATTCAGTTGCTTATATTTTTATTAAATGAGTAATCCATTGTAACTTCAACCATCAAATTACAGTAAACTTACATCATGAAAAACATATACTTTTCCATCATAGCATTATTCTTAGCAGCTTCTGTTTTTGCACAGGATGAAATCCCTTCAAGACCTAATCCTCCGAAATTGGTGAATGATTTAACAAATACCTTGAGCAAAGGGGAACAACAACAGTTGGAACGTAAACTTGTAGCTTACAATGATAGCACTTCAACTCAAGTTGCTATTTTAATAGTGCCTACTTATGGGCAGTATTCTCCCAATCAATTTGGTGTAGCAGTATTTGAAGAATGGAAAATAGGGGACGCAGACAAAGACAATGGCTTATTAATTTCAGTAGCTATTCAGGATCGAAAAATGGATATTAGTACTGGTTATGGTATGGAAGATGTAGTTCCCGATGGAGCAGCAAGTACGATCATTAATCAGTATATGAAACCCGCCTTCAGAAATAAAAATTACTATCAAGGTCTGGATGAAGCCACTTCTATTATTTTTGATTTAGCCGCTGGAAAATATACAGCAGATAAAGTAGCAGATAATGATGCGGGCAAAGGAATCGGTTTAGGAGCATTTTTAATATTCTTCTTTATTGTTATCACCATTATTTCAAGAATAAGAAGAGTTAGAAAGCATCACATGGGAGGCGGAAGTTTAGATATGATCACCTTAATGATGTTGCTAGGTAGTAGCGGTAGAGGACATAGAGGTACATTTGGCGACTTCAATTCCGGAGGCGGCAGCTTCGGTGGAGGTTTTGGCGGCTTTGGTGGTGGTATGACCGGAGGCGGTGGTGCTAGTGGAAGTTGGTAAAAAAATTATTCAAAAACCCTTTTCTATTGGTGCTGTTATAAAAGTATCACAGCCTATACTTTAATTTTTTATGTACAGATTCTTAATTTTTATCATCTGTTTTTGTAGCCTAATGAGCGCAGTGCGTGCACAAGAAATCAAAAATGATTCCATTCTCAAAGTAGTTACGGTAACAGGTTTTAGCAAAGGAGAGCAAATCAATAAGCAATCTGCCCCTATTGCTTACTTAAGTCCAAAGGAATTGGATAATTTCTCACCTCACAACCCAGTGATGGCCTGGAATACCTTGCCTGGGGTTAATTTAGAGCAAAGAGCAGTCTCCAGTTACCGGGTGAGTATAAGAGGAAGTTCTATTCGTTCACCCTTTGGTGTTCGTGATGTAAAAGTTTATTGGAATGGACTGCCCTTCACCGAAGCCAATGGCTCTACAGCTTTGAATTTGTTAAGCAACACCCAAATGCAGGAATTGGAAGTGGTGAAAGGACCAGCAGGGAGCTTATTTGGTGCAGGCTTAGGAGGCGTAATGCAGATCAACAATTTCCCTTCCCAGCAGGACAGCCCATTGCAGATTCAAGTATCAGGAGGAAGTTTCAACCAACTGAATGCTGGCATTAAAGGGCAAATTGAGTCAGGAAAATGGAAAACTTTTTATGCAGTTGACCACCAGCAAAATGATGGTTATAGAGATCATAATGCATTAGACCGACAGAATTATCAACTTTCTTCCCGTTATCAGATTAACGATAATCACCAATTGGATTTCCATCTTTTGTATAATGATTTGTTCTATGAAATCCCTGGAGGATTAACAGCTGAGCAATTTGCAGAAGATCCAACTCAGGCTCGGGCAGGCAGTGCACCTCAAAATGCTTCAATTGACCAGGAAACTGTTTTTTATGGAGTAGGCTATACCAGTTTTTTTGGTAAAAACTTAAGTCAATCTACTCATATCGCGGGAACTTACACATGGTTTCAAAACCCATTTATTTTGGATTATAAAGAAGACCAAAACAGAGAAGTTGCTTTGCGCCATCAGTGGACTTATGATATGAATTTGCAGAATGTAGATTGGCAATGGGATGCGGGCCTAGAGTGGCAATATGCCGATAATTCGGCCAATAATTACGGAAATGTAAACGGTCAAAAAGATACGATTCGCTTTGCAGATGATTTGAATATCGACAGAAAATTATTTTTCCTGCAAACTCAGATTGGCTATGAAAAATGGGAACTGACTTTAGGCTTGAGCAGTAATTTATTGGAATATAAAGTTGATAGAAAGGTGAATGCATTTGCAGAACCTTTCGAATTCAATAGAAATTTTGATAATGAAGTCATTCCAAGGGTCGCTTTAAAATATCAATGGTCTCCAGTAAACATGACTTTTGCTTCTTTAAGCGAGGGCTTTTCCAGCCCTACTTTGGATGAAATAAGGACTAACGAAGGAAGCATCAACAGAAATTTGCAGGCAGAAAGGGGGAGGACTTATGAGATAGGTCACAAATATTATGGGAACAGAGTACAGCTGGATGCCACCTTTTTCTATTCCGCCTTGAGAGAAACCATCACCACCTATACCAATCAAGACGGAGTGGTGCTTTTTCAAAATGCAGGAGCCACCAATCAATTAGGAACGGAATGGGGCTTAAATGTGAATTGGTTTGATAATCAAGTAGGTGTCCTCAATAAAATCAATGGCAAAACGAGCTATAATTTTTACGAATTTACATTTGATGATTACCAAAAAAGGGAAGAAGACTTTTCAGGTAATTTATTGACGGGAGTTCCCCAACACACTTTCAATCAGACTTTAGAAGTTGCCTTGTTGAAAAGCGTAAATCTAAATCTGCACTATCGATATGTAAGCGAAACTCCCCTCACGGATGATAATGAAGTATGGGCTGATTCCTATCATTTGCTAAATGCTAATATTGATTATCAACTGCCTATTGAGCAAAAAATCAATTTCTTTGCTGGGATGGAAAATATTTTCGATACCACCTACAGTTTAGGAAATGACCTGAATGCTTTTGGGGGAAGATTCTATCAGCCAGCTCCCGATAGAAATTTTTATTTGGGGGTGAAATGGAAGTTGTGAACCAGAATTTAATTTCTACTCAACTCCCAAAGTTTCAAAACCGTCTTCCAATTTCTTGTTGTAGCTTTTACTTTTAGTTTCTTTTCAAAGAAATCATTGGTCAATTTAGATTTGTGATAACTGCCTTCACAATAAAGGAAGACATTTTTCCCCATTATTTTAAATTGGTCAGACTTATAATTTACAGTTTCTAGTTGCTCCTGTTTGTCTTGTTCGGGTATTTTATTTAAAAAAGTAAGGTGCAATTTATTTATATCAGCTTCTGCGGTATAAAATGGATTGTTGGCTATAGCACTTTCAATTTCATTTTTCGACAGCACTATTACAGGCACTTCAAAATTAAATTGTTTTAAAATAGCAGACTCAATATTTTCAGCTAATTGCTCATTTTGTTGCTTTTCACCTGCTTCGAAAATTAAATTTCCACTTTGGATATAAGTTTGGATATTTTCATAGCCCAATTCCTGCATCAATATTTTCAAATCTGCCATGAGGATTTTTCTTTTTCCACCAACATTTATCCCTCTCAGAATGGCAATTTTAGTATGCATATAATTCAATGTTTAATACCAAGTAAATATAAGTTCTTTATAAAATGGTCAAATATCCTGTTGACGATTTGTCGTTTGTTAGCATTTACAAAATCGAAATTAATGATTCATATTGTAATTTATGGGTATTCTTGACATATAAAATTTCCGTGTTGGTCCATATAAATTCAAAATGCTATTTCTCTCATACAAATTCCATTAAATTTGCTCTTTCAAGTCAATGAGATATTTTTTTATCATAGCATATAAGGGCACAAACTACCACGGATGGCAAAAGCAACCCAATGCTCTCGGGGTTCAGCAATCAGTAGAAGAAGTTTTTTCCACAATTTTAAATCAGCCTATCAATATTTTGGGAAGCGGGAGAACAGATAGAGGAGTTCACGCTACAGCACAGGTATTTCATGTTGATTTTAATGGAGATCTTGCGGCCGAACAAATTTTATTTAAGGCCAACAAAATGTTGCCTCATGACGTAGCTTTAAAGCATGTTAGAAGCGTTAAAGAGGAAGCTCATGCTCGTTTTGATGCCATAAACAGGGCTTATCAATATCATATAACAACTGAAAAAAATCCTTTTGCAATTGATCAAGCCTATATTTTTACGCAAAAATTAGATGTGGATAAAATGAATTTGGCTGCTGAAAAGTTATTGAACTATCAAGACTTTGAAAGCTTTAGTAGGGTTAAAACAGATGTTTATACATTTAACTGTGATATTTTGGAGGCATTTTGGAAACAAGGGCAAGACTCTTTGGTTTTTCACATCAAAGCCAATCGTTTTTTACGTGGGATGGTAAGGGCAATTGTAGGCACATTATTGGAGGTGGGTCAAAACAGGATCAGTGTGGAGGAATTTGAAAACATTATTAAAGCGAAAGATCGAAAATCAGCGGGAAGAGCCGTTCCGCCAGAAGGACTTTTTCTAACCGAGGTAAATTATCCTCAAGATATTTATATTTAAAAGCAGGAAGTGAAGAAAGACAATATAAAAAGCGGGAATATCATTGATACCAACGTGCTTAAACGTTTGTATAAATTTGTAAAACCTTATCAAGGCAGGTTCTATTTCTTGGTTTTTTTAACCTTAGCTTTAGCCGTATTAGCTCCAGCTCGACCATTCGTCATCCAGAAAGCCATCGACAATCAAATTGCACAAGGTGATTTTCAAGGCCTCATAAACATGACCCTCATATTAGTTGGATTATTATTAATGCAGGCTATTGTACAATACGGTCATACTTATTTGTCTGGGTGGTTAGGTCAATACATTATCCGTGATATCAGATTAAAGCTTTATCGTCATTTGCTAAGTTTGCGCTTAAAGTTTTTTGATAAAACACCAATTGGTCGATTGGTAACAAGAAATGTTTCCGATGTAGAAACACTATCCGATGTATTCAGCCAAGGCTTGGCCGCTATGATAGGTGATATACTGCAAATTTTATTTATACTGGGGATGATGTTCGCCATGAGCTGGAAGTTAACGCTTGTCTCATTAGCTACTTTGCCTTTGCTTTTCTTAAGCACCTATATTTTCAAAGAAAAAGTTAAAGTTGCCTTTAATGAAGTAAGAAATGCCGTTTCTAATTTAAATTCCTTTGTTCAGGAGCATGTTACAGGAATGTCGATTGTACAAATATTCACAGCCGAAAAAAGAGAATATGATGCATTCAAAAAAATAAATACGGAACACAAAAAAGCCAATATTCGGTCGGTATTATACTACTCAATTTATTTTCCGGTTGCAGAGGTTATTCAAGCAACTGGTATTGGATTATTGGTATGGTATGGAGCCAAAGGGGTGATAAATGAAGCAGAATCAGGCATAACATTGGGGATGCTAATTGCATTTATTCTATATATACAGATGTTTTTCCGCCCCATTCGGTTGATTGCAGATCGATTTAATACTTTACAAATGGGGATCGTGAGTTCCTCCAGAATTTTGAATTTACTGGACAATAAGGAACATATACCTAACAATGGGGAATATAAGCCCAAAACCGTAAAAGGAAATATCTCTTTTAAAAATGTTGACTTTGCCTATAATGAAGATGAAACCGTATTAAAAAATATTTCATTTAATGTGAAAGAAGGGCAATCAGTAGCTTTGGTGGGAGCAACTGGTGCAGGAAAATCTTCAGTCATAAATCTTTTAAGTAGATTTTATGATATCCAAAAAGGAGAAATCATGCTGGATGATAAAGATTTAAAAGAGTATGATTTATATGCTTTAAGGCGAAATATTGGGGTAGTTTTACAAGATGTCTTTCTCTTTTCCGATACTATTCTTTATAACATTACTTTAGGAAACCCTAATATAACACTGCAACAAGTTAAAGATGCGGCAGAATTGGTAGGTGCCAGAAAATTCATTGAAAGATTGCCAGGAGGATATGATTATAATGTGATGGAAAGAGGGGCTACCTTATCCGTAGGTCAGCGTCAGTTGATCTCCTTCGTAAGGGCCATGGTCTATAATCCTAAAATCATTGTATTGGATGAAGCCACGTCTTCAGTTGACTCCGAAACAGAAGAAATGATTCAGAATGCCATTGAAAAAATGATGAAGGGAAGGACCAGTATTGTTATTGCCCACAGATTATCCACCATTCAAGAAGCTGATAAAATTATTGTGCTTGATAAGGGTGAGATAAAGGAAACAGGCACACATCAAGAGTTATTGGACAAAGGTGGCTATTATCATCAATTACATAATATGCAATATAAAGAAATGGCTTCCTAGGCTCTTATTTCTTTTTGTCCAAATCCTCAAAATAGTCCCTTTCTCTATAAGGATGTTTGATGCCGAAAGATGTAATTAAGATTGTTTCAAAAGCCGGGCCTAACCATATTAACAATATACCAGTTCCACCCAAAATTAATGACTCATTATAAAGTGCATCCATATTTTGAATCCAAAATAAGGCATGTAAAACACTGGTTATAATTCTAAGGATAAAGGTCCATTTTTTACGCCAAGTAATGATGATTAGGGTGTTTTGAAGAATAATTAGCAAGGCAAAAACCAAGACATAATCATTAAAAAACCAATCTAAAAATAGATTTTCAAAAACAGTACGCTTTGTCTCTTCATCAAAAAGAGGTTCAAATAAAAAAAGTAATTGATAAACCCCGTAAAACAATAAAATTTGGGCTAAACTAATGGAAAGACCTACAACGATTCTTTTTTTGAGCATTTTGAAATTATATAAATTCGAAATTTTTAATTTACCATAATGGAAATATAAATACTTGATTTATAAGTATTTGTGTTGCAATATGATAGAATAATGAAATATACCCCACTAAAAATAATGCAAAAGATACGAAAAGGCAGGAATAAGACAAAGAAAAACTTAAGAGGTGATCACACTCCTAAAACATAGGGAATATTTATTGCGTTAATTCTAGTATGAAGTCAGATAAAAAACAGCATTCTAATAAAAAGGAGAAATTAGATTCTTCAAACCAAGAAGAGGCTAGTTCAAGTAAAGAACAGGAAGACAAGCATGAAAAGGATAAGAACGGTATCATTCCTGAAGGCATGGATTTCAAGAAATTCATGGGCTGTGGTGGGTGATTACAAATTCTAATTTTAAACTTTCATTTTTGAATTTTACAAACATCAGTCAAATTGAGGAGTTATTCCCTTATGGAAATTCAAGAAAACACAGTCGTAACTTTATCATATCATGTGAGAAAAAAAGATGAGGAGGGAGAGTTGGTAGATTTCTCCGGTCAATCCTATCCATTAAGATTCCTTTTTGGTACAGGTAAGATGCTCCCATATTTTGAAGAACAGTTAAAAGGAAAATCTCATAACGAACAGTTTGCCTTTCACTTGCCTGCTGATTTTGCTTATGGAAAAAAAGATGAGAGCCTGATTAAATCAATCCCAATAGAGGAGTTTACTGAAAAAGAGGGTTATACTAAAGAAACATTGGAACTAGGTGCTTTTATTCGCTACGAAAATGCTGAGGAATCGCAAAGTGGAAAAATCATTGATAAAAACAGAAAAGAGGTGAAAGTAGATTTCAATCATCCTTTGGCTGGTCAGGATTTATTTTTTAAGGGGAATATTATTTCCGTGAGAAAAGCCTCTTTTGAAGAAATTGAAAGACAGCATCATATTGAACCTGATGGTATTCGCTTTCAATAGGCAATATCTTCCATAACTATTGCAGTTCTTAGCCGTATTCCTCTCAATATTTATTATTTTTACATTATGGCAAAAGACGCATTTACCGAAGAAGAAAAGAAAACTATAGTAAACGCTATCAAAGCTGCGGAACTAGAAACATCAGGTGAAATCCAGGTGCATTTGGAAAATCATTGCAAAGAAGATGTATTAGATCATGCCGCTCATATTTTTAAAACCCTGAAAATGCACAAAACTGAATTGCGTAATGGAGTTTTGTTTTATATGGCTATCAAAGACCACAAATTTGCCATATTAGGAGATGTCGGGATTAATCAAAAAGTACCCGAGAACTTTTGGGATGATATCAAAGAACATATGATGGCTCACTTCAAAAAAGGAAATTTAACTGCCGGATTGAGCGAAGGCATCAAAATGGCTAGAGATCAACTAGCAGCACATTTTCCATTTAAAAAAGATGATGCGAATGAATTGCCAGATGAGATTTCTTTTGGGAAGAGTTGATTTTTTTGCCAATATGATGAGATTTAATCCAAAAGGAAACAATAATTTCGCCCTTTTAGGACGTTGTTAAATTTTTTAAGCGTAGGGTTTCAACCCACACTTAAGTATGTCATCCCTTTCGGACTAACTTTATCCAATCTAAATTTGAGTATTTCTTTATATCAAATTAATGCAATTTGTAAAATTTCACCAATTGATTATTTCACTTTGTAGTCCTGAAAGGACGTCATATTCTAACACAGGGTAAAGTCCTGTGTGATAAAACTACCAATACCAAGCCCTGAGAGAGCGTAATAATAATTGGAAATATTGCTTAAGTAATCCAACCCCATTCATTTCCCAATCTCCCCTAAATGCGTAAACTTAAAGCCTTTATCATATTTTAAGCCATAGCCAAATATTCTGTCCATGCTGGCATGACCGAATAGGATGATTCCAGACAATAATAAGTAATCATTGCTTAACCACCAGCCTAAAGCATAAATCAAAATGGCAATTCCTTTATGATGGAAAAGGTTATAGGAATAAGCACCAATTTTATCTCCAAAAGCATAGCCTATCATTCCAAAATCTGGAGCTAGAATTAAAGCAAGAAACCACCACCAAGCAAAAGGCAATTCATTAAAAAGCAAAATGGAAAAGGCAAACATCGCCAGTTCTTCCAAACGTATTAAGTTCTTCATTGCATAAAAATAGCATAATTATCCAATCAACCGCATTAATTCTCTTCTACTTTTAAAATATGCATCCTTAAATCTTGAAATGATTAAGGCATAGCTGGCCACCAGAATTATAAGGGGAAAAATGATGGTCAAAACATCATCATCTTGAGCAATGGAAATTGCAGAAAATAAGAGCATCAATACAATCCAGAAAACAAGGAAATATTTTATACTGGGGAATAAACTAAATTCCAGATGAACCAAACTACCGGAATCACCCCCTTCTATTTTTCCTTTTATGAGCGGGAGAAAATTATTAGGCCGGCTCACAATTTGTGAAATAGCAAAACCGCTTTCACCTACTTTCCCATTAAAAAGAAAAGCCTCTTGTTCATTATCGCCCAATGACCTGTTTTTGAAAGACTGGTATTTAACAGGTTTAACGGCCAGCTTCATCCTCCTTATAATTTCATCTTGCCCATGTGGGCTTAAAAACATTTCCGATTTGGCCGGCCACAACTGCATTATTTTATAGCAATACAGCTAATTTCCACATTTACATCTTTTGGTAGTCGAGCCACTTCCACTGTTTCCCTTGCCGGAGGATTTTCTTTAAAATACAATCCATAGGCTTCGTTTATAGTGGCAAAATTACCCATATCTTTTACAAAAATACTGCACTTCACCACATCTGAGAATCCTAAGCCGGCTTCTGAAAGAATAGCTTCCAAGTTTTTCATTACTTGATGGGTTTCCTCCGTAATATTTTCATTAATCAATTCCTCAGTTTGTGCGTCCAAAGCTATTTGACCAGAAACATACAAGGTATTGCCCGCTAAAATGGCCTGATTATAAGGCCCGATTGGTGCAGGCGCTTCTTTTGTTTGAATGATTTGTTTACTCATCTCGCTTTTTATGATTAGTTCCTTAACTTTGGTTCAAAACTAACAAATTATGAAGATACTTGTTGTAGGAGACCCCAAAATCCAAGAGGAAATCACAGCAAAATTTGGAGCGCAACATCAAATCATTTCTTTTGACGATTTAACGGAGATTACAAAAGAAGCTTTTTTTGAAGCAGATGTGGTTTTTGATTTTTTTATCGCGGAAGAACCCGAAGCACTTGAATTTTATGAGCAACGTCCTGATTTAACTATTTTTACCAATATGGCTAAAAGTTGCTTTGGTAATTTAGAAATCTATCAGCAACAAACTCAAAACACAGTTTTCGGATTTAATGGCCTGCCCACTTTTATCAACAGAAGTGTATTAGAATGTACACTTCAAGATGAAAAGGAAAAGGAGAAATTAAATTTAATCTGTGGTAAATTAGGGACTGATTATGAAATAGTAGAAGACAGAGTGGGCATGGTAACGCCCAGAATTATTTGTATGATTATCAATGAAGCCTATTATACCGTTCAAGAAGGGACGGCTACAAGAGAAGACATTGATTTAGGCATGAAACTGGGTACCAATTATCCGTTTGGGCCGTTTGAATGGTGTGAAAAAATAGGCCTTGAAAATGTTTACGAACTTTTGGAATTCGTTTACGATGATACTAAGGAAGAAAGATATAAAATCTGCCCTAGCTTAAAGAAAGAATATTTAGTATTAGTGTAAAACCGACTAATTAAAAATTATAACTGATAAATATATGTCACAAAATCAAGAATATAGCTTATTCGAGGACGTCTGTAGTTTCGTTGATGATGCCGCACAGCACATGAAGCTCCACCCCGGATTATTAGAACAAATCAAACAATGTAACAGTATTTATAAATTTCATTTTCCAATCCGAATGGAAGATGGTTCTTATGAAGTCGTGAAAGGCTATAGAGTGCAACACTCTCACCATAAACTTCCCACTAAAGGAGGGATAAGGTTTAGTGAAATGGTTAATGAGCAAGAAGTAATGGGATTATCTGCCTTGATGACCTATAAATGTGCCATGGTGAATATTCCATTCGGAGGTGCTAAGGGGGGTGTGAACATTGACCCATTAAAATACAATACGCACCAATTAGAAAAAGTGACCAGAAGATATACTTCCGAACTCATCAAAAAGAAATTTATTGGTCCTGCCATCGATGTACCAGCTCCTGATTATGGAACTGGCGCTAGAGAAATGGCCTGGATAGTGGATACTTATGAAGCCTTCAATCCGGAAGCTATTAATGCTAAAGCTTGTGTGACCGGGAAGCCACTTTCCCAACATGGAATTGAAGGTAGAACGGAAGCTACCGGTATGGGGGTTTATATCGGAATACGTGAAGCGGTAAGTGTTGAGGAGGATATGAAAGAACTAGGTTTAACCACAGGTCTGAAAGGGAAGAAGGTAATCATTCAAGGTTTAGGAAATGTAGGTTTTTATTCAGCCAAATATTTAACGGAAGCAGGTGCTAAAGTAATCGGGATTGCAGAATGGAATGGTGGAATATGGGATGAAGATGGGATCGATATAGAAGCCTTAAAAAACCATCAAATAGAAAACAAATCTTTCGAGGGTTACGGAAAAGGCAAGTTTGTAGAAAATTCCATCGAAATTATGGAGTATGATTGTGATATATTGGTTCCTGCAGCCTTGGAAAATCAAATAACAAGTGAGAATGCCCCAAGAATCAAAGCTAAAATTATAGGTGAGGCAGCGAATGGTCCTATTACCAAAGAAGCAGAAAAAATACTATTGGATAATGACATCTTGGTAGTTCCTGATATGTATTTAAATGCAGGGGGTGTTACCGTTTCCTATTTTGAGTGGTTGAAAAATTTATCGAGAGTTTCATTCGGAAAGCTTGAGAAGCGTTATGACATGGAAAAATATAAGTTTTTGGTTGACAGTATAGAGAATGCTACTGGAGATGCTTTTAATCAAGAACAAAGAGACGCAATTGTAAAAGGAGCCAGTGAAAGAGACTTGGTGATTTCAGGATTGGAAGAAACTATGGTGACAGCTTATCATGATATGAACAAAATGCGTAAGGATAAGAAAATTAAAAGTTTGAGAACGGCTGCTTTTATTTTAGCCATTGAACGTATTGCAGTTAGCTATACCGATATGGGAATTTTTCCTTGATGAATTATTCTGTTGGTTTAATTAACTACACTTTCATGCAGGTGTTGTCACCTACAATTTGTAGGTGGAAATTTATAAGCCTTATAAACAAAATTTAATATTAGCGAACCTGTCTTTTGATAGGCAGGTTCGCGATTTTAAGAGAAAAATTAAAAAAGCTATAGGCTTTAAATTATTAGGTTTAATGGGCTCTAAATCGCTCAAAAGCCGCCTTTTCCAATTCCTCTCTAGCGTCAGGATGCGCAATTGAAATTAAAGCTTTTGCCCTTTGATTGAGGTTTTTTCCATATAAATCCACCACACCATATTCTGTTACCACATAGTGAACGTGTGCTCTCGTAGTGGTAACACCAGCCCCTTCCTGCAAGAATGGCACAATTTTACTTACTCCTTTTTTAGTAGCGGCCGGCATGGCAATAATGGCTTTTCCCCCTTCAGACAAAGAAGCTCCTCTTATAAAATCCATTTGACCACCAACTCCTGAAAACTGCATTTTACCAATAGTGTCGGCACAAACCTGTCCGGTCAAATCAATTTCTATGGCTGAATTAATGGCGGTAACTTTAGGGTTTCTTCTGATGATGGCCGTGTCATTGGTATAAGCTGCTTCTTTCATGTGCACCAAAGGATTGTCATCCATAAAGTCATATAATTTTTGAGAACCTACCGCAAAGCAAGTAACTAGTTTCCCTGTTTTCACTTCTTTATTACTTCCGTTGATTACCCCACTTTCCACAAGAGGTAATATTCCATCAGAGAACATTTCGGTATGAATACCGAGATTCTTGTGATTCCCCAGATTTTGTAATGCTGCATTGGGTATGGCACCAATACCCATTTGTAATGTTGCGCCATCCTCTACAAGGCCTGCAACGTGAGCACCAATTTGCTGTTCAATTTCAGAAGCCACCACTATATCATGACCATGAATAGGTTCATTTACTTCAACGGCATAATCTATTTGACTAACATGAATAATACCATCACCATGCGTTCTTGGTACATTTGGGTTGACTTGAGCAATGACTAATTTGGCAGTTTGTATGGCTGGAATTGTTACATCCACAGATACGCCCAAGGAGCAATATCCATGACTATCAGGAGTGGAAATTTGAATGAAGGCCACATCCAACGGCAAAATATTTCTTCTGAACAACCAATGTACTTCGCTTAAGAAGATGGGTATATAGTCTCCTCTTCCTGCTTGGATTGCCTTTCTAACATTCCCGCCCACAAAAGCACTATTGATTTTAAAAGATTTATAATAGGGCTCCTCAGTATATGCTGCCCTCCCTTCCGTGTGGAGGTGCATTACTTCTACATTTTCCAATGATTGATATCTATTAGCTAGAGCATCTATCAAAGTTACGGGGGTCATAGCGGCTCCCTGAATAAATACTCTATCGCCTGATTTTACGTGTGAAACTGCTTCTTCGGCTGTTACTATTTTTAATGAATTATCCATATTTCTTGTTGTTTTGCGATTGCAAATTTACTACCCATAAGATAAGTATTATTGAGCAAAACCAATGAAAAGAATGATTTATATCAGGGTTTTTAAATTCAAGAATTTGGCTATTTCTTTGTTGGACTTTCAATAATTATAGAAAAAAGTAATTCCTTCTTGTTGATAAATTTTAGCTTACAAAAAGCTTGAGGTATTGCGCCTATTCAGGTTACGGAGCTCGTTGTGTTGCTTATCACAAGTTCACCCCGTGATATGGTATGACGTCTTTCAGGCTTTAAAAGTAATTTTTACATCGATAATTGGTAAAATTTTACAATTGCTCTTTATTTGAGTTTAAGAAACATTTAGTATTTACTTAGATAAACCAAGTCCTGAAAGGGCGTAATCTCCCTATTTGTTAAATAGTTATATCAACATGTAGGACATTCAAAAAGGTGAGATAGAGAATCAACATTTAAAAATATTCTCTATCTTGAAAAGAATTAGATATTTTATACAAATGCATAAATCCTATATAAACATTAAAAACGGGCTACTATTTCCATTCCAATTTCAAATACTGGGATATGTTTTTTTATTTGCAGGGATAGCATTGACTGTTATTAACATTTGGGCTAGTATTATTTTCATTTTGCTTGGCGGATTCATTGTTACGGCTATTGCTGGTGTAGAATTTAAAAACCAATCAATCAGGGAATACAATTCATTCTTTTTTATCAGATTTGGGAAGTGGGAAAAGCTTGGGGAAGTTGAAAAGATTTTCATAAAGAAGATAAAAAGGAGTCAAAAATTTTATGGTAGGGCCAACCAAAGCTCTACAATTAGAAATGTGATTTATAAAGCTTTTTTGAAATTTGAGAATGGGAACACAGTGCTTTTAAGTGAAAATAAAGACAAAATTAATCTAGAGGAAAAAGTTCAAAAGCTGAACCAATATTTTAATACTGAAATTGTAGATTATACATCTTAAAGCTTAAGTTCTGAATTATTCATCTTTTTAAAATAGGGGATGTTTATTATGGTTAAATCAAAATATAAAATGTTACTCCCATTAGAGTGAGATTTCATCTTTACCCATAATATTTTAAATAAATCTTTGAAAGCTAATTATTTCCTTTAAATAGGCTTTTCAGCCATTTCCAAATGTTCAATCCAAACCTCTGCTTCTTCAATGTTTGAGAATATTTTATAGGGAACGGGTTGGTTCTGAAAAGAAAATATCATTTTTAAAACAGCCCTAACAGCCACATTTGGAATGATATAAGCAGTCCCAATACAATAAGTTTGAATCATTTTCCAATGTTGACTGATCCAAAAAGCCTGTTTTTTCTGGTGAGATGTTTTTGGAATGACGGCCTTACTGGCATCAAAAATTATGGAGATTTTTTGTCTATCATCATAACATTTTTCCAAATCCGCCAAATATTGATTAAAATTTTCATCCGTACTTTTTTCACCGGTAAAATTAACGGTAATAATGGGCTTCCGAGCAGAGTCAACAATTGCGTAAGGCTTCATTTTAGTTATTTTACTAATAATGTTTCTAACTACGAAATGGGCTAAAGGTTTGGATTGGAGATTACCCAATGAAAATAACGGTTGTACAATGAAATTAGTCCTGAAAGGGCGCAATATTATGCTCTTTCAGGGCTAATGTATTTCCACTTTTATTCGTGGGCTTCAACCCTAGGTTTTGGTATGTCAGCCCTTCGGGCTTTAAAAAGTTCTTCCAAAAGGGGCTTAGCCTAACTCCGCCACATTAAAGAAAGAATCATCTTTAGCAGGCAGTTCCGTTCTGCCCATTAGATATTGATCTACTTCTCTGGCGGCTTCCCTTCCTTCAGAAATAGCCCAAACTACTAAAGATTGACCTCTTCTGGCATCTCCGGCTGTGAATATGTTTTCCACATTCGTTTTGTAGCTGTTGGCTTCTACTGTCCCAGCTTGGGTTTTATTCACTCCTAAACTATCTAATAAATGATTTTCAGGATGTGTGAAACCAATAGCTAGTAGTGCAAGCTCACAAGGTACATCCCTTTCCGTTCCTTGGATTTCCACCATATTTTGTCTCCCACCTTGGTTCACCCATTCAATATCTACTAGTGTGATATGGGTCAATTCGCCTTTATCATTACCTTTAAATTCCTTGGTCAATACACCCCATTTTCTTTCACCACCTTCTTCATGTGAAGAGGAAGTACGCAAAGTCATGGGCCAAAGTGGCCACGGATCAGATTCACCTCTATTTTGAGGGGGCTTCGGCATCAATTCTAACTGTAATACAGAGGCTGCATGTTGTCTGTGTGAGGTACCTATACAATCAGAACCTGTATCACCACCGCCAATCACTACTACATTTTTGCCTTGAGCTGAGATTTTATTTTCGATAGAATCCCCTGCTACTTCCTTATTTTGCATGGTCAAGAAATCCATGGCAAAATGAATTCCTTTTAATTCCCTTCCTGGAATTGGTAAATCTCTGGGAACGGTGGAACCTGTGCAAATCACAATGGAATCAAAATCCTCTTTTAGCATATCAGGATTAATATTTTTGCCGACTTCAGCATTCACTTTAAAGCGAACGCCTTCTTCATCCATAATATTGATTCTGCGCTCTACATATTGCTTTTCCAGTTTGAAATCAGGAATTCCATATCGCAACAAGCCTCCAATTCTGCTTTCTCTTTCAAAAACCGTCACCCAATGTCCTGCTTTATTCAGTTGGTCGGCAGCCGCTAATCCAGCAGGACCAGATCCGATAACGGCTACTTTTTTGCCAGTCCTCTCTTTGGGTGGATTGGGTTTTATATACCCTAATTCATAAGCCTTTTCAGCTATGGTTTTTTCAATATGCTCAATGGCAACAGCTGGTTTGTTGATTCCCAACACACAACTTGCCTCACATGGAGCAGGGCAGATTCTTCCAGTAAACTCAGGAAAGTTATTGGTAGAATAGAGTATTTCAGCTGCTTCTTCCCAGTTTTCTCGATAAACTGCATCATTAAATTCAGGAATGATATTGCCCAAAGGACAGCCTGAATGGCAAAATGGGATACCACAATCCATACATCTAGCTGCCTGCTTTTTGGTTTTCACCTCAGGAAAGGGCTGATATATTTCCTTAAAATCCTCTACTCTCTTTTTTGGGGATCTGCTATCGGGCAGTTCTCTGTCAAATTTTAAAAATCCGTCTTGTTGTCCCATTTATGCTACAATTTTTTCGTTCTCTTTTTCTGCTTCAGCCTTTTTGGCTTCTAATATGCGTTTAAAATCATGTGGAATTACTTTGATGAATTGCGGTAAATAATCCTCAAAATTTTCTAAAATTCTTTTCGCTTTTTTACTACCTGTTGCTTGAGCGTGATAACTAATTAAAGTTTTCAACTCTTCTACATCATCTTCCCCCAGACTTTCCAAACCGACCATGGCTTTATTGCAGTTGTCTTCAAAAGCTTGCTTTTCATCCAATATGTAGGCAATACCACCGCTCATTCCAGCCGCAAAGTTCTTACCAGTTTCTCCTAATACAACCACTCTTCCGCCTGTCATGTATTCACAAGCATGATCGCCAACTCCTTCTACTACAGCACTGACCCCGGAATTTCTCACGCAAAAACGCTCTCCTGCCATACCGTTGATATAGGAATAACCAGAAGTAGCTCCATAAAAAGCCACATTTCCTATAATGATATTCTCAGAAGCATCGAAATCTGAATTTTTGGGTGGATAGATAATCAGTTTTCCGCCAGATAGTCCTTTTCCGTAATAGTCGTTAGATTCTCCCTCTATTTCAAAAGTGACGCCTTGTGCTAGAAAGGCACCAAAACTTTGTCCTGCTGAACCTTCAAATTTATATCGGATAGTATCCTCAGGAAGTCCATCTCCTTTATATTTTTTACTAATTTCATTGGAAAGAATAGCGCCAACTGCCCTATTGATATTTCGAATTGGAAAAGTGGCTCTCACGGGTTTTTTACTTTCCATTGCCTCTTGGGCTGTTTCCAGTAATTTCCAGTCTAATACTTCTTCCAATTCATGTTCTTGTTCAATTTGCTTGAAGACTCCTACTTGCTCAGGAATATTTTCCTGATAGAGAATAGGACTTAAATCCAAATCTTTCAATTTCCAGAAAGGCACATCATTTCTGACTTTTAGCACTTCTGAATGGCCTACCATTTCATCTACCGTTCTAAAGCCTAATTGTGCCATGATTTCTCTTAAATCTTCCGTCAAGAATTTGAAGAAATTCACCACATGCTCAGGGTCCCCCGTAAATAATTTCCTTAATTCTGGGTTCTGGGTAGCAACACCTACTGGACAAGTATTGGTATGACATTTTCTCATCATAATACAGCCTTCCACAACCAATGCCGCAGTAGAAATTCCCCATTCTTCAGCTCCCAAAAGAGTAGCTATGGCCAAATCTCTACCAGTTCTCATCTGACCATCAGTTTGTACCGTAATTCGACTCCTCAAATTATTTTTCACTAACGTCTGATGTGCTTCAGCCAGTCCTAATTCCCAAGGCAAGCCTGCATGACGAATCGAACTCAAAGGGGAGGCACCTGTTCCGCCATCTGCTCCAGAAATTAAAACTACATCTGCATTCGCTTTGGAAACCCCTGCAGCCACTGTCCCAACTCCAGCTTGAGAAACTAATTTCACATTAATCCTTGCAGCTCGATTGGCATTTTTTAGATCGTAAATCAATTGCGCCAAATCTTCAATGGAATAGATATCGTGATGCGGAGGAGGTGAAATTAACCCAACTCCCGGAGTGGAATGTCTCACTCTTCCAATCCATTCATCTACTTTATGGCCTGGTAACTGACCGCCTTCTCCTGGTTTGGCACCTTGAGCCATTTTAATTTGTAATTCATCGGCATTGGTCAAATAATAGCTGGTTACTCCAAATCTCCCCGAAGCTACCTGCTTAATGGCTGAGCGTTCCCAATCTCCATTAGGCTTCACTTCAAATCTTACTTCATCTTCTCCGCCTTCTCCACTATTACTTTTAGCGCCAATTCTATTCATGGCAATAGCTAAAGTAGAATGCGCTTCATGTGAAATGGAACCGAATGACATTGCCCCTGTGGCAAATCTTTTCATGATATTTTCAGCTGGCTCTACCTCAGATAATGAAATAGGAACTCGCTTTTTGAAATCGAAAAGACCTCTTAAGGTTAAAGTATCTTTTACTTGATCATTGATTTTGGAGGCATATTTTTTATATAAGGAGAAATTTGCGGTTTTAGTAGAATGCTGTAATAGGTGGATAGTCTCTGGATTGAAAAGGTGTTTTTCACCTCTTAATTTCCATTGATAAACTCCGCCAACCTCCAAACCTTTTCTAACTTGATCATTTTGTGGGAAAGCTTGCAGATGTCTCACCAATACTTCTTTAGCCAAACCGTCAAAATCAATTCCTTCAATTCTGGAAATAGTACCCGTAAAGCATTTTTCAATGACGGTTGAATGTAATCCTAAAGCTTCAAAAATTTGCGCACTTTGGTAAGACTGCAAAGTACTAATGCCCATTTTAGATAATATTTTTAGTAAACCATAACCAATGGCTGTTTGATAATTGGCCACGGCTTCTTGTTTGGTAATATCTTCACCCAAAAGCTTTTTATCATGTAAATCTTCAATGGACTTGATTGCCAAATATGGATTGATGGCACTTGCTCCATACCCAATAATAGTGGCAAAATGATGGGTTTCCCTAACATCACCGGCTTCAATGATCAGACCGGTTTTAGTTCTTAAATTCTTCTTTACTAAATGCTGATGTACAGCACCAGTTGATAATAAAGAAGGAATAGGGGCGTGGCTTTCATCAATGTTTTTATCAGAAAGAATTAAAACCACTTTTCCGTTATTAGCCGCTTCTTCTGCTTTGGCACAAATAGTATTTAATCCATCCTCTAATCTTCCCGGAGCTCCATCAGCTCTGAAAACGCAATCAATAATTTCATAATCAAAGCCAATATCTTTTAGATACATGAACTTGGCTATGTCTGAATCTAATAAAACAGGCTGAGAAATATGGACTTGTTTAGCATGAGCAGGTGTCTCCTCTAAAATATTTAAGCTTTCACCCACTCTGGTGAAAAGTGACATCACCATTCGTTCTCGAATCGGATCAATTGGCGGATTACTCACCTGTGCAAAAAGCTGTTTGAAATAATTGGCTATATGCTGACTTTGTTTACTCAAAATAGCCAAGGGAGTATCGGCACCCATTGAACCAATCGGTTCGGTCGCACGAACTGCCATATCTGCTAAAATTACTTTTAGCTCTTCTGAAGTATATCCATAGGCCTTCTGTTTTCTGAGTAGAATATCCCCAGAAATTTTTTCCGTTTTGATTTCAGGTACTGGAAGATTTCTCAATTTCACTCTATGGGCAATAATCCAATCCTGATAAGATTTATTGGCTGTTATGCCTTGCTTGATTTCTTCATCAAATAGCACTTTTCCTTTTTCAATATCCGCCATCAACATTTTTCCAGGCTGTAATCTTCCTTTTTGAACAACATCATCGGAAGCAACTGGTAAAGCCCCAGCTTCAGAAGATACAATTAATCGGCCACTTTTGGTAATGCAGAATCTTGATGGACGCAAGCCGTTTCTATCTAAGGTAGCTCCAACTTTTTTGCCATCTGTGAATATTAAAGCGGCCGGACCATCCCAAGGCTCCATAATGGATGCATGATATTTGTAAAATGCCTTGCGATCTTTGTCCATCATGCTGTTGTCTTGCCATGCTTCAGGCACCAACATCATCATCACATGCTCCAAAGGCCTGCCGTCCAACACCAACATTTCCACTATCCCATCCAAATTGGCGGAATCCGAATGCTCTGGATTGGTTACCGGTAATAATTTTTCTAAATCTTGATCAGAGAATACTTTGGAATCGAAATTAGCCTCCTTCGATTTCATTTTGGTCACATTTCCACGGATGGTGTTGATTTCTCCATTATGGGCAATGAACCTAAAAGGCTGTGCTAGTTTCCAATTTGGGAAAGTATTGGTTGAGAACCTTGAATGAATAATGGCAAAAGCGGATTTAAATCGTTCATCCCTCAAATCATCAAAGTACTCTCTTAATTGATTGGTTCTTAACTGACCTTTATAAATAACTGTATTGGTGGAAAGACTACAAACATAAAAGGCTTTATTGTTTCCTTGTACATTATGACCTATATAATGCGTGCTATAATTCCTTAATACAAAAAGTTTTCTTTCTAATTCATCTGTAGTTATATCATTTTCTGATTGAATAAAGACTTGTTCAATCAAGGGCTCCACAGGTTTTGCACCGGATCCCGGCACTTTTTCATTGACTGGAATGGCTCTATAGCCTAATATTTTTAAACCTAATTCTTGGGCATGTTGATTAATGACAGATTTACATTCATCAGCAACTTTGGTCATTTTAGGGAAAAAGAAAATTCCCGTTCCTACTGCTTTATTTTTCTCCAATGGAATTCCAGCATCTTCAGAAGTCCATTTGATGAAATGCTCATCAATTTGCAACATGATGCCGGCCCCATCACCGGTTTGTTTATCGGCACCGGTTCCGCCACGGTGCTCCATGTTTTCCAACATATCCAAGGCATCTTGAATGAGTTGGAATTCCTTTTTCCCATTAATATTTACTATGGTGCCTATTCCGCAGGCATCATGCTCAAAAGCCGGATTGTATAAAGAATTATTGCGCATAAATTTGATAGTCAGTCAATTGTGAAGTATAATTTACTGATAAAAACTAATCCAAAAAAGTTAAAATTGTTCGAATTTAGTGTAGATAGTTAGTGTCTAAATTACACTAACTAACTTTCATATGCAAATTTAAGTTCGTAATAAATTTTCAAAATGGGGCATAAAAAAACAGCCCTATGGGATTTGAGAGAGATAGGGCTGTTTTAAAGGGATAAAAAAATTTAATTATTTGGCATCAGTTTCACAATTTTTCCTGGGCCTTCCACTGCAACATATAAATATCCATCAGGACTTTCCGCTACATGTCTTACTCTTCCAATCCCTTCTAATAATTTTTCTTCTTCCAAATAATTACCTTCTTCATCCAAAACCACTCTATTCAAATATTGGAATTTTAGTAAGCCCATCAGTATATTATTTTTCCATTCTGGATAACGGTCACTTGTCACGAAGGTCATTCCGCAAGGAGCAATTGAAGGATCCCAATAATGAACTGGTTGCATCATGCCTTCCTTTTCAGTTTCATCTGTAATAATACTACCATCATAGTCAATTCCGTAACTGATTTCAGGCCATCCATAATTCTTGGCTTTTTTCACAATATTCAATTCATCTCCGCCTTTAGGGCCATGTTCATGCGCCCAAAGTTCCCCGGTTTCAGGATGAAATTGCATGCCTTGTGGGTTTCTGTGGCCATAGCTCCAAATGCTTTTTTCGGCATCGGGTATTTTTACAAAAGGATTGTCTTCTGGCACATCACCGTTTTCATGCAATCGGTGTACTTTTCCGAAAGGATTACCTACTGATTGAGCATTATCCATTTCGCCTCTTTCACCTATGGTAAAGAAGATGTAACCATCTTTAAAATCAATTCTTGATCCGAAATGAACCCCAGAGCGCGTTTTAGGAAATGATTCGTAAATAAGTTCTTTATCGACCAAATTCTCGCCCTCTAATTTTGCTCTCATAATAGCTGTGCTTCCACCGCCATCACCTGGTTTAGAAAAGCTGAAATAGATCCAGCCATTGCTGTCATAATCTGGGTGTAATTGAATATCTAATAATCCTCCTTGGTTGTTGTGATAAACTTCTGGAACGCCATTAAGCTTTTTGCCAGTGTATTGATCATTTTCAATAACTAATATTTCACCACTCAATTCTGTTACCAGCATTCTACCACCTGGCAACCAAGTCATTCCCCAAGGGTTATCCAATCCATCGACAATGGTAACGGCTTCAAAGTCTGTTGGGGCTTTTTCTTTTTCAGCCTGACAAGAAAGGGTAATTATCAGGCTTAAAAATAAAGTAGGTATATAAATCGATTTTTTCATAGTTTATGATTTTTGATCTATTTTATTATACCGTTTTGAGAGATTATTGTTGGATGAAGGGCGAAATAAATCGAGTTGGTGCTAAACGCGTTTAGCTACACAACAAACGTTAATGACTTTTCAAACAAGTTTCAAAAGGTTGGTGGCATATCGAACGAAAACCATGATGAATAATAAGTATAGCTAAAACAAATAAAATCTTATTCTTTGTGAGGTCTCAGCGTTTTCTCAAGTCTAAAGTGATACATTGAGATTTTTGTGCTTGGTCCAAGCGAGACGCTTGAACCAGTGTAGGGGAATTAATAAAACCTATCCTCACCGCAGTATTTTATTTTAGGCCTGAAAGGCCGTCATATTCCAACACAGGGTGAAGCCCTGTGTTAAAAAAACTAGTCCCAAAGACCTGAAAGGGCGAAATACCTTTTCAGAACTAAGCAATTTATCTACTTCAGTTACTAGATTACTCCCTCAGATTGATAGTAATTAATCCTTATAGATACTCTCAATCTCCTTCTGATAATTATTTTCAATTATCTTCCTTTTTAAGCTCAATTTTGCGGTTAGCTCATGATTTTCCACCGTCCAGGCTTTTGGTAATAAAACTGTTTTTTTGATTTTTTCCCATTGAGCAAAATGGTCATTGATTTTGTCAATCTCTTTTTGAAATTTATCAATAATGTTTTGTTGTTTTACCATTTCTGCATCAGAAGAATAAGCGATGCCTTTGTGTTGACACCATTCTTTTAAAGCCTCAAAATTTGGAACTATTAGAGCTCCTGGGAATTTCTGCCCGTCACCTACAACCATTGCCATTTCAATTAATGTAGATTCTTTCAATTTGTTTTCTATAAATTGCGGTGCAATATATTTACCACCTGATGTTTTAAACATCTCCTTTTTTCGATCGGTGATTTTGAGGAATTTTCCATTTACCATCTCTCCGATATCCCCAGTATGGAACCAACCGTCTTTATCTATAACCTCATCTGTTTTTTCGGGTTGGTTATAATAACCTTTCATGATGTTTGGCCCTTTAGCCAGTACTTCGCCATCTTCTGCTATTTTAATTTCAACTCCCGGTAAAGCTGGTCCAACAGTACCTATCAACATATCTTCTTTATTATATCTATTGAAAGAAATTCCCGGAGAAGTTTCGGTTAAGCCATAGGCTTCCAAAACCGGTATTTGGGCAGACCAGAAAATAGTGGCCAAGCGGGGTTGTAATGCAGCACCTCCAGAAGCAATTAATTTAATATTTCCACCTACGGCCTCCCTCCACTTACTGAAAATCAATTTATTGGCCAATTTTAATTGAAAATTATACCATGCCCCTTGATTTTTATTACGGTCAAATTTGTGGCCTAAATTCAAAGCCCAGAAAAACAATGATTTTTTAATCCCTGATAGGTCCATTCCTTTGGCCACAATTTTGTCGTAAATTTTTTCCAGTAATCTCGGAACAGTGGTGAACATGTCGGGCTGAACCTCTTTTAAATTATCACCAATTTTCTCAAGGTTTTCAGCATAATAAACTGCTACGCCTCTATATAGATAGAAATAAACACTTGTTCTTTCGAATATGTGGCAAAGAGGTAAAAAGCTAAGGGATTTTCTCAAACCATCCACATCCAAATTTTCATTTACAGCTTTTGCATTGCTTAAAACATTACGGTGAGTAAGCATTACACCTTTCGGGTTCCCTGTGGTTCCAGAAGTATATATTAAGGTAACCAAATCTTCTGGCTCAACGGCATCTCGGTATGGCTGTAAATCGGTATCATCATTTTCACCACTTTCTTTAAGCTCAGTCCAATGAGGCACTCCCTCAAGTTTTTCATAAGAATAAATGTTTTTGATGAAAGCAAGCCCTTCCGATGCTTTCTTAACTTTATCATACAACTCTTGATCTTCAGCAAAAACATACTTTAATCCTGAATCTTCAAATATAAATTTATAATCCTTTGGGGTAATGGTGGGATACATGGGCACACTTACTGCTCCAATTTGCTGTAATGCTAAATCTATAAAATTCCATTCGGGCCTGTTGGACGAAACTATACCTACTTTATCGTTTTTAGCTAAGCCTAATTTTAGAAATCCCCTTGAAATGGAATCCACTATTTTGATTACTTCATCGGTGCTGTAGTTTTTCCATTCACCATCATATTTATAAGAAAATGTATCCTTAAGGGGGTTATTGGCTTTTTGGTAGCTTAATAAATCAAATAGTCGAGTAGGTTCCATAGTAATGTGCTTTAATTTTTCATTAATATAAATGAAAATCGGTCTATTGCCATTCAAACAAAAGGAAATTTTCCTTTTTCATGCAAAATTAATTTAAACCTTACAGCTATAAGTAAGTTATCAATATCTTATAAGTATAAATCCATAATTATTCAATATATTTGACAACAGCAAAATGTAATAGCAATGTCGATTTATAAAAAAGCCGGTATTATCATTTTATTGCTTGCTTCCTTTTTTGCATTTGATGTTTCAGCCAAAGAAAAAGAAGATAAAAAAGAAAAGGTTGAGGCAGAACCGGAAAAGAAGAAGTGTGAAAAAACCGATTCTTTGAATGCCTTACAAGAAAAGGCAATTGTAAAAGACAGTTTGAATGAAAGCAAGAATAACGCTCCAAGTTCTATGTCTTCTATGGCCTATAATATCCTTTTTCAAGTGATCTACAGATACAGCTTTAAGGAAATCTTTGATTCTCCCGCTGCATCAGAGATTGTGACGAATTAAAATAAAAAAACCTCCGAAATTATTTCCGAAGGCTTTTGTCTTGATTTTAGAATATAATATCTCTCTTAAAACTTTTCTATATCAGCAAAGAAGAAACTTCCTTCTATTTGTGCGTTTTCGTCAGAATCTGATCCATGCACAGCATTAGCTTCTATTGATTTAGCAAATATTTTTCTAATAGTCCCTTCAGCCGCATCAGCAGGGTTAGTAGCGCCAATCAGTTTTCTGAAATCCTCAACTGCATTATCTTTTTCCAATATCATGGCAACAATATTGCCACCTGACATATAAGCTACTAAGTCTTTATAGAAAGGACGCTCTTTGTGAACAGCATAAAACTGTCCGGCTCTTTCTTCACTTAATTTGGTCATTTTCATAGAAACGATTCGGAAACCACCTTCCTCAATCATTTTAGTAATTGCACCAATGTTATTTTCACCCACTGCATCGGGCTTGATCATCGTAAATGTTCTGTTTCCAGCCATTGTATTTAATTTATTGATTTGAATATTTTATGGTGCAAATTTAAAGGATTAATCTGATATGAAATATTATATTTCCTTAAACTCAATATGAATTCCTTTTTTTAGTATGGGCTAAGCCCTTTGGGCGTTTGTTTTTCATGATTTTCTTGTCAACTTTGCAAATCAATTTAATCCCATTAGGGTTAATCTGATTCATGCAGGATATTTTAAAATTAAAGGAGGTCTTAGAAAAACCTCAAAATATTGTAATTACTACCCATCAAAAACCCGATGCAGATGCATTGGGAAGTAGCTTGGGAATCTATAATTACTTAATTAAAACAGGTCATAAAGTTACGGTGATTACACCTACAGATTATCCTAAATTCTTAAATTGGATGAAGGGTAATGATCAAGTCATGGTCTTTAATGAGAATGGAAATGAAGCAAAGGCAAAAAAGCTAGTTGCGGAGGCAGACCTTATTTTTTGCTTGGATTTTTCCAACCTTAAGAGAATAAATGAATTGGGCGATGCTGTTAGAGCATCCAAAGCAGATAAAGTACTGATTGATCATCATAGAGATCCAGAAGATTTTGCGGAATATGTTTATCATGATGTAGATTCGGCCTCAACGGCTCAATTGATTTTCAAATTAATCAAACTTTTTGGTGATAAGGAACAAGTGGACAGCGATACGGCCGATTGTTTATACGCAGGCATCATGACCGATACAGGTTCCTTTAAACATCCTAATACTACTCAGGAGGTTCATGAGATTGTGGCAGAATTGATCAGCTTGGGAGCCAATAATTCGGAAGTATCTCGATTGATATACGATACCAACTCTTTGGATCGTTTAAAATTTTTAGGATTTGCCCTCAGTGAAAGGCTAACGGTTTTTGAAAAAGAACATGCGGCTTATTTTGCTATTTCAATGGAAGATTTGAAAAAATTTAATTCTAAAAATGGGGATACAGAAGGATTAGTGAATTATGCTTTATCAATTGACGGCATCACCATGGCCGCATTATTTACAGAGACTGAGGACGGCACCAAACTTTCGCTGAGATCAATTGGTGATTTCGAAGTGAATACTTTGGCAGGAGAGTATTTTAAAGGCGGGGGTCATAAAAATGCGGCCGGAGGAAAAGTTGATCTGAGCCTGGAAAAAACAGTTAATCTATTCGAAAAAATTATTAAAGAATACTCAAAACAATTACAAAAAAGAGAAAAAATAGAAGTCTATGAACAATTATAAAAATCTGGCAATCGGATTATTATCACTTTTACTTTTTGTAGGATGTGATAGCCAAAAGCAAGAAACAACGGAAGATGGTGTAAATTATGTCATGATTGAATCAGGAGAAGGAGAAAGTTTTGATGAGGGTGATTTTGCTATATTTTCTATCAAAATTATTGACAGTAAGGATTCTGTAATGATTGATAGCGAAAGAGATGGTGAACTACCAGTTCAAATCAACGATTCCATACTTTCAACCAGAGGTCCTTTATTTTCCATTTTGAAGGAATTGAAGATAGGTGATAGCGTTAAAACCAAATTGACAGCAAGTCAAGTGTTGACGGAAGGGTTTAGACAACCCATTTCAGCGGATAAGGACAAAGCTGAAAGACTGACGATTTTTGCCAAAACCTTGGAAAAATTAGATACTGCTGGCTTCATGGAATGGCAACAGCAAAAAAGAGCCGAAGCCATGGAGGAAATGCAAAAGAAAGCAGAAGAACAAAAGGGAATTGATGATCAGCTGATCAAAGATTTCTTAGCAGAAAATAATATTGAAGCTAAAAGAACTGAGTCTGGTTTATTCTATATGGTTACAGAAGAAGGTACTGGAGAAAAGCCGGAACAAGGTGATTCAGCTAGTGTAAATTATGTGGGTAAATTGATGGACGGAACAGTATTTGACACTTCTTATGAAGATATAGCAAAAGAAGCTGGTGTTTACAACGAAAACCGTGACTATAAACCATATACATTTCCTATTGGTGCAAGACAAGTGATAAGTGGATGGGACGAAGGCATTATGTTATTGAATGAAGGAAGTAAGGCAACTTTATATATTCCATCTGGATTAGGTTACGGTCAAAGGGGTTCAGGAAGGAGAATTCCACCGAACAGTTCTTTGATTTTTGATGTTGAGCTTGTGGAGGTAAAATAATATGAAAAAATTAATGTTTTTGATGATGACAGGGCTAGTTACAGTCCTGTTTTCATCCTGTGAAGAAGATTGTGAAAACCTTAGAGGGGAATGCCCTGAGGAGCAATTAGCAGAAGATGTTCAACTTATTGAGCAATACTTAGAGGATAATAATCTCACTGCTGAAAGGCTTACTTCCTACGATTTGTTCTACATCATTGAAGAACAAGGAACTGGGGAACAGCCAGAAAATGGACAAAACATATCGGTAAATTATGTCGGTAAATTCTTGGACGGTAAGGTTTTCGATACATCCATTGAATCAGTTGCAAGAGATGCAGATATATATAGTGAAAATAGAACTTATGAGCCTTTTAGTTTTACCTTAGGGCAGCGCCAGGTAATTTTAGGCTGGGACGTAGGTTTGAAGTTGATTAATGAAGGCGGAAAAGCCACTTTGATTTTACCTTCTTATATGGCCTATGGACCAAGAGGAAGTGGTTCAATTCCTGCGAATACCGTTTTACTTTTTGAAGTTGAATTAGTGAGCATCAATGAATAAATCATCATTTACAATGATCAAAAATCTTTTATCTACCAGCTCTTTCAGTATTTTATTTGTTGGTATTTTTTCTTGCCAATCTGAAATCCAATGCGATCAATTACCGGAAACGTCTGCAGATCAAACTAGGCTGGAAGCACAAATCGATGAAATAGATAGCTATTTAGAATCAGAAGGGATTAACTACAGTACCCATTCATCAGGTATCAGATATTCCGTGCTTGAATCGGGCGTTGGAAACTCACCGGATTTTTGCTCAGGGGTTTCAGTTGATTATGAAGGCAGGGTCTTAGGTGAAGACGAAACTTTTATTTCAGGAATCGGGACGGATTTTTCTTTAAGATCCAATCAAGTGGTTGTTGGATTTAAAATAGCCATTAGTTTGATGAATCAAAATGCTGATTACAGACTTTTTATTCCCGGAGAGCTCCTCATCAATAGGGGTATCAGCAATACGGTTCCCAATAATATCCCTGATGGTGAAAATGTAGAGTTTCGCGTAAGGTTGAATAGTTATTAAAACAGACTGTAAACAATTATATGAAACTTTGTTTCGCTACCAACAACCCCAACAAAATCAAGGAAGTATCTCAACTCTTAGGAGAGAAATTTGAGCTCTTAGGACTGAAGGATATAGGATGTAATGAAGAATTGAGGGAAGACCAAAGTACTTTGGAAGGCAACGCACAACAAAAAGCCGAATACATTTTTGATCATTATCATATCAATTGTTTTGCAGATGATACTGGACTTGAAGTCGAAACATTGAATAATGAACCCGGTGTTTTTTCCGCCCGATATGCGGGGCCACAGCGTTCAGATGAAGATAATATGGCACTTCTCTTGGAGAGATTAAACTCTTCCGACAATAGAAAAGCAAGGTTCAGAACGGTGATTTGTGCTTTTATCCAAAATCAAAAGCATTTTTTCGAAGGTACTGTAGAGGGAGAAATCGCCAAAGCTCATAATGGAAATCAAGGCTTTGGCTACGATCCTATTTTTATTCCCAAGGGCTATTCACAAACCTTTGCCCAAATGAGCCTAGCCGAAAAAAACAAAATCTCCCACCGATCGATAGCCGTCAAAAAATTGGTCGAATTTTTAAAAACAAATTCTTAAAAACAGTATAAAAATTGTGGTTCTAGTTTTTCAAATAACCGTAAGTTGAACTAAAAATTTTTAATTTAAAATTTGCTTTATATAGATTTGAGGAAATTACATTTTAATAAAGTGATTGAAAGTTAAGTCCTTCAATTTCGCTATCAGCGAAAAAGCGGGCTGGATGGCAAAACGGTGAGCCGGCGGTGGCAAGAAGGGTGGAAACTTCGTTTTGCCTAGATTTTTTGCATACTTTTTCATCATTGGAAAAAGTATAAAGCACCAAATGTGCACCCAAATATATTACTATCATTTTTAACATACTACAAACCTTTGCCCAAATGAGCCTAGCCGAAAAAAACAAAATTTTCCATCGATCGATAGCCGTCAAAAAATTGGTCGAATTTTTAAAAACAAATTCATAAAAACAGTATAAAACTGTAGTTTTGCATTCATGAACAATCCATTCATTGTAGGCATCACAGGAGGAAGTGCATCAGGAAAAACCATGTTTCTGAAAAGTTTACTTAACCATTTCCCTAAAGATGAAATCTGCCTTGTTTCTCAAGATAATTATTATAAAGACCGACATTTACAGCCTAAAGACGAAAACGGAGTCGAAAATTTTGATACGCCACAATCCATTGAGTTTGATGACTACGCCCGCGACATCAAGATGCTGAAGGAAGGAAAACCAGTGAGCCGCAAGGAATACACTTTCAATAATCCGGATGTCGTACCCAAAATGCTGGAATTTAAACCGTCCAAAATTATAGTGGTGGAGGGTTTATTTGTATTTTACTTTCCGGAGTTGGTGAAGTTATTGGATTTAAAGGTGTTCATAGATGCTAAAGATTATGTAAAGCTCAAAAGAAGGATCATGCGTGATAATTCTGAGCGAGGCTATGATTTGGATGATGTTTTGTATCGATACGAAAAACATGTGGCACCCACCTATGAAAAATATATTGATCCATTCAAATACGATGCCGATATCATTGTGCCAAATAACAATAAATTTGATAAAGGTCTGGAAGTTTTAGTATCTTACCTCAAAAATAAAAGCAAATGACCAATCGCTTTGCAGTAATCGGATTAGGACAGTTTGGAGAATCCATCGCCCGAACCTTGAGTGACAGTGGTGCGGAAGTACTGGCCATTGACATCGACCTTGATAAAGTAGAAGCTATTAAAGATGATGTGGCCTATGCTGTAGCATTGGATTCCACGGATGTGAAAGCCTTGAAAGCACAAAATATTCAGGACATGGATGCCATAGTGGTGGCCATAGGGGAGAATTTTGAAGGGCTTTTATTAACTACGGTTTTATTGTTGGAACTGGAAGTAGAACGTATTATTGCCAGGGCTGCCAATGCACAACAGCGTATGATTTTGGAAAAAATGGGGATTGAGGAAATCCTTTCTCCTGAAGAAACCGTGGGTAAAACCGTAGCAGAAATGTTGTTGCACCCCAATATGAAATCCTTCCTTCCCTTGCCTGATGATTATGAAATTGTAGAAATTAACACTCCCGCAAGAGTGGTGGACCAAACCATTAGTGAAATAGGGTTAAGAGAAAAATATAATCTGAACTTAATTACCGTCAAAAGACTGTACGATGAAAAGGTGGACGGTCAACTACAGCAAGTAGAACATATTATTGGCGTTCCCCGAGCTGATACTTTCCTTAAAGAAACGGATATCATGATCATCTTAGGCAAATCGAAGGATGTGAATAAGTTTATTGAGGTGAATAAGTAGGTTTAGGGGCTAAACCTTTTCCAAAGTTGTAAACTTTGGAAAAGATGCTTTCTGAGTTTTTTTATTAGCCAAGATAATCCAGTTTTACATCATACACTCTTTATAAATTTCTTACTTTTTCCATTGATGAAAAATGAAGCTACCTCCCACAAATGCCAACGCTGGCCCGCCATTTTACCCTCCTGCCGGCTTTTTCGCTTAAGGCGAAATTGGGGGTGTTAGCTATTAATGCATTCATTAAATAAATTTTGTCTTAGTGTACTTTTTTGCAATATTGGAAAAGTGTTAAAACGACCACTTCCGAGGAACTCGGAAAAGCGGGAGGCAGGAAAGTTTAGCGAGCCTGCGTTGGGTCATGCGTTCGGAAGCATTAAACTTTCTTGATTTTTTGTTTCTTTTTGATTAAGCAAAAAGAAAGGGAAAAAAGATGGTAATACCTATAGCTACTAAATTAATTCATTCGATATTGTAATCTCAAGCAAAAATCTTTTTCAAAGTTTAGAACTTTGGAAAAGTTGGTTGAAAAGAATTTACCCCCCCCCCTATTTGAATACAAATGTTCTTTAATTTCTAAAAGCTGATTTTTTAATGACTTTATCTCCTTGTAAAGCTCAGGTATTTCAATTTCTTCATTTTCTACTGATTGATTTGAGTGGGTTGACTGAAGCAAATCAATGTAATTTATTCTCAAGATTTTACATATTTCTAACAAATCATTTAGCAGAATATCAGACTTACCATTTTCAATTCTATTGAATTTACTTTGGCTAATTCCAATGCTGTCGGCAATAAATTGTTGGCTAATGCCTTTTTTAAGGCGTATTTTTGGATCAATCTGAAAACCTGGGGAGAAGTATTTTTTAAGCATAGATTTTTGAGAGTCTGAAAAGGAAAAAGGATACATTTTTCACACCTCTGAATTGGGAGCGAAAAGCTTTGATCTTAGCAT
>NZ_JBNPEF010000010.1:35930-128517 GCF_051117495.1 Marivirga sp. | reverse complement strand
TGAGCCGCCCATTTTTTTTGTTGGTTGACTATAATTGCCGCCAAAGGTTTACTTAGTACTGCACGTATTCCCATAAGCCCAAAATTAAGAAAATTATTAGGAACCCTTTTTGATTCTAATGGCTTTTATATATAAATTGTAATTAATTAATGATTGCTTTTTATGGAAACTACAATAAACTCAGACTTCTTAAGCTTGTCGGAATCAGATAAAAAGAAAGTTTTGGATTTGATAGAGAAGCTTAAATCAGAAAAAAATATAAAGAAAAAGAAAAAAGACAGGATTCCTGGTTTGCTAAAGGGTAAAATACACATGAAAGATAATTTCGATGACCCGATTGAAGCCTTTAAGGATTATATGAAGTGGCGTGTTTACGGTAAGTTATGGAGGATTTAGCAAATGTTACACCCCCCTTCGCCCCCCTCAAGGGGGGAGTCCCTCCGATTTTCTTTTGTTTCTTCATTTGATTTAGTATTTCCTCAGCAAATTTTAGTTTTTAACATTAAAAAAATAGTAATAAAATTTATTCTTTTCTACTAAAATAAATCTGTGCGACTGTCCCCTTGAGGGAACTATAGGGGTGTCGATTGCTTAAAATGAATTTAGATATAAAGTTGAAAAAAGTAAGGAAGAAAAAGTATGTAAAGTATTTTAAAATGATAATACCTTCCATTAATTTCAAAAGACAGACAATTCTCTAAATATGAGGTTTCAATTCATCCTTGGAAGTAAAAAACAAACCTATTCTGTTTATCAATAAATTAGAATCACCTTATTATTATATCTCAGCCTTATTACGTACTTTTGCACTTCGATTATGAAAATGAAGAACATTAGAAATTTTTGCATTATTGCGCACATTGATCACGGTAAAAGTACCTTGGCAGATAGGCTGTTGGATTCAACCCAGACAGTGAATGAGCGCGAGAAAATGGAGCAGTTGTTGGATAATATGGATTTGGAGCGTGAGCGAGGCATCACCATCAAATCACATGCAATCCAAATGGAATATAAATTGAATGGGGAGGAATATATATATAACCTTATTGATACTCCAGGTCACGTGGATTTTTCCTATGAGGTTTCCCGTTCTATTGCTGCTTGCGAGGGAGCATTATTGATTGTGGATGCCGCCCAAGGTATTCAGGCACAAACCATTTCCAACCTTTATTTAGCTATTGAGCATGATTTGGAAATTATTCCAGTGCTGAATAAAATTGATTTACCAGGTGCGATGCCTGAGGAAGTTTCTGACCAGATCATTGAATTGATTGGTTGTAAAAAAGAAGATATTTTACATGCTAGTGCTAAAGAAGGAATTGGCATTACGGAAATTCTAGAAGCCATTGCACATAGGATCCCTGCTCCAGTTGGAGACCCAAATGCACCACTTCAGGCCATGGTTTTTGATTCCGTTTTTAATCCTTATAGAGGAATTGAGGTTTATTTCAGAGTTTTTAATGGTGAAATCAGTAAGGGCGATAAAATTAAATTCATCAATACGGGTAAAATCTATGAAGCTGATGAGATTGGGATTTTAAAGCTAACCCAACAGCCAAAAGATACTATTAGTACTGGAAATGTGGGCTATTTAATAAGTGGTATTAAAGTAGCTAAAGAAGTGAAAGTGGGGGATACGGTTACCCACGTAGATAATCCAGGTAAGGCAGTTCAAGGTTTTGAAAACGTGAAGCCAATGGTTTATGCTGGAATATACCCTGTTGACACCTCGGATTTTGAGGAATTAAGAGCTTCAATGGAGAAATTGCAATTGAATGACGCCTCCTTAGTTTGGGAGCCAGAAACTTCAGCAGCACTTGGCTTTGGTTTCCGTTGTGGATTCTTAGGAATGCTACACATGGAAATTGTGCAGGAAAGATTGGAGCGAGAATTTGACATGACAGTGATCACCACTGTTCCATCCGTGCAGTTTCATGCCTTTAAGAAAGATGGCGAGATGGTAAAAGTGAGTGCACCTTCTGAATTACCAGATTTAGGAAGCATTGACCATCTGGAAGAACCTTATATAAGAGCACAAATTATTACCAAAGAAGATTTTGTGGGTCCTGTGATTTCCCTTTGCATGGACAAAAGAGGGGAAATCAAAAATCAGGTTTACTTAACCCAATCTAGAGTTGAACTAACCTTCCATTTGCCATTAGCAGAAATCGTATTTGATTTCTTTGATAAACTAAAAACGATTTCTAAGGGTTATGCCTCATTAGATTATGAATTAGTAGGTTATCATTCTAGTAATTTGGTTAAACTGGATATCCTATTAAATGGAGATAAAGTGGATGCACTTTCTGCCATTGTACATAGGGATAAAGCTTATGAATGGGGAAAGAAGCTTTGTGAAAAGTTAAAAGAGTTGATCCCGAGACAGCAATTTGAGATTGCAGTACAAGCAGCAATTGGCACAAAAGTGATTGCAAGGGAATCCGTGAAGGCACTTCGTAAAAACGTATTGGCGAAATGTTACGGAGGAGATATTTCTCGTAAGCGGAAACTTCTAGAAAAGCAGAAAAAAGGTAAGAAAAGAATGCGCCAGGTAGGAAATGTAGAAATTCCACAGGAAGCATTTATGGCAGTTCTTAAGTTAGATTAAAATTCAGAAATTATTCATTATACAAGCATAACATCATGCCTATTTTATTAGATGGGAAGAAAATTTCTTCTCAAATAAAAGAAGAATTAAAAGGAAAAGTGGAAGCATTAAAGAAAGAAGGGGGAAAAGTACCTCATCTTTCCGCTATTTTAGTTGGGACTGATGGTGCCAGCCAAACTTATGTGGAAGCTAAAGTAAGGGATTGCCAAGAAATTGGTTTTGAGTCTTCTAAGTTGCTTTTTGATGATTCGATTTCAGAAACTGAACTGCTGCAGGAGGTAGATAAATTAAATAATGATGAAAGAGTAGATGGTTTTATAGTTCAATTACCTTTGCCTAAACACATTGATGTAAACAAGGTGCTGAATGCCATCAAGCCTGAAAAAGATGTGGATGGCTTTCATCCAGTGAATTATGGAAGAATGGCATCTAATTTACCTGCATATATTCCGGCAACACCTTTTGGAGTGATGGAATTATTAAAAAGGTATGATATCATGACGAAAGGAAAACATTGTGTGGTAGTGGGCAGAAGCCATATTGTGGGTTCTCCAGTCTCAATTTTAATGGGCAGTGCCAATTATCCAGGGGATGCAACGGTTACTTTGACCCACAGATACACTGTTGATTTAGCAAAATATACCAAACAAGCTGATATATTGATTGTGGCAGTAGGAAAACCAGGATTAATTACCGCTGATATGGTGAAGAACGATGTGGTAGTAATTGATGTTGGTACAACCCGAGTCCCTGATTCAAGCAAGAAATCAGGCTTTGCCTTAAAGGGAGATGTTTTATTTGAAGAAGTTTCCAAAAAAGCGACTCACATAACACCTGTTCCGGGTGGAGTAGGGCCCATGACAAGAGCAGGCTTATTGATGAATACATGGCTTGCCTCTCAAAAAGAAATTTATGGACAAGAACTCGTTTGATCCCAATATAGAACTTCCGATAATGGAGGCATTTTACACCATTCAAGGAGAAGGTTTTCATAACGGAAAACCTGCTTACTTTATTAGATTGGGTGGTTGTGATGTTGGCTGCGTATGGTGCGATGTAAAGGATAGCTGGGATGCCGATAAATGGCCTTTGAAAAAGATTGATGATATTGTGGATGAAGCGTATCAATATCAATCTCGATTGGCAGTCATTACTGGAGGAGAGCCTTTTATGTACGATATGCACGGACTTACTAAGCGTTTACTTCAAAAGGGGTTTCATGTAAATGTGGAAACATCAGGTGCTCATCCCTTTTCAGGTATGGTAGATTGGGTTTGTCTATCCCCTAAAAAATTTAAAGCCCCATTGGAAGATTGGTATGACAGGGCTGATGAATTAAAAATCATTGTTTACAATAAATCTGACTTTAAATGGGCAGAAGAACATGCGGAAAAAGTGGGGCCAGATTGCAAATTATTATTACAACCAGAATGGGGCAAGCGTGAGGAGATGATGCCCATGATAGTAGATTATGTGAAAGCAAACCCGAATTGGGGTATATCTTTACAGACCCATAAGTATTTACAAATCCCATAGCCGGAAATTTCAAATACATATTTCAATTTTTTTGCGCGCATTTGTGGAGACACAAATGCATTGCAGAGAATTAGACATTGCGATGTATATACTTCACTGTCTGGTTGTGAAAACACAACCAAGGGCGGATATAGAATAAATATCTCAACATTTCCAAAGTTATTTTTCGTTTAATCAACAAGCGGTTTAAAATATCCATTATATTTTAATTAAAACCTACTTTGTCAATTTAGCACCGATGCCCCCGATTTGTGTCTTCACAAATCGAGCTTTGATCTTTCTAGAGCTGTGAAGACACAGCTCTTGGCGATGATTGAATAATATTACAAAGTAGGATTAATTAAACTTTGGAAAAGTTAGGTTCTAGCTTAATTCTAAAATTACTTTTGAAATTCTTCCTTATCAGCTAAATTGGGATATGAATTTCAAACAAACATTTCTCCTATTAATATTTCTGTTAATTTCATTTAGCTCCATTGGCCAAGATTATAAGTGGAGGACAGAAAGATTAATAGAAAAATCTAAAGAAGCGCTTTACCAAAGAAATTGGGAAGCTGCGGTTCAGTATATGGATGATGCCATTGAAATTGAGCCGGAAAACCATCATTTATACTTAGAAAAAGCTACTTTATATTATGGTATCAATGATCTAAATAAAGTAGTAAAATCTCTCGAAAAAGCTTTTTCAATTGAAGAAAAATGGCCTGCAAAATATACGGATTACTATTTTTTATTAGGGAAAGAGTCTTTTGATCGTGGGAAATATGAATTAGCCAAAAAACCTATTCAAATTTATCAAGAAAGAGGTTATAAGGAAGATTACGTCAAGATGGCGGAAATTATTTCACAATCTATAGAATTTGCTATTCAAGAATTAGAAAATCAAGGACAAATAAATGAAAATATAAAAACTATTAAGTCTGATAATATTTTCAGGAGCATCTATTTTCCGTTTTTCACATTGTATCCGTCTGAATTTTTATATTTCACTGGTCAAAGAAAAGGGAGTCTTGAAGAGGGGATTTACAGAGCTAAAATTTCAGGCAGTCAATTTCAAAATGTGGAGGAAGTGCCTGTTATTAATACAAAAGAAAATGAAGGGGCGGCCGCAATTTCAGCAGATGGAAGAGTAATGGTTTTTACCAGTTGCAATAGGAGGGATGGAATGGGAAGCTGTGATTTATATATTTCTTATTATGAAGGAGATGGATGGCAAAAACCTGAAAATTTAGGAGCAAAAATTAATTCAAGCGCATGGGAGTCACAACCCTTCTTGTCCTCTGATGGCAGGTTTCTGGTATTTAGTTCGAACAGAAAAGGGGGATTTGGTAAAAGAGATCTTTACTATTCTACAAAGGTTGATGGAGATTGGTCTAAGGCGAAAAATTTAGGTTCAAAAGTAAATACATTTGCTGATGAAATTTCACCTTTTCTTAATTTATCAAATGACGCATTGTTCTT
Source organism: Marivirga sp. (assembly GCF_051117495.1). NCBI lineage: Bacteria > Pseudomonadati > Bacteroidota > Cytophagia > Cytophagales > Marivirgaceae > Marivirga > Marivirga sp. Next base: position 122,912 of record NZ_JBNPEF010000010.1, on the reverse strand, counting down.
TAGTTCAAATGGCCGAATTGGAATGGGAGGGTTTGATATTTACAGGATTGATTGGCCAATAAAAGAAAATAAAGTTCAAAATATAGGCCTGCCCATAAACACTTTTAATAATGAACTTTCTTATCATGAGAAGTTTGAGGGTGAAAAATATTGGTCGAGGGAGCTTCAATCCGATGAAAAATACCCTCCTGCAAAAGTCTATTTTGATGAAAGTCAAAAAGCTAACAAAATTAATTTAGTATTTGGGGAGGTAGTAAATGCAAAAGATAGCGCTAATATTAAAGCCAAAATTCAAATTTTCGATTTGGCTTTGGACAGCCTTGTTCAGGAAACCTACAGTAATGCAAAGAGCGGTGATTATAAAGTTGTAATTCCACGCCCTTCTGATTATGCTTTTTATGTTGAATCACCGGGATATTTATTCCATTCCGAAAAATTGGAAATCAATAAAAGTGAGACAGAATTAAATTTTGCCCTAAAGCCGATAAGGAGGGGAGAAACAGTGATGCTCAACAATATATACTTCGAATTTGATAGTTATGAATTATCAAAAAAATCACAGAACGAAATTAATAAAATAGCAGATTTCCTTATCCAGAATCCTGATGTGAAAATTGAAATAGGAGGATATACTGACAATGTTGGATCAGATGCATATAATAAAGAGTTATCCAAAAAAAGAGCCAATGCTGTTTATGAAAAATTAATTATGAAAAACGGTGTGGATAAGAGTAGAATCAAATCAGTAGGATATGGTGCTAAAAAATTACCTTCTGGAAAGTACCAAAAAACGGTTATATTCAAAATTATTTAATTCAATTAAATATTAGCATAATTATATTTAAACAATTTACTAATACATAGGTTTCTTTTTTTTATATTGAATAAGAATGTATCATAGTAACAATAGACTATATAATAACGAAATGTATGATTTTTATTTGGCAAATAAATTTCAAGAAAAATTTATATTTTGTTAGGTATTTTCATTTAATGTTATGTACATTTAACCTTTAATTATTGTTAACCTAAACTAAAATAAGTATGAAGAAGATTCTACTAACATGTTTCATGTTGGTGTTCGTGCTACATGCATGGGCACAGGATCGCACCGTAAGCGGTACAGTTACTGACGCTGATACAGGCGAGGCTTTACCAGGTGTGAACGTATTATTAAAAGGTACTGGTACCGGTATTACCACCGATTTGGATGGTAATTATAAAATATCAGTTCCTTCTGACGGAGGTACATTAGTTTTTACATTTATTGGAATGGTAAAACAGGAAGTGCAAATAGGTGCTCGATCTGTTATCGATATCCAAATGGTAACTGATGTTCAGCAATTATCTGAGGTAGTAGTAACAGGTTATGGCTCTCAATTAAAGAGAGAAATAACAGGTTCAGTTTCCTCAGTAAAAGGTGATGTTATTGAAGATTTACCAATGCAATCTTTTGATAGAGCTATCCAAGGACGAGTAGCAGGTACGCAGATTGCTGCAGCCAGTGGTCAACCAGGTGGTGCTATGAATATAAGAATTCGTGGTGTTGGTTCAATCAATTCTGGTAATGACCCTTTAATTATCATTGATGGTGTACAAGTAGGTCAAGAAGGACAAACAACGCAAGGTTCTGCTAACCCTTTGAACTCTATCAATCCAAACGATATTGAGTCAATTGATATTTTGAAAGATGCTTCGGCTTCTGCAATCTATGGTGCGCAAGCAGCTAATGGTGTTGTGATCGTAACTACTAAATCAGGTAGCAGAAAAGGAGGTACTCAAGTTAACTTAAGTGTTCAAGAAGGTGTGGTTCAGCCGTATAATCTTTACGATGTATTGGGAGCTGATGACTTCACAAGAATTAAAGCTGAGCAACAATTAAACGTTGGTCAGGATCCAACTGATCCTAATTCTGGTGCACACGCTTTATTTGGAAATCCTGAAGACCCTTCATCTTATACAGAATATGATTGGTTGGATGCTATGTTCCAAGATGCAAGATTCAGAACTTATGATTTATCTATGTCGGGTGGAGATGAAAAAACTCAATTCTACTTCGGTGGTTCTTACAACAAGCAAGAAGGTCAGGTAATCATGTCTGATTTTGAAAGATATACTGGTAGATTAAACATAAACCATCAAGCAACTGAAAAATTAACAGTAGGGGCAAAGTTATCATTGTCACACATTAAAACTTTTGGTTCAATTGCGAATGGTAACTTTGTGAACGGACCTTGGGTAGCTTCTTTCGAGGCAAGTCCTACCTCTCCAGCTGTTGATGAAAACGGAGAATATAATGGTTATCCAGCTAATGGTCTTTATAATCACTTATTTGGATATAATATTTTACAAGGGGTAAATGAAGAAGTAAGATTAGGTAGAACTTTACAAACAGTTTCTAGTGCTAATGCAACTTACCAAATCACCCCTAGCTTATCTGCAACAGGTTTCATAGGTATTGATTTTTCTATGAACAGAGATGATAACCAAAGACCATCTACTATTCCTGTATTTGCAGCTTCAGGTGGTTCGATCTTTATTAATAACAGAAGAACTGTTAATATTAATACTAACTATAACTTAAACTACAGCAAAATATTTGCTGACGTTCACAGAGTGAAAGGTATATTAGGTTATGAGTATAAGTTTGAGGAAAGAGAAGGAGCAAGTTTAGGAGCAAATGGCTTTACTAATCCTTTCTTTAGATTGCCAGGTAATGGTCAACCAACCTCAGTAGGCGGTTTCTTCCAAGAGTATAAAAGATTGGGTGTATTCGGAAAAGTGGATTATGACTATGACGATAGATACTTGGTAAGTGCTACTGTAAGACGTGACGGTCATTCAAGATTTGGAACTAACACAAAATATGGTACTTTCTATGCTGGTTCAATTGGATGGAGATTGTCTGATGAAACCTTTTTACAAGATGTAAGCTTTATAGATGACTTGAAATTAAAGGCAAGTTATGGTGTATTAGGTAATGCTGATATCAGACGAAATGGTGCTCCATTAAACTATGCATCTCAAACTACTTGGGGAGCAGCAACTGGACAATATTTAGGTGGTGGTACAACCACTATTACTTCCATTGGTAATGATAACATTTCATGGGAAGAAGAAGAAGCCATTAATATTGGTGTAGATTACTCTGTTTTAAATAACAGATTATTCGGTAATGTTGATTTCTGGAGAACTAATAACAGGGATCTATTATTTGACGTGCCATTCTTCCAAAATGCTGGTGTAGGTACTAACTCTGTTTATGATAACATCGGTTCAGTTCGTAACCAAGGTATTGATATTGAAGTAGGTGGCATTGTTGTGGATAGAGCAGGATTTAGATTCGATTCAAGATTTAATATTTCCTTCCTACAGAATGAAGTGACTTCTTTAGTAGGTGGTGAAGATACTATTTTTGCCGGTTCTATTCCTAACCTAATTGTAGGGCAGCCAGTTGATTTCTTCTATTTATTAGAATATGGTGGTGTTAACCCTGCAAACGGTCGTGCAATGATCATCGATAAAGATGGAAATCCTTCTTATACTGGTGATTTTGAAGACGGAAGCGTAAGAGGAAGTGCAATCCCAACTCATTTCGGTGGATGGAGCAACACATTCTCTTATAAAGGTTTAACCTTAGATGTATTCTTCCAATATCAGTATGGTAACTATGCCTTCAATGGTGATTTATACAACTTATTAAGTGGTAGTGGTGTAGGTAACCAAAGATCCGATATACTTAACAGATGGCAAGAACCAGGTGATGTAACCAATGTTCCACAATTAACACCTAATGGTACTATTGCTGGTGTAGCTCAAAACTTTGGTTTCATAGGAACTGATAGATTTATGTCAGATGCGTCTTATATAAGATTAAAAACTGCCACATTATCTTATGATCTTCCAAAAAGCATTTTGGAAAGAGTTAATATGAGAAATGCAAGGGTATTTGTTCAAGGAGTAAATATCTTGACTTGGACAAAATATGATGGTATCGATCCTGAGGTTGTAGCTAACAACAACTCAACTGGAGTATCTTCTTTCGGTGCATATCCGCTTGGAAGACAGTTTTCTGCTGGTATTAACTTAGGATTATAATTTTTAAATAGAAGAATATCATGAAAAAATTATTATATATATTTTTAATGGGTGGCATTCTGCTTACATCTTGTACTGATCTTGATGTAGAGAATAAAGCATCTTTGCCACAGGAAGTAGTACTAGCTGACGCAGAAGGTTTTGAAGCCGTTTTGTTTTCAGCTTACGAGAGCGTAAACGACTTTGGATATTACGGACAAACCATGATGATTGGTCCTGAAATCCTAGCGGACAACATGGAACTGGTACAATTGACTGGTCGTTATGAACAAGAGTATGTAAATGCTTTAAATTCTGGAATCAATATTTGGTTCAACAGATACATAGGGATTAATGAGTGTAATATTGTAATCAATACAATTGATGATGATTATGTTACAATGGAGCAAGAAACCAGAGATGTATTAGTTGCTGAAGCTAAGTTTTTAAGAGCTTTATTCTATCATGATTTGGCCAAAGTATATGGATATGAGCCAGGACAAGAAGTGAATGGTTTTAATTCATCGGTTATCTTAAGAACTGAGCCGACTCTTGGCTTATCAAATGCAGATGACAGAGCTAGAGCCACTAATGTTGAAATTTATGAGCAAATAGAGCAAGATTTATTAGATGCTATAGCTGATTTACCGGTTGTTGCGGCAGGGTCTTCAGATGTTGCAAGAGCTAACAGAACTGCAGCTCAATTACTATTAGCTAGAGTTTATTTGTACTGGGGCAGAAATGGCGATGCAGCCAATTATGCACAGCAAGCAATAGCAGGTGATGGTTCTGACTTAGTTGCAGCAGGAGATTATGTTGCTTCTTGGGATGATGCAGCCTTCACTTTTCATCCTGAATCAGTATTTGAGTCAGATTTAAGAATTCCAGATTGGAATTCAGTTGATGGAGCAAATAACAGTTTACATTCTTTATTAATGAATGATACAGGTGGAAGCCAGTTCATTATTACAGCAAGTGATGAATTAATTGCAGAAATCGAGTCTCAAGCTGGTGATGTTAGAAGAGGCTTATTCAATACTGAAGCATTAGGTGAGGAGTTTACTAAATGGCAGGGTAATAAAGGAACAGTTCCTTTCCAAGAAAATATTCCGATTTTGAGATTGTCAGAAGGTTACTTAATTGCTGCTGAGGCATTGGGTCCTGGAGCTGGTGATCCTTTCCTTAATGCATTTAGAGCTGCTAGAGGTTTAGCAGGTGGTGTTTCAGCTACTGTTAACAATGTGTTACGAGAAAAACGTATAGAATATATGGCAGAAGGACACAGATGGTTTGATTTGAAACGTTTAGGTCGTAACATTCCTAAACCAGCAGCGGCTGGAGTTGATCCATTACCATATAATGACTTCAAGATTTTACCTCGATTACCACAATCTGAGTTGGAGTTAAGTGATGGAGTGTTAGTTCAAAACCCAGGTTATAATTAATAAATAGATATTAGATATGAAAAAGTTATTATATATATTTTATATAGCGGCTCTAACACCATTTTTAACGGGGTGTTTTGATGATCCGGGAACAGATACCTTACTGACTGATAAGATTGAAGGGTTTGTTGAAATTGAAGAAGCATCAGGAGCTAGAAGCACAACAAAAAACATTATCGTTGTGCCAGATGGTGAAAGTGTGCAAGAATCCATATCGGTTTCTTATGGTGGACAAGTAAGTTCATCTGCAGTAGATGTTTCTTTTGAAGTAGTTGCAGATCAATCAACTGCTGTTGCAGGTGTTGATTACAACCTTATCACTACTGGTTCTGTTACTATTCCAAGTGGCGAATATACTGCTCCAATACAGTTCGAGGTAATAGATGATAACTTGGATCCTGATAACCCATTAACTTTAACTTTCAGGTTAACAAGTTCCTCTGCCAATATATTGGAGGACTACAGTGAAGTTACCCTTACTTTAGTTGGTTTGTGTCCTCCTGATTTATTTGATTATTCAACGCTTGGCGGTGAGTATTCTACAACAGCATCAGGGGAGTCCACAGACGGTTGTCCTCCTAATAATCCACTTTCTGGATTAACTTCAACTGAAACGTTGACAGCAGATCCTGATAATAATGTGGAGTTGGACAATGGTGAGGTATTGAATGCATATATTATTTCAGATTTCCATGCTGGTACTTATATCGACTGGTATGGTGACTGTTACGGTTATACATTCCCAACACCAGCTCGTATTTTTGTTAATACAACTACTGGTGAAGTAACTGGTTCTGTTGATGATGCATTTGGTTCAACAAATGAAATTACTTCAGGCTTAATGGACGCATGTAATGGAGATATCACTTATGATTGGATTAATGGATTTGGTGATACAGGAACTATCACTTGGGTTCAGAATTAATCATTAATCATTAATAATTTAAAGAGGCTAATATTTTTTAGCCTCTTTTTTTGTTTAAAAAATGAACTACTATTTTTGGTTTTCAGTTTAATATCTGAATACCATACATTTATTTAAATACTATGAAAAAAACTATTACTCAAATTATTCTCTTACTTATTTTTTCAAATTTAGTATTGGGTCAAGAATATAATCCAAATGTACTATTAGATATTAGTGCAAAAGAAAAAATAAAAGCGATTGAACGTAAAGAAAGAGTTTCTGAATTTTTAAAAACGTCAGATTATCAAAAAACAATACAATTAGAAGATGGAAATGAGGCGGTATTGGTTGATATAATTGATGGTCATCCTCAATATATGGCCACCCATAATTTAGAAGCAAGGCATACCACAGGTGTCGAATATATTCAATCCGAAAATGGAATGAATTTACCTTTACATGGTGCCAATATGATAATAGGAGTATGGGACGGTGGTTTAGTTTTAAACAGTCATCAAGAATTTCAGAGTAGAATCAAAAATAAATTAGGTTCAGATTATAGTAATCACGCCACTCATGTAACAGGTACTATTGCCGCTAGTGGTGTTAATCCTGAAGCTAAAGGTATGTTACCTGAAGTTACTATACACTCATACTATGCTTTTGATGATGATTTAGGGCCCATGGCTGAGGAAGCTGCCAATGGTTTGATTTTATCAAATCATTCCTATGGTCTTATCTTAGGGTGGCGTTTTAATGGTAATAATTGGCAATGGTTTGGACAAGAAGATGGTAACGATAATCGATTCGGGTCATATACAAATGATAGTAAAACTATTGACGACATTTCTTACAATGCACCTTATTATACAATAGTTTGGTCAGCAGGTAATGATAGAAGTGATACGGGTGATGGCACACGTCCGCCAGATGGCCCATTTAATATTGTAGGTCCTGCGGCTTCTGCAAAAAATATTATAACAGTTGGTGCAATTACGGGTTTTGAAAATTATGAAGGATCGTCTTCTGCTGAAATCAGTAGCTTTAGTTCTTGGGGGCCAACCAATGATGGTAGAATTAAACCAGATATAGTAGGTGATGGTGTTGGACTTCTTTCAGCCTCTTCTTCAGGAGATGAAAGTTATGCATCATTGAGCGGTACATCTATGTCTGCCCCAAATGTTACTGGCTCTCTTGGCTTAATTCAAGAATATTTCCGTCAAGATGCCGATACGTTTATGACCTCTGCTCAACTTAAATCATTGGCAATTCATACGGGTAGAGAAGCAGGTGCCGGACCTGGCCCTGATTATAAATTTGGTTGGGGTGTGTTGAATACTATAGATGCAATCAAAGTGCTTCAAGGAAGAAATAATAATGATACACTTTTAACACAAGCTACTCTTAATAATGGTGAGGTTCATGAGTACGAATTAATCCCAGACAATAAAACAAAATTGACCGCCACAGTAGTATGGACAGATGTTCCGGGAAGTGTAACCGAATTAGGTTCCTCTACACCTCATTTGGTGAATGATTTAGATGTTCATTTAGAAGATGAGGCAGGAAATAAGTTTTATCCTTGGAGAATGGACCCCGAAAATTATGGTGGTACCGCTAAGAAAGGAATAAATAGTTTAGATAATGTGGAAAAACTTGAATTTCAAGTTCCTAATGTTAGGAAATATAAGCTTGTTGTTAGCCACAAAGGGCAATTAGTTAACAATTCTCAAAATTATGCACTAACGCTAACCTATGGTTCAGCCAATATCGAAAATGATTTAGTTTATTGGGTTGATGGAAATGGAGATTATCAGTCTGGTCTAAATTTTTCAAGTAATTCTGGTGGAAATAGTGAATCTATAGATTTACAGAATATTAAAACTTTGGCAATTGATGAAAATTCATTTGATAATGAAGGTTTATTATCAATATCAAATGATGTGGTTTTGGATAATATCATTTTCACATCCGATAACACTTTGAATGTCGATTTGCAAGGCAATACGCTAACTATTAATAATGCCATTCATTCCACTGGAGAAAATTTGAAAATATCTAACGGTAAATTAATAGTTAAGCCAGATGCTAGTAACAATATTTACCTGGATTTTGACGGTTCTGATAATCTTACTCTTGAATTGGATAATGCAGGTATGCACAATATTGAATCTAACCTAAAGGTTTCTCAATTAAACGTACTTTCTGGAGAATATAGCATCAATAATAAATCAATTGTTTTAAATGGGTTGAATATTTTTGAGGAATCTAATTTAAAATTAGAAAATAACAATATTAGTTTAACAGGTCTTCTATTTAACTCATCAGAAAATTTGCTACTAAGTGGTAATAAATGGGTGCTTGAAAATGCGGATTTTACGTCTGATTTCCCTATTCAATTAAATGATACTATTGAAACATTAGGGGAGAGTTCATTTACTGGAAAAATCTATTTTAATAAATTGATAGCTAATTCACAAACTGAGATATTCAACAAATTAGATATCGATAGTCTTTATTTAAATGATGGTGCTAATGTTTTAATAAATAATGAAGATTCATTAATTGTACATAATGGAATTAAATTGAATGGAAGTAGTACGAAACAAATTTCAGGTACAAATGAAAATCAGTTAGGGAATTTGGAATTTACTTTTAGGTCTAAGTTATGCTTAGAAAACCTATCTGTTTCAAATGTTCATTTTACTTCTCAATCTGTTTTAAATATTGTTTCTGGTGGTACTATTACAAATTCAGTAAATATCTTTGAATTACCTTGTGAGGAATTATTATTTCCTGATTTCACCATTTCATCAAATTGTGTAAACAGTTTGATTTATTTAAGTGATGATTCTGACGGAGATATTGAGAACTACAACTGGGCTTTCAGTAATGGAATTCAGTATGATGGAGTAAATAATGTTGCTAATCCAATTATTTGGTTTGATGAAGTTGGGGATTACGAAATCAATCTTACCGTATCCAATGAAGTTCAATCAGTAGAATTCACTAAAAATATTACTATTACAGAAAATAGTTTAAGCCCAATCAGTATCATTGAAAATGATCAAGGGCTTGTATCTTCAGTACCTGGAGCTAATTTCCAATGGTTTAAAGATGGGGTTCCCGTAGAAGGAGAGACTTCTAGAATATTAAGCGCTGATAATATTGAATCTGGAGTATTTAATGTAGCTTTTATAGCAGAGGGCGAAGATGGATGCCAGTCAATTGTTTCCGATTCATTTGAATATATAGTAACATCAAATGAAAGGGGGATCGAATCTAATATCAGGGTTTTTCCAAATCCAGTTAACAATATATTAACCGTAAAAAACTTTGATAATTACGAAAAATTTAGAATTTTTGATTTTCAAGGAAAAATCTTACTTGAAAATAACATTGATTTGACTGATGATAATATAGAAATCAATGTAAATAATTATAAATCAGGACTCTATTTCATTGAGTTCACAGGGAAAAATAAATCTATCAAACTTAAATTTTTAATCAATTAATTATGAAATTATTGAAAACAGGTGTTTTACTGGCAACAGTAGTATGTTTATTGAATTTTAGTGCTTATTCTCAAATCAGTAATGTTTCTGATGTGGGCGGTAAGCCAATTATGACTAAAAAGTATAGTAAAATTGAAGGTTCACCATATTATTTTGGTACTGATACTTGGATGGATGGAACTTTATACACTGCAGATGGAAAAAAAATTGAAGATATTCCAATCAGATTCAATGGCTATGATAATGAGGTGGAATATAGAAAAGATGGGAATGTTTTAATTATCGATAATTATAACCTGAAAGGTTTTGATTTCTATTTTAATTCAGAATTTGGTGAGTCTAAAAAAGCTAAATATACTTTTAGAAATGGCTTTAGTGTTTCTGGTGAAATTGAGAAAACAGATTTCTTTAATGTAATATATCAAGGTGAAAATCTTTCATTAATCGAAGAATTTAAAGTGCTTGAAACTAGGGTTACGCCAGCAACTTATGGGGCTAGTGAATACAAAAAGTTCGTAAATGATAAAAGAACCTTTTTAATAATTAATGATAAAGTTGATAAGTTCAAGAATCGTAAAAGAGACTTCTATAATATTGCCCCTGAAAAGAAATCGGAAATAAAAAAGCAAATTAAACAAAATGATCTTGATTTAAATAATGAAAATCATGTCTCATTTCTCCTTGAATATATTGATAATAACTTAATTCAATAATATTCAACTGAACTATTCGTTTAACCAAATATTAACCTAAAATTATTTTTCGTGAAGTACCTAAAAGCTTTCTTGAGCATTGTATTTTTTATACAATGCTCAACTTTGTTGTATGCCCAAAATTTTTCTGCCCAACGGATTGCAGATTCTATTAAGAACCACTTTGATGTAAATCCGATTGAAAAAATATATCTGGATTTAGATAAATCTAATTATGTATCTGGTCAAACTATTTGGATCAAAGGTTATGTAACCGCTGGTTATTTTAATCAGTTTTCTCCTTTAAGTAAGGTGGTTTATGTAGAACTGATTGACCCAAATTCAAATCTGGTTGATAGAATAAAATTTTACTCTGATAATGGTATTGGCAATAGTTTTATTGATCTCCCTAATAATCTGGAAACAGGTAAATATTTATTGAGAGCATATACTAATTATATGAGGAATAGACCTGATGAAACTTTTTTTCAAAAAGAGCTCAATATTTTTAATTTATTTGAAGAGAAAACAGGAGAAGAAAGCACTGACATAAATAGGAGAGTTCCTGCAATTAGTTTTCATCCTGAAGGTGGTGCATTATTAGAAGGAGTTCAATCCAGAGTAGCCTTTAAGGCTTTAAATTCAGATGGATATGGCATTAATGTAAGCGGTAAAATAGTGGATGAGGCTGATAACGAGCTCACTAAATTTGAAAGTATGCATCTGGGAATGGGTGAGTTTTCACTTTTACCCGAAGGTAATAAAACCTACTATGCAATATTAGATTTGTACCCTGAAACAAAAATTGAGTTGCCAAAAATTCAAAATAGGGGAGCCTCAATTTATTTGATGAATTTACCGCAATTGAAAGATGTGCGATTTAAATTATCATCAAAAGCAATCAATGAAAAGTGTTTTATTGTGACCCATTGTAGGGGTGTGCCGACTTATGTTGCAAGTGTAGAATTGAATGGTCAAGATGTATCAGGAATGATTCCCAAAAGTAATTTTTTACCTGGAGTAAATTATATGACCATTTTTAATGAAAAAGGAATTCCTTTATCTGAAAGGGCATTCTTTATCAATGAAATTCCTTCTTTTGATATAAGTATTGAGAATGACAAAGATGTTTATAAAAAAAGGGGTAAAGTAAAACTTCAGATTACAGCAAGTCAAAAAGAAGAAGCATTAGTAAGTTATCTATCATTGTCAGCTACCAATAATAATGATGTTTTAATCAGTGAAGAAGAAGAAAATATTAAATCTTATTTTTATTTAACTAGTGATTTAAAAGGACATGTTGAAGATCCTGCGAATTATTTTAATGATACCTATGCTGATGCATGGAAGCGTTTGGATTTATTAATGATGACTCAGGGTTACACTTCCTATAATTGGGAAAAAATTTTAAAATCAGATGCATCTGATTTTGCATTTAAGATTGAACAAGCACTGTCCGTCTCCGGTAAACTAGAAACTGATATATTTAAAAAACCTGCAAAAGGAGGCTCTGTTAGCTATATTATCCAGGACAGTACCAAAATATTTAATAAGGTAGAAGTGAATGATGATGGTACCTATGTTATCAATGATTTGTTTTTTACTGGTGAGAAGGCAATAGTTTTAACGGGAAAGGATAAAAAAGATAAACCAAATGTAGTGATTTCGGTAGATACATTAAAGAGTTATCCTGATCTAGTATCTGCTGATCGTCAAGTTTCTGGTACCTTGTCTGAATTTCAAAGGAAGTCAATAAAGAAGACCTTAGAAAGAAAAGAGATTGATGCTGCTTATGATTTTGAAAAAGATTTCGAAACCTTGGATGAGGTAACTGTTAAGGCAGATAAAATCACTGAACAAGAAGAAGTAAACAACATGTTCGGGCCTGGAGACAACACATTGGATGTTACAGAATTAGAAATTAGTGAAACAGCTCAACATCCATTAGAATTAATTAGGGGAAGGATAGCGGGTGTTCGTATATCAGGTAGTGTTGTCAACTGGCAAATAGAAATTAGAGGGCCTGGTTCCATAAATTCCAGTACAACTCCGTTGATATTAGTTGATAATGTAGAAGTTCCGATTGATTTTCTAAATTCTATTCCAGCAAGGCAAATTCAAACAGTAGAAGTATATAAAGGAGCCTCAGCTGCTATCTTTGGCGTAAGAGGTGCCAATGGTGTATTATCTTTTTATACTAAGCCTGGAGGAGAGAATTTTACTACTTATGAAGCAGGAAATGCGGCCACTACTATATTGAAAGGCTATCAAGAATACAGAGAGTTTTACAGTCCGGATTATTCTGTTAAAAAGGATGAACATGCAAAACCAGACAAGAGAGCAGTTTTGCATTGGGAACCCAATATTATAACTAACGAGGATGGTGAGTATTTTTTGGAATTCTATACTTCTGATGAGGATATGGATATTACCGTAAAAGTAGAAGGAATGACTCAAGCTGGTCAAGTAGGCATGGCCAAGACAACATTAAAGGTTAGAAATAAAGAGAATTGATTTTTTAATTTGATAAGTTAAGAAGTGGAAGGACTTAATTCCTTTCATTTCTTTTTATATATATTATCTTAGAGTTGTGAATAGACTCAAGCCCATTTTATATTTATTAGGAGGTTTTTTAATCATATATTTAATCAGCCTTCTTTTCTCTGATATATTAATTTATATCATCATATCATTAATAATATCCACTATTTTAAGACCCTTGGTCGGATATTTAAATAGTTTATATTTCTATGGATATAAACTGCCTAAAATTGTTACCATTATCATTGCATTCTCAGTTTTGATAGGGTTCATTGTTCTTTTTATTGGGCTTTTTATTCCTTTAGTATCTGAGCAAATTCAAATTTTAAGTGAGCTTAACTACGATAATTTATACAGTAGAATTACCACTCCTATCCAATCAATAGAAATATTTTTGATCGACTCAATCCCTAACATAGGTGAAGAAGGTTTTATCATTGACAGATTAAGGGAAAGTTTTCTCAACTTCACACAAACAGTTGACTTTAGCTACATTCTCAATAACTTCATTTCCATTACGGGAAGTATTTTTGTTGCTATTTTGGCGGTGGTTTTTATTACTTTTTTTCTGCTTTATGAGAAGGGCTTGGCTCGGAGAAAATTTATTCAATTAATTCCCAATAAATATTTTGAAGTATCTATAGGGGCAATTTATAAGATTGAAAAGTTACTTTCAAATTATTTATTAGGCCTGCTTTTTCAAATGGTTTCTATTTTCACAATTGCATCGGTCGGCCTAAGTATTTTTGGAATTAAATATGCAGTCACGATTGCTGTTTTTGCGGCCGTTGCAAATCTAATACCTTATGCCGGACCTATTTTGGGGGCTACTTTCGGCATTATCGTTGGCGTAACTACTGGCGGTATATTTGAATTTAATAATGAACTTTTCTTTTTGGTAATAAAAATTGTATCTGTATTTGCCGTGGTTCAGATTACAGATAATATTTTACTGCAACCTTTAATTTTTTCAAAAAGTGTAAAAGCACATCCATTAGAAATTTTTGTTATTATCTTTGCAGGCGCATCTTTGGCAGGGGTATTAGGCATGATTGCCGCAATACCCGTTTATACAGTTATAAGAGTAGTCTTAATTGAACTTTACCAAGGATATAAGCAATATAAAATATTTCAGAATTAAATAATTTATTTTCATGGGATTACAATGTGGGATTGTTGGCTTACCGAATGTAGGTAAATCAACTTTGTTTAATGCACTTTCAAATGCCAAAGCAGAAGCGGCTAATTTTCCTTTTTGCACGATAGATCCTAATGTGGGCGTCATCAGTGTTCCGGATGAAAGGTTGGAAATCCTTGAAGAATTGGTCAATCCAGAAAAGGTAGTACCCACTATTATTGAATTTGTGGACATAGCCGGACTGGTAGAAGGTGCTAGTAAAGGAGAAGGTTTAGGAAATAAATTCTTGGGTAATATTAGGGAAGTAGATGCCATTGTGCATGTTGTGAGGTGTTTTGAAGATGATAATGTTACTCATGTGTCTGGTCGGGTTAATCCTATTGCAGATAAAGATATTATAGATACGGAGCTTCAATTAAAAGATTTGGACTCTGTTGAAAAGAAAATTCAGAAAACTGAGAAAATCGCAAGGTCTGGTGATGCCAATGCCAAAAAAGAGTTGTCTGTTTTGAATCAGTATAAAGCTGTTTTGGAAGATGGAAAAAACGCTAGGACACTAAAATTAAGTAAAGAAGAGAAAGAACCGGTCAGAGATTTAATGTTATTGACCGATAAACCTGTGATCTATGTAACGAATGTAGAAGAATCGGCAGCTGTAGAGGGTAATGAATGGGTTAAAAAATTTAAGGAATATGTGAAAGATGAGGAGGCGGAAGTGATTATTGTCAGTGCTGCAATTGAAGCTCAAATTGCAGAATTTGATGATGCCGAGGAAAAAGCCATGTTTCTGGACGAGTATGGATTAAAAGAATCGGGCTTGAATAAATTAATAAGAGCATCTTACTCTATTTTGGATTTAATTACATATTTCACCGCAGGGAAACAAGAAGTGAAAGCTTGGACCATCAAAAAAGGTTGGAAAGCACCTCAAGCGGCCGGGGTAATCCACACTGATTTTGAAAAAGGATTTATTAAAGCAGAGGTCATCAAATTGGATGATTATCAAAAGTATAAAACCGAACAGGCTTGTAAAGAAGCAGGTAAAATATCAATTGAAGGAAAAGAATATGTTGTAAAGGATGGGGATATTATGCATTTCAGGTTTAATGTGTAAATTTTCTTAGAAATTTTAAAACAATTTTATATCACGATTGGTCTTAGAAAATAAAAGAAGGTCGTGAGAGTTAGATTAATTTTTAAAAATAAGGAAAAAGGGGCTACAGTTCCCTTTCATCACCAATATTACTTATTCAGATTTTTTAAAGGCTTAATTAAAAAGTGTGGTAGGGATGAATTTTTTAATTTTAAACATTATAACTTTTCTGGTTTAAAAGGTCAGACAACTGTAAGTAAATCCGGTCTTCATTTTTATAGTTCTAAAATAACGGTTGTCTTTTCTTGTTCGAACAAAGATTTTATTGACTCCATTATTGAAGTTCTTTTTAGTCTTCCAGAGGTAAAATTGAATGGGTTGTCTATTATCCCTCACGCTGTAGAACTTGAAAACGAAATCGAATTTCAAGAGGAAACGAAATATATATGTATTTCACCCATTATATTATTAACACCCGAATTTTCAAGTGATTCAGGCAAGAAATTTATTCACCCTGATTCAAATGACTTTGCAGATCAATTACGAACTGCACTCTTAGAGAAGAATGAACTCAATGATTTTGGGGGCTTTGAATTCTATCCAGACAGTAGCTACTTAAAAAAGCTTGAGGATAGAGGTAAAAAATATTCAAGGGTATATCCAATATTTGATCAGGACATTCCTTATGAGGTTAGGGGATACACTTTCCCTTTTACCTTAAAGGCTTCTCCAGCTTTACATCAATTTTTATTTGAAAATGGACTGGGTTTATTCAACGATAAAGGATTTGGAATGCTTGATTTAGCCGAAGTTACGCCTGGTAGCCAAACTGTGCCCTATTTTACTGGGCAGCTCGAGAATTAAATTCGGTATATCCTATTAATCTGTCATATCTTATTTGAGGGCTACTATAATAAATCAATATGTCATAATTGTTTTCAGTTTGGAAATGACTACCTTCTATTGAATTATTTGTCTGATCCTCAACAAAATAAAAATATTCGTAATAGCCTTGTTTTAACAAAAAGCTGTTTTGATAAATGCCTGTATTAGTATTATATTTCATCCTGTTTTTGTTGCTCAATTGCCAATTATTGAATTCGCCAACTATATAAATATCTCCAGTTTCCTGTGGTGCCTTTAATTTGAATTCTGTTAAAAAATAGTCGGAAACTAAAGGCGTGTTTTGTCTTTCCCTATTGCCAATTACAAATGTTCCATTTCTATCCTCCCATTCCCTGTAGGCTTCCGAAGCCCTCGGTCCATCAATTCTTAAGGTAGTGGTTATGGGTTTTGTTTCCTTATTAATATTGGCTACTCCATTTCCCTTAAAATTAACAGTAGAAATATCGAAAAATCTGAACTCGTTATTGCCCGGAAAATTTAATTCACCATTATAAAATTTATAAGTTAAACGCTTGTTGCCATCAGAAATTTGTAAAGGCTTTGGTGCTTCCTTAGCAAATAACCAATTATAATTTTGCCTAAGTACAGGATAAATGTCGGATCCTGTATTGACAATATTTATTTTATTGAGCATGACTTCGAATTCCAATTCTTGATGAGTCCTTCTTTTGGTCACCACATTTGAAACTGACATTTTATAATTGATACCTGCTTTATTTTCATGAACCATAAATCGTTCACTTAAGATAATATCATCTTCATTATTGTTTTGATAAACTATAATTAAATAATTACCTGATAGCTTAGCATTAGGAACCTGCCATTCATAGTGAATATAGCCTAGTTTGGTATCAAAAGAAAACTCAAATTCTCTTATTGGGAATTGATTGAATTCTTCCAGATAATCCATGGCTTGAATATTGCTTTTAGCTGTCCAGTCTTTATTACAGTGGATTATTTTCGCAAAATATTGCTGTTGTTGGTCATTTATATCATCAAATGTTAAGAGGAGACGATCGTTTTTCCCAAGTTCCATTACAGGATTATGGGTGGAAGCCATCCTATTTCCCTTAAAAAGAATTAATTGAACAGTATTTATTCTTTCTTGATAACTTTTATTTTCGAATGATAAATCTGGGTAATATCGTGTTGGTTTGGAAGTGTTGTTTCCAGTCGATTGCACAGGTACACAGCTGATTTGTGTACTTATAATAATTAAAAATGTAATTAAAATATTTAAATAATGTTTCATTCCAACCTTTAATTTGTAATTTGGGTCTAATATAAACAGAATCCTTAAGGTTTTTGTCATGCCTAGAACCAAAGAACTTATAAAAGGTTGCCAGAAGGGCGACAGAAAGAGTCAATATGAACTCTATCAGCAATTTTCCTCAGGAATGATGGCCGTAGCATTACGTTATTCAAAATCAACCTTAGAGGCCGAGGATATATTGCAAGAAGGGTTTATTAAAGTATTTGAAAACATAGAGAAATTTAGAGGTGATTCTAGTCTTGGATATTGGATCAAGAGAATCATTATCAATACTGCCCTAAACCATCAGAGGAGTAAGTTGTATCTCTACCCTATGGTTGACGTAGAAGAGATTAGAGAAGGGATTAATTCTCTTTCGGTAGATAATCTGGCAGTTGAGGATTTAATGGATTTAATTCAAGATTTACCTACCGGTTGTCAAGTCATTTTTAACCTGTATGCGGTAGAGGGTTATCAACATAAAGAAATAGCCGAAATGCTCGAAATTAGTGTAGGGACTTCAAAATCCCAATATGCAAGAGCAAGAAAAATATTAATGGAACAATTAGAAAAACAAAGTAAGTGGGGGAATGAAAGATTTCAATAAAGATAAATTTAACGATTCAATTCGCAGAAAATTTGACCATGCTGAAGTTCAGCCTGGCAATAATGTATGGGAAGGAATTGAAGCCGAACTGCTCAAGCAGGATAATAAGAAAATGCAAAAAAGGGCAGCTTTCTACAGAAATCTTGCTGCAGCAGTAATTTTCATTGCTTTAATATCTATCTATTTTAATTTGCAAGATTATACTTTTAATGTAAATCAGGATTCTACTTTGGCTCCTGTTGAGCTAAAAGAAAATAACATACAAAATTTTGTCAGTAACAATGATGTATTATTGACTAAACCTGAATTAAAAGAAAGCGATAAAAAAGATTTTATTGAAAATAATAATGTCCGTGGAAATGCTGTTGCCCTAATAGATGGTGATAGTCAAAATTCAAGCAATAAATTTTCGGCAATAGAAAAAATTAAGACTCCGGCCATAATTGATAAGCCAATTGAAAGAGATTCGGAATTTTTAATTTCAAAGATTGAGGGTGTTGCCCCATCCATGGTCGAATTTCCTAAATTAGCAGTTGAAGTGGAAGAAGTATCCTATTTTGCAGTTAGTAGTTTGGAAAAACCAAAGGAGAAATCAAACCTAGCTTGGAATACGAATGTAAATATCGGATCTGGAAGTTTCAACCCTAATTCCGAAATAACTGAAACCCCATTATTTTCTACAGTTTCTACACTCAATAACGCTGGGACAACAGGAAGAACAACAGGTGATGATGCAAATTTTAATCTAAATCAAGAAAGAGAGACAGTTGAAAACTTAAGTTCTGCACCTATGCAAGGCAATATTTCATTTACATTAGGCTTGAATTTTGGTGTAATTCTTAATGAAAAATGGAATATTAAATCGGGTTTGCAATATGGCGCTTATCGATCTACTTCCTTAAGTAGTACGGTTTTAAGAGACAGAAACAGTGATAAGCTATATCCATTTCATGGGGCGAGCAGTTCAACGGAAATATCAGATGGCAGGGTGGTAAATGTTACTTCCGAATATGAATTGTATAATGATTTTCACATTTTAACTGTTCCTTTAATGGCTTCATATAAAGTAATTGATAGAAAATTTGATGTTTCATTAGTAGGTGGTATATCGGGTGATTTTATAATCAGAAATACTTTGAAAGGTGGAAGTGATCAAATCAACGAAATAAAATTTAATCAAAATGACAGAAAATCATATAGAAACTTCTTTGCAAGTAGCATAGCCGGTGTGGAAGTAAGTTATCCATTTGCTGACAAATATTCATTAAGTGTTATGCCGACATATAAAAAAGCACTTTCTAACATTACAATAGATGAGGCTACTTTTAATAGTATGCCTGCATTCATGGGGGTTAATATGAGTTTAGCTTATATGTTTTAAAGGCTGTTGCTTTCAATCAATAAAGCGACTTTTCCCATAAAACGAGACAATTTAAACCGGATAATTAAGCATTAAGATATTTTTAAAAAGTCTTAGCCCTCTTTAGTATTATTTTTCATTTTATACAAACCTGAAAGGCTAGTATGGGAAATGAATAATTAAAACAAAATGTTTTTGGTATTTCAACTCATGGAAAGCTTACAGGTCTTATCAGCCTATTAACTTTTCCGGCATATCATAATAATCTCCATATTGAGATTTTTAATAATTGTTTTTATTGAGAAGAATAATCCCGAATAATCGGGATCGAAATGTAGTATAGAGCTCGTTTAAGATTGATTTTAATTCCAACTCAATTTAGAGAATCTTAATCATCACTTTCTCCTTTATTGGCCAAATGCTTTTTAATTTCATTGAATGCCATATCCATTTCATTAAAATCATAAGGGGATTTAATGAATTTTGCATGCTTCTCCGAATCAATTATGGGAGTTTTGATGATTTGAGGATGGTCTTTTATTAATTGTAACAGGTCGTGTTCATCAAATTCCTTGCCTTTTAGCTCATCTTGATAATAGTCATTATTTTCATCTATTAAATCTTGAATAGTGACATTAAGCTTTTGTGCTATTTCTGCCCATTGTCTTTCAGTCAAAGTTTCCTTACTAAGGTCTATAGCATTTATATAATGCTGATCTAAAGATTTGGCATATCCATAAGCTTCTCTTTCTTTTATTTGGTTGCTATCATAAATGAATTTGAATTCCATATTGGTTTTTTTCTTTGTCTCCATATATATAAAACTGTCTTTTCGCCTTGAAGTTTCATATATATACACTTAATATAAACAAAAAAGCTCTGCTGAATAATCCAACAGAGCTTTCCAGTAGTTGATATATGTCTATTTTATTCTACGAGCCAAATTGATGCATTGATGTCATTGGATCCTCCCAATCTATCGATTTCATCATTATAATTAGCAGCATTCAAAGACTGCTCTTGTCCTGGGTATCTAAACCTCATAGGTAAATTATTATTGTTTAGATTATCACAAGGGGCATCCAAAAATGGAATGCCATCAAAGTTCATTCCACTCTCTACATACCATCTTCTTACCTCATAAAATGGTTCCAGACCTGTGAAATATAATGATAGCCATTTTTGCTCCCAAATATCAGTAACAGCATCGTAAGCCACACCTGAATTGTTGTAATAATCATCAAAATCCGTGTAGCCGAATGGAGCATAATTTACTTGGTAATAATCCATCGAAGCTTCTATTCCTGCTTGGTAGTGAGTTTCAATATCATCACCAATCCAACCCTTTGCAGATGCTTCTGCTAATAGGAATTCTACTTCTGAGTAAGTCATAATGATACCATCTGCATTGCCAATTCCTAATTGCTCGGCAGTAGTTTGAGCAGGGTCATTATAATAGGCGGCTCCTAATCTAGAACCTGACTTTCCACATGAACCAGCACCACTGACTGCACCTGAAAATTCAGGGTTGTCGTAATCGTCATTATCAGGCCTAGCATATCTAGATAATCTAGGATCTCCATAACTATTCATTACAGTCAAGGAAGTTTCACTTAACGCAACTGCATCAAAATCCCCTGTTTTTAATGGGATTAGTGGAAATTCATTGGGGAAAGTGCTTAGATACTCTAAAACAGCATTATCATCATTTGAGGTAAATATATTGCCTGATGATACTATACTATTGAATTGACTGTCAGCATTGCTAATATTATCTCCAGCAGTCATGAGTAGTCTTAAGCGAAGTGAATTAGCAAATTTCTGCCATTTGGTAGCATCTCCATTATATAGGATGTCCCCTTCTATACTTCCGCTTCCAGTTGCTAATAAATTATTAGCTCTTTCAAGTTCAGCGAGTATATCCTCATATATAGCTTGCTGTGAGTCATAAGCTGGAGTTAGATTATTTTGATCTCCACTTATTGCCTCAGAATAAGGGATGTCACCATAGGCATTTGTCAAACTAGCGAATATCCACGATCTTAATACTACAGCTACTGCCTCTTGTCTTTCATTTCCTGCTTCTATCGATTCTCTTTCAATTCCCTTTACATCTGTGAGGCTCCCATAAAGGCCTTCCCAATAAGTAGGGAAAGCATTCCAGTTATAGGTATCAGCCTCCGTACGTAAAGTTTTGGAAGTCAATTGACCGATATTGTTTCCTAACAAAAAAGATTCGTTCACCATTGTATTCACACTTTGGCGAATGGCAGATGGCATCAGCACACTTGGTGCTACATCTGTTGGCTCGTTCGGGTTTTCATTAAATTCTTCAAACTCCTCGCAGGAAGAAAAAATGAAAATCCCGAGAAATATTAAAATTATTTTTTCGAGTTTCATATCAATAATATTTTTAAAATTCTTCATCATTAAATGGTTTAGAAGCTTAGGTTAATATTTACACCATAACTTCTGGTTGAAGGTAGCTGAGTACTTTCAAAACCATTTACAAATATTCCATTTCTAATAGAGTAGGTTTCCGGGTCAATGGTAGGTACCTCAGAGAATAATAATAGATTTCTACCAATCAAAGATACCCTAGCACTACTTAAACCAAGGTTTTTGATTAAATCAGATGGTAAGTCATACCCGATTTTCAACTCTCTTAATTTAAAGTATGTCGCATCATGAGTTGCCGCCTCAATATTATCTCTATTGAAACCATTTCCATAATAGTTATAGAAATAACCCGTGTAGTTAGCACCCCCTATTGGAACAACCACATCATTTTCTACTAAGTTACCGTCACCATCGTATTTCCAACCTGGTCCAACTACACCACCTTCTTGTTCTAATGTGTAAACAGGGTCACCATTTGCATCATACGATACTGAATAAATCGTTCTTCCTTCTAATGAATTAAGTGAAAGATTTGGGTCATTATAATTAGTAATAGCACCACTTGTATTATATAAAGCGTGGGATCTATTATAAATTCTACCTCCTATTTGTCCATCAAACAGGAAACTAAAATTTAATCTTTTATATTGAAAAGAGTTATTGATCCCTAATCTTAAATCTGGCTGGAAGCTTCCTGCAGAAACTTTATTTTCTGTTTGCAACGGAAGTCCATTTTCATGAATAACTCTTCCATCGGGACCTCTTTGAAAACCTAATCCATAGAGTTGACCTAATAATTTACCTTCCTCGGCAACGTACTCTAAATCAGCACCACCTTCATCTCCAGGGAAGACATCTGCAACAATAGAATATCTACCGCTTTGAATTACATCCGGTAATGACTCTACAACTGCTCTGTTTCGCCCTGCATTTACAGTAACATCCCAGCTGAAATCATTATTTTCAACAACTCTGGCTGCTAACATCAATTCTAAACCTGAATTTCTGATTTCACCTCCATTTGTTAAGTTAAAATCATATCCACTTGTTCTTGCAATAGGCAATCGGATCACTTGGTCAAAACTAAGCATATTGTAATATGTGAAATCAATTCTATACCTTCCTTTTGCAAGCCTCACATCAAATCCGGCTTCTGTTGCTCTAGTTCTCTCATTCTTTAGATTAGGGTCTGCGATTATTCTACTTGTAGTAAAGGCTGCCTGACCACCATAAGCTGCTTGAGGAGTAAAAGTGTTGCCAAAAGCATAAGGAGGGGCACCATTACCCACTTCAGCATAAGAACCTTTTAATTTTACAAATGAAAAAGGCTGTGGCATATCAAATAAGTCTGATAAAACCGCACTAGCTGCAACGGAAGGATATCCAAAACTGTAATTTGAGTTTTCAATACCTTGAATAGGACTTACTAATGTACTATTCCAATCATTTCTGTATGAAGCATCTAAAAATATGCTATTCAAATAACTTAAAGTAAATGTTCCAAACAGACTGTTGATACCGGTTTTGGTTTTCTGAGATTCAACCAAGACTCCCGATCTTGCATTAGTTAAAGAATAAACACTTGGGCCTGTTCCAAAAACCTCTAATTGAGGATTATTGGCAATTAGGTTGTCAGCATCTTGACGCATTATATTACCACCCAATTTAACATCAATATCAAAATCAGAGTAATTGTCAACATCTGTGTGATAACCCACTAAAAATTCCGCATTGGTTTCATAGAAAGAAATTTCATCTTCTCTATAGCTTCCTAATAAAACCCCTTTAGTTGAAGGAGCTCTTCTGTATTGTCTTCCTTCATTTAAGACATCAGCTCCATATCTAAATCTTGCACTAAAGTTTTTATTGATCTCATATTCCAATTTAGCATTGGCAATAAATCTGCTACTTTGGAAAGAGTTAGTATTCTCATTAGCAATTAACCAAGGGTTATTGACCCACAAGTCTTCTACATATCTCTGCTGAATACCTTCTTGACCCGGTTCCCAATATTCCCTTAAGTCATCAATTTCAACTTGTCTTGGGTACCATAACCATCCATACATCACTGAAGATGATTCGTCATAACCAGCATTAGGAATGTTTCCTGAACTAGAATTTACATACATGGTATTAACTCTAGCTTTCAATTTGTCATCCAAAAATCTTCTACCAACACTCATTTGTACAGTATTCCTTTGCAAATTAGTATTAGGAACTATGCCTTCATTACTCAAATTAGTGTAGGAAATTCTGGCATCACCATCCTCAGTGCTATTGTTTAAGGCAATATTATTGATAGAGGTAAACCCTGTTCTGAAAAAATTTCTAACATTATTGGGAGCAGGGGTAAAAGGAACGGCCTCTCCATTAGAATTAAATTGCTTGATTTCTTGTCCATTCATTCTTGGACCCCAGTTTTCCCCATAAGCCTCATAGTACTCATTGTCGCCTATGTAATTGGAACCATCTAAGTAGCTATATTTACCGCCACCACCAAAACCAAACTCATTTTGGAAATCAGGTAGTTTTAATACGCTTTCAAACATATTACTGGAATTGATTTCCAGTCCCCATTCACCATCTGAGTCTGCTCCTGTTTTTGTTTCGATTAAGATAACACCATCCGCAGCTCTGGATCCATACAAAGCAGATGCTGCAGGTCCTTTCAATACATTGATCGATTGGATGTCATCAGAGTTCACAATTTGCGATGCATTACCAAAATCAATGGTAGTTGAACCATTCAATCCATCATCAAAACTGTATAGATCATTGGTAATGGGCATCCCGTTAACCACATATAATGGTTGGTTATTGCCCAAAAGAGAAGCAGTACCTCTTATATTAACATTGGCTGAAGCAGTTGGTCCATTACCACTTCCTGTGATGTAAACACCGGAAAGTTTACCTGCCAAAGCATTCATTGGATTATTGGATTTTACATCGGAAACCTGCCGGCTATCCACTTGTTGTACAGAATAACCCAATGCTTTTTCTTCCCTTTCAACACCTAGAGCAGTTACTACCACCTCACCCAGTTGTTGAATATCTTCTTTCAATACTACATTGATTTCTGATTTGGAACCAACTTTGACTTGTTTCTTTTTATAACCAATTGCACTGAAAACTAGCGTTGCTTTTTCTTGAGCAACTTCAATTTTGTAGTTTCCTTCAAAATCGGTCACAGTACCGTTCTGTGTTCCTTTAATAAGAACTGTTGCTCCTGGAATTCCAGCACCAGAAGCCTCCGTTACACTACCGCTTACCACACGCTCCTGTGCATGCAAGCTTTCATAAGTAAAAATTGAGAGGGTAAAACAGATAAGCATTACCCGTAAGTAAATTTTTCTCATAGTTAATTAGCTTTTAGATTAAAGATTTAATTTTATTGCTATTTGACTAATCGAAATGCAAAACTATTTAAAAAAGTAGAGCATTAAAAAGAGCCTCGAATTATTGGTGATTTTGAACTCACCAGAATATTCATTTATAGAATTAATCCGAAAATTGCCTTTAACAGGTCTTTTAATATAGCACGGTAACTTCTTAAAAGCAAAGATGTTTCAATTTATTGCGATTTTAAGGGGTATTTCTACAACAATTACCTACACGGTAAGGCTAAAAAACGGGTAGTCTAAATTTTATATAGAGATTGAGTTCAGGATTTAAACTAATGTTGGTTCTGCCATAACCTGGAATGTTTTTCACTTCAAAATCATCAAAGTCATCATACTCTTGCAATGATTTTAATCGGAATTTAAAACCAATTGATAGAAAATCAGGAATATCTTTTTTTCGAATCCTCTTTACTTTTTTCTCAGAGGTTAGAACAAATTCATACCAAGTAG
Organism: Marivirga sp.; assembly: GCF_051117495.1. NCBI lineage: Bacteria > Pseudomonadati > Bacteroidota > Cytophagia > Cytophagales > Marivirgaceae > Marivirga > Marivirga sp. Next base: position 97,128 of record NZ_JBNPEF010000010.1, on the reverse strand, counting down.
CTGTTAAATTATTTCGGTTAAGTTCCCCCGTTTCATTTTGAAAAATAGGGTTTCCAATTTCATAAGCAATATTTTCATTAAATGAAGATTGGGCATATCTTAAACCCAAAAATAAAAAATTGTTAGGGATTACTGTAAAATGATAATCTAGTCCTATTCGGTAGTAATTACCGTCTGATTTATATGCTGAATTTTTATATGCCTCATCAGGGGTTAGTGTCGCAATTCCATATTCACCAATAAGCGAAACTTTATCCATAATTCGAAAATTAACAGCTCCTTCCCATTTTTCGCTTTGATCAATTAATAATGTATGTAGTTTCAAGTAATCGAAAGCTATACCGATGCTAAATTTTTGCGGATTCTCCTTGATTTCGGCCTCTTCAGAATTCACATTTGTTGAATCCTGTGAATAGGCTTTATTCATCAAAATTGTTATGAGTAGAAAAAGGTATATAAATTTATATCTCAACATATATTTCAAGCTCATTACTTATACATTCGGATAATGGTCTGCAACCAAACGGTCCTCTTAATGAATCAAATTGATGTTCAATCACCCTTAAATCCTTAACCGATTTGGTGATTTTACTATTGATAGTAGTGTCGTTTAATTGATATTCAATTTTCATCAAACGTATTGTATCCGTAAATTCTATTTTAAAAAAGTATTCTGAAGCTGTTTCCAGCGTATTAATGGGTATTCGAAATTTGCTCAGACTGTCTCCACCGTTTCGATTTTCGAATAAGTTGGTTTCTCCGTTAATTGATTCTATACTAATGGTTTTCTCTTTAGTTGTTTTAATCAATGCGTTAATCAACGCAAGTGAATCTGATTTTACTTCCTTGAGGTTATTCAATGAGTCTGCCACGGGGGCATTTTCAGGTTTATCTAGCTCTGCATCTACTGCTTTTATTTCATTATTTAATCTGCTTCTGTATTGATTTAAGGTATCCAAAGAGGTTTTATTAAGGATGCTTAAATTAAAATATGGATAAGCATTTTCAGGGCCACAATCATCACAAGGCTCACAAGCCCAAAAGATGGGAATGCCAATAAGGATTATAATAATATATTGAAAAGCAGTTTTCATCATGACTGCAAAATTAAACTTTCTAATTGATTTATAATATGTATTTGTTTTAATCCTGGGTGAAAGCGAAGCTGATAATATTTGCTCCCATTTTTAGGGCCTTTAATCTTACTTCTTCAGGGTCTTTATGAATACTTTGATCCTCCCAGCCGTTTCCCAAATCGCTTTCATAAGAATAATAACAAACAACTCTACCTTCATAAATGATGCCAAATCCTTGAGCTGGTTTTCCATCATGTTCATGTATTTTAGGAAGACCATCTTCAAATTTGAATTTTTGATGATAAATAGGGTGGTCGTATGGAATTTCTACAAAATCCGATTCTGGAAATACCTTTTTCATCTCTAATCTAATGAATTGGTCTAAACCATAATTGTCATCTATATGTAGAAATCCTCCTGCAATCAGATAATTCCTTAAATTTTGAGCTTCATCATCCGATAATACCACATTACCATGTCCGGTCATATAAATATAAGGATATTGATAAATCTCCTTACTGCCTACTTCCACTACATAATCTTTATTGCTCATAGGGAGGTTTAATTCAGCTTGGCAAAATTCAATCAAATTTGGAAGTGCGGTCTTGTTGGCATACCAATCCCCACCGCCATTATATTTCAGTTTGGCTATTTTTACTTCTTGTGAGAAAGCAGAAAGTATTGTCAGAAAAAACAGAATTAAAAGGCTCTGGTATTTTTTCATTATTAGTAATTGTTCAATTCATTGAAATCTTTTATTTTCATCATTAGCCCATTGGGTAGTTCATCCTTTTTCAAAGAAGTATATAACCCAATCACATCCATTCCGGCACTTTTAGCCGATTGAATACCCGCTAATGCATCTTCCATCACAACGCAATTTTCAGGCAAAGTATTCAATTCTTCAGCAGCTTTTAAATAGATTTGTGGATCTGGTTTTCCTTTGATGACCATGGTGCTGTCAATTACAGCATCAAAATATTTCCTAATTCCAAGTCCATCTAAGGTGAAATCTGCATTGGCAGTGATTGCGGAAGTGGCCACGGCCATTTTTATCCCAGCTTTTTTGGCTTTCGGTAAAAAATCCATTAAACCGGGGGTAGGGGCTAGGTGGGCACTATATAAGTCTCTATATATTTTCTCCTTCTCTTCTGCCAATCGCATCACTTCGGTTGAATTAGCTTCGGGTTTTAAACCTAATATCACTTCTTGAATAGTTCTTCCATTGTAATGATTTTGAAACTCCTCATCGGTCACTTCTTTTCCGAATTGTTTCAAAAATATCTTAAGGGCTTCTATATGATAGGAAATGTTGTCAATTATAACCCCATCCATATCAAATATGATGGCTTTTTTATTGGAAAATATATTGTGCATTTTTATTGTTTTAAGGAATTACGAAATAAGCTAAAATCCTTTTAATTACCTTATTAAGTACTGCTTTTCTTGCGATTGCTTAATTTTTGACTTAGCTTTTAATATCAGAAAACTTTCTGGATTAGGATATTGATCTAAACAATTTGTCATTTTATTTATTGTAATAGTATCACTTTTTTAATTCTAATAATCATTTTATGAAAATTAGATTTTTATTAATAATATTTCTTTCCACTTTCATTTTCGATGAAAGCAAGGCTCAAGCGCTATTAGATGATAAAGACACTACTTTCATTAAAGTTGGCGGTGCTGTAAGATTTAATACAATTTATACTTTCTATGAGGGAAAAGTTTCACCCTTGCCCACTGAGAATTTAAACGGTTTTTTTTGGGATACTTTTCGGCTGGAAGCACAAGGTCAAACCAAAAATGTGGGAATTGATTTTGAATATCGTTTTTATCCAGGCTTTAACACTCACTTTGCCAAAAAAGCTTTTTTATTTCATGATTTCTCTGATAGACTCCAAATGCAACTAGGGGTGACCCAAGTCCCATTTGGTAAATTGGAATTTTCTGGTAATTCCTGGTGGTTTCATTTGCCTTATTATTTTGGATTGGAGGACGATTATGATACCGGAATTAAGTTCAGGTGGAAGGATGAAAATTGGACTTATCATTTTGCATATTTCTTAATGGCTGAGCCAAGAGGGGTTAGTGAGCCAGGATATGGAAGTTTCCCCTCAGCTCGATATTCTTATGATGTTATTCCCGAAGATGGCTATAATGGAAATAAAGAACGAAACCAATTAAATGCAAGGGTAGAATATGAAAAAGGTAAATTCCTGATGGGGCTTTCTGGTCAGTTTGGAGAAATTTATAATTCCAGAATAAATAATGGCTTTGCTCATTGGGCTACTGCTCTTCATTCTCAATATTCCTTAAATGAGGAGGCCATAATTAAATTTCAATTTACACATTACGATTACCCTAAGAGTTTAGATGATGCAGGGAATCCTGTCAATCATGTTAATATGGGGGCTTATGGATTTGATATCTATCAAGTAGCCTCAAGCGCTACAACCTTTTCCTTAGGGTTATCTTATGAATATAAAGTGGATTGGGGACCTATTTCAAGCCTCACGTTTTATGATGATTATTCCTATATGCATAAATATGGTAGTCTCAATATTTTGGGAACGGAATACAAATTTGTAGATTCCCAGCAGAATATTTTGGGATTTATGGTAACAGCAGGGAATACATTTACCTTTTTTGATATTGCGTCCGGTATTAATCAACCTTGGTTAAGTAAATCATTTGGAGGGAATGCCCTGAGTAGCGGTAGAGGTGAAAATGTAGAAGAAAGTGTTGGTGTTACGGAGCAAGGAGAAATAAATGCCCCACTTAGTAAGCCCACCATTAACACCCGATTTAATATAAATATTGGTTATTATTTCTAAATAGAAGAAAATACTATGAAGAATAAATTAAGTAAATATTTCGATGTTCATAAACCAGTTTTTTGGCCTGCAACAATTTTGATTGTGGTTTTTATTGCAGTCACATTAATTGTTGGAGAGCCGATGGAAAAGGTTTTTGCTAAAATTCAGGGCGGTATTTCTGATTATGCCGGTTGGTTTTTTGTCTTGATAACGAATTTGTTTCTGATTTTTTGTATTGTCATTGGTTTTAGTAAACTCGGCAAAATAAAACTGGGAGGAAAGGACGCTAAGCCAGAGTTTAGCCGTGGCGCTTGGTTTGCCATGCTTTTTAGTGCCGGAATGGGGATCGGAATTATTTTCTGGGGCGTTGCAGAACCTATGACACATTTTTTAACTCCGCCACAAGATGTAGATAATCCTCGGGAGGCTGCATCGCAAGCTATGCAATTTAGTTTTTTACATTGGGGGCTCCATGCCTGGGGGATTTATGCTTTAGTGGGTTTATCTCTTGCGTTTTTTGCTTTCTCCAGAAAATTACCCCTCACCATACGTTCTGTTTTCTATCCTATCCTAGGAGATAAAATCTATGGTTGGATAGGGGATGTGATAGATGTGATTGCCGTTTTGGCTACATTATTTGGTTTGGCTACTTCGCTTGGCTTGGGAGTGAAACAGGTCAATTCTGGTTTGACTTATTTGTTTGATATTCCTGATACAGTTACTACGCAAGTGCTATTAATTGGGGGAATTACCTTGGTAGCCACTATTTCTGTCTTTTCAGGAATTGATAAAGGGGTGAAAAATTTGAGTGAACTGAATATAAGAATTGGAGCAATCTTTTTGATTTTTATTATAGCCGTAGGGCCTACCTTGTTTATTTTTGATTCTTATATTCAGAATTTGGGTAATTATATCCAAAATTTCTTCAGCATGAGCTTCTGGACGGAATCTTATGCTAATGATGGAGAAGGAGGCTGGCAAAACGGCTGGACAGTCTTTTATTGGGCCTGGTGGATCAGTTGGTCTCCATTTGTCGGAATGTTTATTGCCAGAGTTTCAAAAGGCAGAACTGTGAAGGAATTTATAACAGGTGTTTTACTAGTGCCTACCTTATTAACTTTCCTTTGGATGACGGCTTTTGGAGGAACGGGTATTTGGGTTCAATTGAATGGGATAGCGGACATAGGCCCTGAAATCGTGGCTAATGCCTCCACTAGTTTATTTGTCTTACTAGAGCAGTTTCCTTTAACAGGGATTGCTTCTGGAGTTGGGGTCATATTGGTCATCAATTTCTTTGTTACTTCTTCCGATAGTGGATCTTTAGTGATTGATAGCATTACTGCTGGAGGTAAATTAGATGCTCCGGTTGGCCAAAGAATTTTCTGGGCAGTATCTGAAGGAGCAGTTGCCGCAGTACTTTTAATAGGTGGCGGTTTGACTGCTCTACAAACAGCTGCTATTACGACAGGCTTACCATTTGCATTCATATTAATATTAATGATGTTTAGTCTTTATAAAGGATTGATGAAAGAACATGCGCGTAATTTGGCTAGAGATAAAGAAACTGATTTCGAATCTTATCAAGAAAAGCTTAAAACCGTTTTGGGAAAAAGAAGTGAAAAAAGCACTAAAAATAAAGAGGGATGAAAAATGTAATTGTATTTATGGATATGTCCAAAATGGACGAAACCGTACTCAAACAAGTAAAACAGTTGGATGCCATTTGGGGCTTAGATGAAATCCTTTTGCTTCACTATGTGGAGCTTCAAGAACTGACCGATGATTTTTCTTCTCAGTTTCCCGATTTGGATAAACCTTTAGAAGAAATTTTAGAAGAAGAAATTTTTGATTTGGCTTTAAACGCAGGTTTGGGTACCGATCGCTTCACTGTTAAAATCCATATTAAAGGTGGAAAAGAAGATTTAACACACTGGGTGAACAACAGTGATTATAGTTTATGTGTTTTTGGTAAAAAGGTCATAAATCCTGGTTCAGGAATATTTGCTTCCAAAATAGCCCGTTTAATTGATAAATCAATTTTATTTACGACTGAAACCTCACGTCCAAATTTTGATAATGTGATGTTGTGTGTTGATTTTTCAGCTTACTCTAAAAAAGCAGTGAATTTCCTTAATCAATATATCCCGGATTCGGTTTCAAATTTTAGCTTGTTTCATGTATATAAAGTACCGGCTATTTATTTTCCATTCGTAAAACAGAAATCTGAAAAACTAGTGGAGGAAGAAAGGAAGAAAGCAGTAAAAGCATTGGATCACTTTCGGGAGAAATACACAAAGCAACCGAAGTCAAATGCTTGGGTGGAATATGCAAATGACCAGCCATCTGATAAAGTGATTTATAATTATGCCCGAACGCATCATGTTGATTTAATTGTAGTGGGCATTAAAGGAAAATCAGATGATGATGATTTATTGATCGGGTCAGTTGCTGAGAAATTGATCCAGCCTGATAGATACGTGCCAGTTTTACTTGTACAGTAAATTTAAGCCACCTGATACCGTTTCCCCGGCAAGGATTTTATAATGCCTTGCATTTCAAGGTTCAGTAAAATTCCAGCTAATTGATTGAGGTTAATCTGGCTTTTGATGCTTAGGATGTCAATCGGCAACTCTTTATTATTTTGGAGCAAAGTATTCATGACGCTTTGCTCTTCTTCAGTTAGAGAAGATAAATCCAATACCTTTTGTTGAATGGCGGCCTGGTTTTCAAGTTCCCAATTCATGATGTACAAAATATCATCTGCAGTTTCTACCAAATGGGCTTTATGCTGTTTGATGAGTTTATTACAGCCTTCTGAATAGGTGTCACCAATTCTTCCGGGAAAAGCGCCTACTTCCCTGTCGTATGAGTTGGCCAGTTCTGCAGTTATCAAGGCACCCCCTTTTTTGGCCGCCTCAACTACTATCACTAAATCTGCCATTCCGGCTATAATTCTATTTCTAGCGGGAAAATTAAAAGCATCTGGTTTGGTTCCAAAGGCTTGTTCGGAGATTAATCCTCCTGATTTTTGCATCTCTGTAGCAGTAGATTGATGTGCGGAGGGATAAATAACATCGATTCCTGAACCCATGACAGCATAAGTGGAAAGTTGATTTTTTAAAGCAGCTCTATGGGCATGAATATCGATTCCATAAGCCAAACCGCTCAAAATAATCGGTTTGAGAGGGCTTAACTTTTCAATCATTTCCTCTGTTAGTTTTTTACCATAAGGCGTGGCATTTCTAGTACCTACCACGGCAACGGTGGGTTGTTTTCTGTCAATGGGGAATTGTCCTTTAGTATAAATCAGGATGGGGGCATCAGGAATTTGTTTTAATCGAAAAGGGTAATCTTTATCTAAATAGCTGATGATTCTTACTCCTTTTTTTTCAGCTAAAGCAAATTCTTTTTCAGCGTAGTCGGTTATTTCCCTGCTTTTGATATTGTCAATGGTTTTCTGACCAATGCCGGGGATTTTAAGGAGTTTTGATTGCGGGAGGTCTAAAATTGCTTGGGCAGAGCCACAATGACTGATCAGGTTTTTGATGGTAAGATTACCGATTTTGGGGATTAAATGCAGGCTTAAAAGTGCCTTCTCCTCTGCATTCATAGGCCTTGGCTATTATATATTCTCTTTGATTTCGGTTAAAAATGTTCTGATTTTTCTTAATGAGTCCAGCATTTCCATTTTATCCCGAACCTCATTAGAATCGTTTTTAAGCATGTCTTTAGCACCTTGAAGTGTAAAACCTTTTTCTTTCACCAAGTGATAAATCAACTTTACATTTTCAATATCTTCTTTAGTAAATTGCCTATTGCCTTTTCTGTTTTTCTTGGGTTTGATTATGTCAAACTCACCCTCCCAAAATCGAATCAAGGAGGTGGCAACATCAAATTGTTCGGCTACTTCACCAATGGTGTAGTATTTTTTCTCTATGGTTTTTTCCTTGTATGGCACAGTTTATTATATAGTTTCTAAAATTAAATCACACAAAATTTAAACTTCTATTACTTAATATCAGGCAATTACTAAAGTGATATTTGTAATTGCTCAGTGAACACTAATTAAAATTGATCCTGAATATAGCGAATATTCCCATCTGGGTCAATTAAAATCTTTGATTCCGGAAAATCTGCTTCTGTTAATTCTTTTATTTTTTGTGCAGCTCCGTTGTTAATATCTATTTCAGGTACTCCTGCTCCTTTTTGCAAGGCAGAAATAATTTTTCCTTTTACAAAACTCCCATCTTCTGTAATCCAAACTTTTGCAATAGGAGCCAAGCCGTTTTCACCTCTTAAATTAAACCTGCCATAAGTGGCGAAATTACCTAAGCTGTAAGCTATAAACCTATTTTTATAAACTTCAACCGCCCTTGCAACATGTGGACCATGGCCAAAAATAACATCAGCACCTGCATCTATCATAGCATGCGAAAATTCATATACATTTCCTCTATTCTCCCCATAGAAATATTCTCTTTCACGAGTTACATGTTGATATTTCTTTCCTTCTGCCCCGCCATGAAATGAGACGATGATGATATCAGTTAAGCTGTCCAAATGTTGAACTAAACCAATTGCCGCATCTAAATCATTAATACTCTGGGTTCCATTATTAGGGGAGAAGGCCACCAAGCCATATTTAATCCTATCTTTTTCAAAAATGGTAAAAGGTTGAGTCAACTGCCCCGCGTGATGAATTTCCAAACTATCCAAAACCCTCATAGTATTTTCCCTGCCGGTTTCCCCGAAATCTCCAGCGTGATTATTGGCTAAGCTCATCATATCGATTCCTGCATCTACATAATGTTGCGCTAAATATTCAGGGCTTCGGAAAATATAACAAACAGATGGGTCGGAGCAATTTTTAGCTTCCCCGCCCTCATTTAAGATCACGCCTTCTTGATTACCGAATGTTAGGTCGGCATCCCTTAAAACATGAGCTACTGAAGAAAGCATGTATTTTCCAGAGTCAGGTGGTAAATACCCTTCATTTGGGAAGTTCGTGCCTATCATAATGTCACCAACCCCAATTAGAGTGATGGTGTCAGCTTTCTTAGGATGAATATTAATAACTACTTTTTCCTGTCTTTTTACGGTATCTTTAATAACAACTTGAATCGTGTCCTTTTTGATTTGTGTGCTATCAATTTGAGCTTGGTTATTCTTATCTAATGCTTTAGAGCTATCCTGCTTCGATGTTTTTTGCAGGGATTTACAGCCCGAGAGGACGATAAGCACTATAAAAAATGTAAAAAAGGATTTATTCATGCTGTTTGAGGCTAAAAAAAGCAGCCTTACGACTGCTTTTTAAATTTCAATTTCTTTTTAAATTATCCTAATGATTGGTTTTCTCTAGATGATAATTCTAATAATTTCTCGTATTCCTCATCTGATACATCTTGATAGAAATAATGGACAGGATTAATGGGCTTGCCATCTTTGTGGATTTCATAGTGTAGGTGAGGTGCAGTAGATGTTCCTGTAGTTCCTACAAACCCTATGCAATCTCCTCTTTTTACTTTATCGCCAATTTTAACATTAAAAGAAGACATGTGAGCGTACTTGGTTACAAAGCCAAATCCATGATCTATGACTACCAATTTCCCGAATCCTCCGAAAGTTGTTCTTACTAGTGTTACTTCACCATCACCAGTAGCATAAATTGGTGTACCTCTTGGCGCAGAGAAATCACATCCTTCGTGTATTCTTACCACTTTCAAAATAGGATGCATTCTCATGCCGTATCCTGAAGCTAATCTTTTTAATTCTTTATTGGGGATTGGCTGAATAGCTGGGATGGAAGCCATCATTTCCTCCTTATTCTCTGCCAATTCTAAAATCTCATCATAAGATTTTGTCTGAATGTACATTTGTTTTTTAACCTTATCCAATTCCTGCATCATGCCTAGGATAAGATTTTCTCTTTCCAATTCGCTTTCAATAATGTTTTTGTATCGCTCAGCACCACCAACTCCTGCACTTCTGATGCTGGAAGGTATAGGTTCTGCACCCATAATGTTTCTGTAAACTTCATCATCTCGCTCCTGCAAAGACGATAAAACCTTCTGAACATTATTGACTTCTTTTTCCATCATTTCATAATAGAATTGAAGTTCTTTATTTTCTTTTTTGAGTTGAGCCTCTTTTGGAGAGTCGAAATATGAATTATAAACAATGATAATTCCGACCGCTAAAATTAAAGCTACAGACAAAAAGCCTAATAAATTTAAAAATATGTCCCACTTTGATACCTTTACTCGCTCATATCTGCAAGTTTCGGTGTCGTAATAGTATTTAATTCTTGCCATTCCGTTTTAGACTCGTTAAAAACTTCTAATTTTGTAATCGGATTCTTTAATCCGCAAAATTGCACAAAGGTTCATCAAAAATCAAATTTTTTGATAAATCTCATTGATAAAGGCAAATATAAACAAATATTTTTAAAGTAAAACATTAAATACAAATACTTTACTCCATGACTTCCAGCGAGATACGTAAAAAGTTCTTGAATTTCTTTCAAGAAAAGCAGCACAAAATAGTGCCTTCAGCCCCTATGGTAATCAAAGATGATCCTACTTTGATGTTCACCAATGCAGGTATGAACCAATTTAAAGATTATTTTTTAGGGAATAAAAAAGCGGAAGCCACTAGAGTTACGGATACCCAGAAATGCTTGCGTGTTTCCGGAAAGCACAACGATTTGGAAGAAGTAGGGCATGATACCTACCATCATACCATGTTTGAAATGCTGGGCAATTGGTCGTTCGGAGATTATTTTAAGAAGGAAGCCATTGCTTGGTCTTGGGAGTTACTCACGGAAGTTTTCAAATTGCCAAAAGAAAGATTATATGTAACCGTTTTTGAAGGAGATAAAGCTGACAATATTCCATTTGATCAAGAAGCTTACGATTTCTGGAAGTCTCATATTGATGAGGCTAGAATTTTAAAAGGTGATAAAAGCGATAATTTCTGGGAAATGGGTGATACAGGGCCGTGTGGTCCCGCTTCCGAAATTCATATTGATTTAAGAGATGAAGCAGATATAGCGAAAATCCCAGGAAAGGATTTGGTAAATAATGACCATCCATTAGTGGTGGAAATCTGGAATTTGGTTTTTATCCAATTCAACAGAAAAGCGGATGGAAGTCTGCATGCATTGCCTGCTCAACATATCGATACGGGTATGGGCTTTGAGCGAATCTGCATGGCCATCCAAAATAAAAAGTCCAATTACGATACGGATGTTTTCACTCCTCTATTGGATGAGTTATCCAATATATCGGGAAAAAAATATGGTGAACTTAGTAAAATAGACATTGCTTTCCGTGTAATTGTAGATCACATTAGAGCAATTTCCCTTTCTATTTCCGATGGACAGTTGCCATCCAACAATAAAGCTGGGTATGTTATACGAAGGATATTGAGAAGAGCGGTCAGGTATGGCTATACTTTTCTTGATTTGAAAGATCCTTTCCTTTTTAAATTGGTTCCAATATTAGCTAAACAGTTTGAGGAAGTTTTTCCTGAACTGAAAGCTCAACAAGAATTAGTGGAAAAAGTGATCAAAGAAGAAGAAACCGCTTTCTTGAGAACTTTGGAAAATGGATTGAAAAGGTTGGATAGTATTAAAGCGGAGCTATCTGAAAATCAAAATACCACCATTTCAGGTGCAGTAGCTTTTGAATTATACGATACTTATGGTTTCCCTTTAGATTTAACTGCATTAATTGCCAAAGAAAATGGATTGACTATAGATGAGAAAGGTTTTGAGCAGGAAATGACTAAGCAAAAAGACCGCTCAAAAAATGCGGCTAAGATGGAAACTGGCGATTGGCAAATTGTGAATGAAGGAAGTGATGTGGAATTTGTAGGGTATGATGAAGTGAAAGCAGAGGCAAAAATTTTACGATACCGCTCCGTAAAAAATAAGAATAAAGAGCAAATTCAATTGGTATTAGACAAAACGCCTTTTTATGCTGAAAGCGGTGGACAAATTGGAGATACTGGAATATTGAAAGTGGGTGATGAAACCATCAAGGTTCTGGATACCAAAAAGGAAAATGATTTGATTGTGCATTTTGTGGACAAAATTCCAGCTCAATTGGAGGCTCCTGTATATGCTGAAATTGATAATGATCGCAGAAGAAAAATTGTTTATAATCATTCCGCTACCCACCTTTTGCATGCTGCCTTGAGAGAAGTTTTGGGTGACCATGTACAACAAAAGGGTTCTTTGGTATCTGATAAATTATTGCGTTTCGATTTTTCTCATTTCTCTAAAATGACGGATGAAGAAATTTTGAAAGTAGAGCGAAGAGTAAATGAGAAAATAAGGGAAAATATTCCGCAACAGGAAGAACGCAGTATTCCGATAGAAGAAGCAAAGGCAAAAGGAGCAATGGCACTTTTTGGGGAAAAATATGGCGATAATGTCCGAATGATAACATTCGATCCCAATTATTCTGTTGAGCTTTGTGGTGGCGTGCATGTGCCGGCTACTGGAAACATTGGTCAGTTTAAAATCACAACAGAAACATCCGTTGCCGCGGGAATAAGAAGAATTGAGGCTGTAACGGGAGAGAAGGCTGAAGAATATAATTTGAATCAAGAAGCCATTTTAAAGCAAGTAAATGCGCTATTGAAAAGCCCGAAAGATTTAGCTCAGGCAGTTGAGCAGTTGATGAAAGAGAAAAATGAACTGCAAAAATCTTTGGAAAAAGAGCAGTCAAAGCAAGCGGGTCAGCTGAAAGACGAATTAATCAAAAATGCTGAAAAGCAAAATGATATTACGGTCATCATCAGTGAAATTAGTTTGCCTAATGCTGATGCTTTGAAGAAATTATCATTTGAACTCAAAAATGAAGTGGATTCTTTATTTGCCATTTTAGCTTGTAATGTGGATGGAAAACCGCAAATTTCAGTCGTAATTTCTGAGAATTTGGTGGAAAGTAAAGATTTGAATGCCGGAAAAATCATTAGAGATTTGGCTAAAAATATCCAAGGTGGTGGGGGTGGTCAAGCCTTTTTTGCCACGGCAGGGGGTAAAAAATTGGAAGGCTTGCCTGAGGTAGTTTCACAAGCCAAAAATATGGCTAAAGAATTATAAAATATGTCTTTAGACAAATCTATAAGAGATCAATATACGGTAGTAATCGGACTTGAAGTTCATGCGCAGTTGCTTACAGAAAGCAAATTGTTTTGCTCAGACGCAACTGCTTTTGGGGCAAGTCCAAATACTCATATAAGTCCTATTTCGTTGGGGCATCCCGGCACTTTGCCTAAGCTCAATAAAAAAGCGGTGGACTATGCCATTAAAATGGGCTTGGCTTGTGAATGTAAAATCACGGAAGAAAATATTTTTGCCAGAAAAAACTATTTCTATCCCGATTTACCCAAAGGCTATCAAGTTACGCAAGATAAAGCCCCTATTTGCGTAGGCGGTAAAGTTTGGATTAAACCTAAAGGAGCAACAGAAGAAAAAGCTATAGCCTTAAATCGAATCCACATGGAAGAAGATGCGGGTAAATCCATTCACACAGAAGATGCTACTGATACCTTGGTAGATTACAACAGAGCTGGAGTTCCTTTAATTGAGATTGTAACTGAACCAGATTTAAGAAGTGCTGATGAAGCCTATGCTTTTTTAACAGAAGTGAGAAAGCTGGTGCGATATCTTGAAATTTGCGATGGCAATATGGAAGAAGGCTCCTTGAGATGTGATGCCAATGTTTCCGTGATGCTCAAAGATGCCAAAGAATACGGTAGCAAGGTGGAGGTTAAAAATATGAACTCCATTAGAAATGTGCATCGGGCAATTGAGCATGAAGCAGAAAGATTAATTATTTTGTTGGAAAAAGGAGAGACTATAATTTCAGAAACCCGTGATTTTAATGCGGCTAGCGGAACAACCTCAAGCCTCAGAACAAAGGAAGAACTAAATGACTATCGTTATTTTCCAGAACCGGATTTGTCTCCCTTAATTGTAGATGAGGCTTGGATTGAGGAAATCAAAGCTCAAATGCCTGCTTTACCACGGGAATTGCAACATAAATTCACGAAAGAATATGGAATTCCTGAATATGATGCTCAGGTTCTTACTGATACAAAAGCCATAGCTAATTATTTTGATGCCCTTTGTCAAGAAACTGAAAATTACAAATCAGCTTCAAATTGGATCATGGGAACGGTCAAATCCTATTTAAATGAGCATAATTTAAGTATAGATGATTTCTCGATTTCCCCTAAGCAATTAGCGGGTTTGATTCACTTAGTGGATGAAGGAAAAGTCAGCAATACGGTTGCCAATCAGCAAATATTTATTAAGATGCTGGAAAATAAAGGTTCTGATGCACAATCAATTGCCATTGCGGAGAACTTAATTCAGGAAAGTTCGTCTGAAAGTATTCAACCAATAATTGATGAAGTTTTAAATGATCTTTCTGATAAAGTGAAAGAATATAAATCTGGGAGAAAAGGATTAATAGGATTGTTCGTTGGGGAGGTGATGAAAAGGAGTAAAGGTAAAGCCGATCCTAAAAAGACAAATGAATTATTAAAACAAACTTTAAAATAGAATATGAAGATTATTTTGAAAAATAGTGCTTTAGCTATCATCGTAGCTTTATTTTTTGTTTCCTGTGAGAATGGGAAAGAAGGAAATGCTGGAGTTACCATTGGTGGTAAAGTTGAAAATCCACAGGATAAAGGAGTGATTTCCTTATCAAAAATTAGTGCAGGTAAAAGAGAGGTGGTGGATACCCTTTATTTGGATGCAAATAATAGCTTTGAAACCACTGTTGAAACTACCGGACCTGAATTTTATCAATTGAATTTTTACAATACACAGGTAGCCACTTTGATTGTGAATGAAGATGATTTAAATGTGGTAGCAGCGGGGAATGAAAGAAATGGTAAGCTAGAGATTACGGGCTCCAAAGATATGGAATATATGACCCAGCTTCAGGACATCATGAAAAAGCAACAAGAGGAGGTTCAGGAAATCAATAAAGAATTCATGGCCGCCAGAAATGCTAAGGATGAAGAGAAGATGAAAAACATACAAGATGATTTCCTTTTGATGCAAGAGAAGAAAAAGGAAAATATCAAAAAACAAGTGGAGGACATGTTGCCTTCTTTGGCGGCTATTCAGGCTATGAATTTTTTCAATCCTAATGAAGACTTTGAGTTTATGAAATCTGTTGCTGATAGAATAGCTGAGGCACATCCCAATTCAGATATGGCCTCTTTCTACAAAAAGCAGATGGATGATATGGCTAAAATATCAGTTGGGGCACAGGCGCCTAATTTCAGTATGCCAACTCCTGAAGGTGATACAGTAAGTTTGAAGGACTTTAGGGGAGAATATGTTTTGGTTGATTTTTGGGCCGCATGGTGCAAGCCTTGCCGTCAGGAGAACCCAAATATAGTGGAGGCTTACAATAAATATAAGGATGCAGGATTCCAGATATTAGGCGTTTCCCTTGATAAAAAACGTGAAGACTGGTTAAAAGCAATAGAAGCTGATAATTTAGAGTGGACTCAAGTTTCAGAATTGAAATATTGGCAAACCCCTATTGTTCAAGAATACAAAATTAATGGAATTCCATTTTCTTTATTACTAGATCCAGAAGGCAAGATTGTAGCTAAAAATTTAAGAGGTGATCGACTTCATGAGAAATTAGCGGAGATTTACGGAAGCTGATTTTTATAAAGGTAATATATTTAGAAAGCCCTGATTCAGTTATGAGTCAGGGCTTTTTTGTTCCCTATCACCATGGTTGGTGGCACACCATCTATTCGTGAATTTGATGTTATATGATTTGTTTAAATAGATAGGCATTCATTGAAGAAGAAATTTTGCATAGCTGCTTGCTATTTTCTGTGCGTCATCCCTGCGGAGGCAGGGATCTTGTCTTATTGAAACGAAGTTTCAATAAATTATCATTTGCCAATTCATTAATCAGATGTACATTCTGCATCTCAAAAGACATTCTTTATATTTTAACCAAAGGTTAAAATTATAAGATCCCTGCCTGCGCAGGGATGACGCTCGGATTAAATTTAGTAGTTATATTTTAGGTATATAAACTATCGAAAGATATCAATAACCCCTCACCTCAATCTCTTATTAAAAGTAATTGTAAACTTCGTTCCTTTATTTACTTCACTTTCAACTTTAATGTCTCCACCTAGGCTGGTAACATGGGTGTGAACCAAATATAGTCCAATTCCCTTGCTATCTTCATTATGATGAAAAGTTTGATGCAAACCAAAAATGCGATCTTTCACTTTTTCTATGTCAAAACCCATTCCGTTATCTTCGTAAGTCAGTTCGATTTTAGAAGTTAAATCCTGAGTTTTAATCTTTATTTCAGGAGTTTTTTCGGGTGCAGTATATTTGATGCTATTAGTGATGAGATTTAGAAATATACTTTCTAAATAATCCCTGTTAAATTCAACTGCAGGGCAATATTTAAAATCAATTATAAAATTAGCACCAGATTTACTAACCAAATTATTGATGGATTCAAGTACGGAATTGAGACTTTCTTGAAATGAAATTTCCTCTACTTGTATCTCACGGCTGTTATTTTCGATGAGTGAATTAATATAAAAATTCATTTTCTCTTTCAATTGATCAACTCCATTCTTTATTAGGTTAATCAGTTTTTTGTTTTTATCATCTGGAATTTTGTCCATATCAATCATCGCTATGATTGAATTCAGATTATTGACAGGAGATCTTAAATCATGGGAAGTTTTATAATTAATTTGCTCAAAATTTTTATTGCTTTTCGAAAGTTCTGCCAACTGCATATTTCTTTCTGCTTCAAGTCTTTTCTTGTGTGAAATATCTTTTGCAATGGCAAATATCACTTTATCTTCTTCTGAAGGAATAGAAGTCCAGGCTAACCAGACAATTTTACCTTTTTTGGTAATATATCGGTTTTCAAAATAATGTAGATCGTTGGCTTTGGTCAGATTTTTCCGTGCTGAGGCAGTAGTATTTTGGTCATCAGGATGAACAAAATCATTGATTGGTGTTGAATACAATTCTTCAAATGAATATCCTAGCGTCTTGGAAACGGCAGAATTTACTTTTTTAAAATAGCCATCATAACTAGCAATGCAGACTAAATCAGTGGTGAGTTCAAAAAATCTTTCAAAATTAAAAGTAGTAGTACTCATTAAAAATATTCCATTGAAAATATGATTCTTTAAAGATACTGTTTTTTTAAATTAGAGTAGAGAAATATTCTGACTGAATAGAAGAAAATGTTTAAATTGACCTTAAAAGCCGATTGTCGGGTTAATGTCGGCTATAATCCATTTTAATTCGTTTTATTTTAAGGTTTAAAAAAGCTACTTGCCATGGTCAACAAAACAATGTATAACATGAAACAACCTGAATTAGGCCATAAAATCCAAAATTGGAGAAAGGCACAAGGACTTACGCAAGAAGAGCTTGTAGAAAAATGTAATTTAAATGTTCGTACCCTTCAAAGAATTGAAGCGGGTGAGGTATTACCAAGAAGCTATACAGTGAAATCAATCTTGGAAGTGCTCAAGGTGGACTTTTCTGAACTTAATTTAAAAGAAGAGCAGAAAAATCAATTATCAGTTTTACTGGAAAGTAAAAGGTCATTCTTGAAGTGGGGCGCAATTATAGGGATTATTTATTTATGCCTTTCTTTTGTGGAAGGCTTTATGGAGATTGGATTCTACGATGAAAGTATCAGCGATATTTCTGGCTTGAATTATAGCCTTGTGAAAATTGGAGTGATACTTTCATTCGCTGTCTTTTACTATTCCTTCTTTTTAATTGGGAAAGCATTAAATGATGATTTTTTAAAGATTAGTGCTTTATTTATGATAGCACTTATATTGATTAGTAATATTAATGATATAGCCGTGTTTTATTCAGGCTATCTATCAGTAGAAACACTATTGATCATGAGAAGTGTGATCTTCGGAATTGGCTATTTATTATTAGGGACAGCTTTTGCTTTAAGGCAAAAATCACTAGGCACACTTTCACTTGTCACCGGAATTTTTGGTATTGTTACAGGTCTAGGATTTGTAAGTGTTATAATGGCAATTCCTGCGCTCTTTACCTTAACTGTATTTGAAATATTGATGCTCGTGATGATTTTTAAGGTGTTGAATTCAAATGAAGTTTCTGCCGGGAAAGGGACGGATCAGTTTTCTGCAGTACTTTCTTAATCGTTTTAGATTAGTATGTATAATAACCACAAAAAAAGGGATTCTAGCCTAAAACCAGTATCCCTTTTTGTATTTATTTTAAGATCAGATCTTAATTCTTCTGAACACCCGGAACATTCTCAGGCCGTTTAGTTTGCCATTCAAATGGTTCAGCGTCTTTCTCATTTGGGGCTACTTCATCCAATGTATCCGCATCATAAACTCTACCATTTTTGATCACATAAATTAAGGTATTGGTATTTCTGATTTCTTCCAGTGGATTTTCATCCATAATCAATAAATCAGCTAATTTACCTTCTTCAATACTTCCTAAATCACCTTCTAGTCCTAGTGCTTCTGCTCCTAAAATGGTGGCAGTTCTCAAGGCATCTATATTGTTCATGCCTCCGCTGGCAACAGACCATAATTCCCAGTGATAGCCTAAACCTTGCAGTTGTCCGTGGCTACCCACTCCGCCAATACCATCTGCTTCTACTAAATCTTTCATGAATTTAGCATGCTTTGGGAATACGTGTTCCTCTTCCATAAACCAGGCACCTCTTCTTCTAGATTTCTGAGCTAATTCCTCATAAGGAGTAAAATATTGAAGCTTTTTATCGTGATAAACATCTTCTGTTGCATAATAAAACTCTTCCGCCCATGGACCACCATAAGAAACCAAAAGGGTAGGGGTAACTGCCATTTTAGATTCTGCAATAGTTTGAACGGCATCTTTGTAAATGCCTACAATCGGTAAACTGTGCTCATGTCCTGGGTAGCCATCTAGTAATTGCGTCATGTTCAGTTTGTAATCTAATCCACCTTCAGTGGTTGGCATCAATTCCAATTCCTTTGCTGCCATGATAATCCACTGGCGCTGCTGTCGATTTCCTACCAAATACATTTTAATACTTTTTGTATCATAATATTCGCTGTACTGCTTCAATACTTCTTTAGCATGCTCCAAAGATTTGATTTTATACATCCAGTAGCCAACACCAGGACCAGTGCTGTACACTCTAGGTCCATGAATCATCCCTGAATTCACCATGTCAGCGTAAGTCAAAACATCCGTAGTAGCCGTTTGTGGATCACGAGTGGTGGTTACTCCATAAGCTAAATTGGCGGAATAAATCCAAACCTGATTTTTGTGTAATCCCCAATTAGGCCACATATGTGCGTGAGTATCAACAAAGCCAGGAGTGATGGTTTTACCACCAGCATCAATGGTTTTAGCTCCTTTTGGAACTTCTAAACTACCACTTTCTCCAACAGCTTTAATGCGGTTGTTTTCAATTAAGATATCGCCATTTTCAATTACACCCTGATCAGACATAGTGATGATTCTTGCACCTTTTAAAAGGATAGTACCTTCTGGAATATCTTTTTCGTAAGCTACTTTTACTTTTATCTCTTTAGCCGTGAAGCCTTCCTCTTTCTCTTCTTTGTCTTTTTTCTCATCTGCTTTTTCTTCCTTGTCCTCTTCTTCTTGGTCTTCCTCAGAATCTTTATCTTCTTTCTTTTCTTCCTCCTTCTTTTTCTCGGCTTCTTTTTTAGCAGTGGCTACGCTATCTGCATAAGCTTTACCTGCAGCTAAATCATAAATGAAATGACTGGCGCCTAGTGACCAATGTATTTTTTTGCTGTCACCAGACCAAGCAGGAAATTCGCCTCCCATAACTGTTAATTTCATAGCAGGGAAAGCGGCATTATCTGCTTTCGCTAATGAGATTTTAGGAGTCTGACCATATTTAGGGATGGTCACCGAATACACATCATTATTGATTTTTGCTAAAGCCGTTTCTCCATCTGGTGAAATTCTAATTTCCGATGGTTTCGAAGCTTTATTATTTTCTTTCCATGCTTTCTCATCACCCGGTAAAATATTGTGAGAACCATCGTGAGCATGAATCATGTCGATAGATGAGCCATAAGTAGTGATTCCTGTCAATTGCAAATGCTCTTTTTCATCTGTTCCATCCCATCTTATCGAGATTAATCCTTTAGAGCTGTGGTTCAAATAGATTCGATCCTCTACTTTTGAGAAATGAGGAGTGCTTCTTCCTTTTGCTTTGTCAATCAGATTTACTTTTCCACCTTCAGCTGAAATCCAGGCCAAATCTTCCATCATTAAAGAACCAAATGGGTCAATTGCATCTTTATACACCTGATTGGCTCCTCTGTTAAATACAATTCTATTTTGATTATATGACCATTCAGGATCAAGGTATAGCGCTGGGTTTTGTGTCAGCTTCACAGCTTTGCCTCTGCCATTAGAATTGATTTTGTATAAATGACCGCCTTCTTTTTCTTCCCAAGTTGAGAAAACAATTTGAGTACCATCAGGAGACCAAGCCGGCATCGCTTCAGTGAAATTATACTTTGTCAATCTTTTTGGTTCACCATTAGGCAAATCCATAACATACAATCTGTTTAAAGCGGTAAAGGCTAATTGGGTTCCATCAGGAGACGGTACACCATCTCTTATTTGCGTCACAAAAGCTTCTTTAGCATCTGAAATAGGATATTCGAATTTCAATCTTGGGCCCAATTCCAATTTCAAATCTACCTCAAATGGAATTTCAGAAGCCGTTTTGGCATTGATGTCAATTTTGTGGATTTTACCCCCATAAGTGGCGATTAAAAATTTGCTATCAGGAGTGAATGACATAGCAGGATAAACGCCTAAAGGAGCGATAGATTCTTGCTCATCTCTCTGTACCGGATAAGCTAACCATTCTTCATCACCGGTTTTTAAATTTCTTCTTACTAAACCGGTTTCAGTTTCAAAGCGCGTTCCATAAACCAACCATTTTCCATCAGGAGAAAGGGTAGGGGTAAAAGCAGAACCGTAGCGTGAAGTGATGGTGGCCATATCGCCATCTTCCATATCGTATGTACCAATTTGATACTGTGGAAATTGTGCATTATAGTTCCAAGCAGAATTTCTCTTTGAAAAATACACCAATTTTCCATCAGGGCTGATGGCAGGGTCTGTGGTTTTCAAATTATCTGGCTTATCGATTAACTGCGCACCAGAGCCCCCTTCTTTATGGTAAATGTGCAGTTTGATATTTCTTCTTCCTTTAGCGCCTACAATATATTCCCCATCTGGAGTCCAATCGGCAGAGAAGTAATTTTGATTGTTATCTTTGGTGATTTGAGTCATCTCCTCTGACTCCAAATCCATAGTCCAGATGTTGTCTGAACCGCTTTTATCGGATATAAAAACAATGGATTTCCCATCCGGACTGAAACGAGGATGTACATCATAAGGCATTCCTTCTGTGACTTTGGTGGCTTTTCCACCCGAAATTGGAATGGTGTAAAGGTCGCCCATCATATCAAAAATGATGTTTTGCCCATCAGGACTGACATCTACCGAAAGCCATGTGCCTTCTTTGGTATTGAATTCAATTGTTCTTTCCGGCTCGAGCGGTAGTTCCTTTGTGGCTTTTTTAGTGCTGTCGGCTTTTTCTTCCTCTTGGGCAAAAGCGCCAAAAGTGAAGGCCAATAAGCCTATCAGCAATGAAAGTATGCTATATTTTTTCATAGATTAAATGGTTAATTATAATTGAAATATAGTGAATTTTCGGGATATAGTGAGTAGGTTTTTGAGGAGCGGTTGTGAAGGGATAAAGCGGATGCTTTGAAATTGATATTCTAAAGAATTTGTTAAGGGTTAGCGGTGATAGTTTTAAAACTAATGGTAATGCCATTATTTCCTTTAGTTAGTAAAATTGAGGGTTGGTCAGTTCCAACCAACAAATTAAGTTGATAAAATAATTTCTCAGCACTTTCTTCTGTCATGTCTTGAGAGGTGAATTCTAAATCAATAAAGTCACTTCTTTCATTCACATTAAGCTGTATTCCGGAACGAGCGTTAAAATGGTTTAGTTCTGCCGAAATCATCAGCAAGCCATTCGAAATTAAGGCAATAGCAAGGTTAGCTTTGACATGAATAATGGTCTCCTCGTCTATATCGGGCATAGGAAAACCGCCAACTGCTTTTGTGGCATTACGTGTCAGGTCTTGAGCTGAGATTAAAATTTTTGCTAATTCAGAGCCTGAAAAATCTTCAAGTAGGTTGGTGAGGGCATCTAAACTATCAATGCTATTGAGTACATTCATTTCAATATTAAGAATTCTGTCTTCCATTAATTCATTAGCATCTATTGCAGCCTCTAAAGACATTTTGATGGTTTCTGAATTTTCATGCTTAACAGAAATGAACTGATTAGCAATGTTTAAGAATGACCGTATGGTAGCGATATGCGAATGGCCTGAATCTACAAGCTTTTGAATTGGTCTGATGGAATCGGAGATTTCTTTAAAAGCAGGATTTAATGTTCTGAAGGTGAGGTCTAATTTAGTTTGTTTCCTACTTTTGGTGAGGGCTTCTAATCTTTCATTTACTCTTTCAGACAATTTTTTAAGCATTGTCCGTTCTTTCTGGCTGAAGTTCCTGTTTTTAGTATCCAAGACGCATAGCGAGCCTATCACAATGTCATCTATTTTTATAGGAACCCCTAGATAAGAATTAATATTAAATTCCTTCGCTACATGTTGTGGGATTCTTGGATCCTCAGAGGCGTTATTTACTTCAAAAACCTGCTCATCACGCACTACAAATTGACAAAAGGATAAATCTCTATGCGTTCCTCTGGAGGTTTCAAGAATGTTAGGCAGTCCCGTAGAAGCTTTAAAAAATTGAATCTGGTCTAATATTAGGCTTACCAGACTCATTGGAGTATTTAACTCTTTGGCAGCTTGTTTAACTATTTCTTGTAGTTCAGCATCATCAGTTTCTGCTAATAAATCCTGAGTAAATAATTTATAGCGGTCGTAATCATCACCTAAAACATCAATTCTGTCCATGAAATAATTTTAAGTAAAATTAGCTTACTTAAAGCTTAATATAAAACATATAGTGGATTTTTACAACATATTTTGTACTGAAGTAAAAAAAGGATAGGCCTAATATTTTTCTTTGTCCAATTGTGTTGGAGTCGATGACCGGCAAGGTATTTTCTCCAATCTATATTTAATGGTTCGAAATTTCTTATTGCGGAAAATGTTTATTAACGTTGAGTGTATAATTTCGTGAGGGATTGCGGACTTCAAACTTAGCTAGTTACCACTCAAAATTGATGCGGGTGATACCATTCGAAAACCTCTTAACCCTTATGAATTATACATATTGTTGTGTTTTAGTGCTTTATTCTCCGATTCCTCCCAGCACGTTGGCAGCCATACTCTTTGACAAGTTTTGGTCGTAGATGAGGTTTTTGAGTAACTTGGCAATGTGTATGGTTGCGAAGGGTCGGCATTAATTCACAATTGTTTCCATATAACAATCAAGAAAATCTTCTGTCACACCCCTAAGCTTTCTTTTTTGACAGAGTGCATATAATTCTTCAACTGCCGAATATGGAAAGAACTTAGTTTCTAATTCTGAAAATTGCGGTTTGTTTGCCTCCTGAACTACCTTCTTTCTATCTTCATCTGGAGCAACAACAACGTAACGAGTCGGAAAAGGAGGAAATTTGTCATAGAAGTTTTTCATTCTTGTTAATCCACTCGTTACACCAGTCGAATGCTCAATCTCCATTACTGCTGGCATTAAACGACCATTCTTAAACCAAATGCAATCAATCAGTAAGGCTGCTTTCACTGCATCACGATGTGACTTTATCAAGACTTCATCATCAAGTTTTGCTATCACCCCTTCAAATTCTCCAAGCTTTTTATTTTGATATAATATTCCTTTATCATTTTGAGCTACCCAAGTTCTAAATCCTAATTGCTTTCCAATAAAATATAACGCAATCTGAATTTGTGCATGTCTGCGTTTGATATCAATATCAAGTTCTTCAACCTCCATGTCAGCAGGTAAAACTAATGCGTCATAATAGGCTTCAAGTGTAGGGACTTCTGAAATAACAATCTCTGTTTCTATTTGATTTGTAACCCCATTCTCATGAGGAGAATCAGGATTCCATATTAAATGTTTATGCCCTTTTTTAACGGCTTCATTTGCATTTACACTCTCTATTCTCCCTGGATAACAAAAATGAAATTGAGGTGTATGTGCAATTAAAGCTTCTAATACAGAACGAGTATTGTAACTTGCTCCTAATATTCTATCTACATTAATAGGTTGGTTAGAACGTATCGCATTTGCTAAACGCCAAATCATTTGAGAGCTAATCGTAACTGATTTTTTGTCTGCGAAAGTTTCCCCTTTTGATGGGTCGCATCTTTTAATTCGAATTGGTCCTTCAGGTAAAGTAACTGTTTCAATTTGAATAAGCCCTTTGTTCTTCGGGTTCAAGTACTGATAACTGTTTTGCTTTGGTAGTTGATTTATAAATGAGACTATGTTTTGAGCCGTTAGTTTCTCCATTTATTTTATATTTTTTATTTACAAATCCATTGAAGAAATTTAAAATCGTAACAGCCAATCCTTGTGCTGCTAAATATGGTACACCATTTCCTATTGCCTTAAATGAATTTGTAAGAGTTATATTATCAGGAATTATAAAATCTTTCGGTAATGATTGAATTGCCAAAGCTTCTGCAACTGAAATTCGTCTTGCTTTATAAGGATGTAAATGCACCTCATTATTTCCATAAGCTGCTGTTGGAGAATATCTCCATCTGTGCAATCTTTTATAAGACTTTTTGCTATCATCTCCTTCATCAACACTTTGGAATTTCACAAGCCCTGCTTTAGGAGTAAAATGTTTTGACTGATTTTTATGATTTATGATATCATTTTTTTCAAACCAATATTGAATAGTTAGTTCTTCTGGAACAATACTTGGTTTTATCTTAGGTGAATCTTCAATGAATTTTTCAGATTTCTGCCATGGAATATTAAATACCTTCTCTTTGTCATATTTAATTCCAAAATCCCAATCAAAATCCCATAAAAATGGAGTGCCATTATCTTTATATGTATTTGCAAAAAGAAATTCTTTTTTAAATCCAATAAGAATAATTCTATCCCTATCCTGTGGAACTCCATATTCAATAGAATTAATTAATCGCTCAGTCAATAAATAACCATTTGTTATTAATTTTTCTTTCAATGTTTCATAAAATGCTCTATGCTTTTTAGTCCTCCATAAACCTTTTACATTTTCAAACAGAAAGAAATCAGGTTTGGTTTTACATATCAAGTCTGTATACGTCCCAGAAAGTCTACCATTTTCACCTTCTTCACCTTTATTCTTACCTCCTACAGAAAAATCAGGACAAGGAGGACCACCAATGAAACCAACCGCCTTATAATCCTTTTTTGAATTATCAAGATTCGATTTTAATTCATTTAATTTTTCCTTTATAAGAAAGTCATTAATATCATTTACATGATGACCAAATCGTGGTGCTTTAATACCAATATTCTCTCTTGCCCCTTTATAAATATCCATGAAAGGTTGATGGTACTCATTGGCAAACAAAGTCTCAAAGAATCCAGTTTTTTCAAATCCTAAATCCAAAAAACCAGCTCCAGCAAAAAACGAGAATATTCCAATTTTATCATTCATTTTATCACCTTTATATCAGACAAAAGTACGATTTTAAATCGAGCTATTGAAAAAATTTTCCTCTTTTGCAAGCTGAACCATCAACCAGAGGGTAAGAGCTTGCAAATGCGTGTAGGCATTACTTGCACATAATCTCACTACATTAAACACAACAATTGAATAAAGTACACCCCAAGGTGCATTTATACCTTTTATATTCTTTGCAATCTACTGAAATTATAGTTAAAAAAAACTATCTTGATGAGTTGAAAGAGGTGGAAAACAGTTTTTTCCGTAGAATTAAACGTTTTATTCACAGATAAGTAAATAGTGAATTTCATATAAATGATTAAATATCATAGAAAAGTAAATCCTATAAGGCTTGCTAGCCTTATGGTCATTTTAATTATTTAAGTTAATCCAGAATGGCTTTTAAAAAGAATACCTAGCACTCAATAAAAATATTCTGGTTTCTCTTTTGGCGTAGTATGATTGAGAAAATGAATTCGTTAAACGGTCTCCTGCATATCTCAAGCTATCGAAAATATCTCTAGCACTTAAGGAAATAGTACCTTTTTTGTCCAAAAAACTTTTTTGAATGCTGGCATCCATATAATATTGACCTAAATTACTGCCTTGGGCTTCAATTTCTGGAGAATAATAATTTCCCACCAATTGAATAGTAATATCATAAGGAAGTTTAAAATCAGAAGTTAGTTTACTATTTAATGCGTAGCCATTATTGGTAAATTCTTCACTGATATTCGAGCCGTCAACTCTTATATTAAAACCTGTAACACTTCCATTCAGCGTCCACCAGGGAGTTATGTCTTTTAAACCTATTACTTCTATTCCATATGATTCAGCGGTATTCAA
Organism: Marivirga sp.; assembly: GCF_051117495.1. NCBI lineage: Bacteria > Pseudomonadati > Bacteroidota > Cytophagia > Cytophagales > Marivirgaceae > Marivirga > Marivirga sp. The sequence goes on along the minus strand of NZ_JBNPEF010000010.1, from coordinate 70,620 downwards.
ATTTGCAGGCTCTGAATAGGAAATGCCGTCTTCAACTCTTGTGATATAATCTAGCCTTCCTTGTATTTGTCGGTAAAAGAAATTGGTAGTCAAACTGGATGTTTTACCCTCAAAAATATGTCCTAATTCCATGGAATTAATCAACTCGGGCTGTAGGTTCGGGTTTCCTCTTCTCACGTTTAGTGAATCGGTAATATCTGGAAAGGGATTCAATCTCCAAGCTGTAGGTCGGTCTATCCTTCGACTGTAGGTGAATTTGAAGGATTGATTATTCGTTAATTTATATAATGTTTGAAGGCTCGGGAATAAATTGAAGTATTCTTGACTGTTTTCCTCATCCGTATTATACAAATAAGTGCTAAGCTGAGTAAGTTCTCCTCTTACTCCTGCAATTACATCCAATTTGTCAAATGATTTGGAAAGCACTGCATAAGCGGCATGAATCCTGTCCTGATAATCAAATTCATTGCTTACGGCTGGGTCATCTTCAAATTCATTATTTTCAAAAGAGAATCTAGAGAAATCAAAATCATAGGTGAAATTCCTGATGTTTGATTTCAAGCCAGTTTCTAATTTCATTTGATTTTCAAAAGGATGGATATAATCGGCCTGAAAGACATAATTATATCTTTTTTCGTCCGTAAAGGCTTGTTCTCTGCCGTTCAGTCCTGATTCATCTGTACTTAGGGTACCCCTAAAAATTTCTATATTTTGCGTTTTAAATTGGTTGGTATAGGATTGTGAAGCAGAAAATTTAAATGACCTTTCTTTTTCATCGAAATCCCTTTCGTATATAATGGCATTATCATACCCATCGTCTGATTCATTTTCACTATTTCTTCTGACATATTCTAATAATAGATTATCAGTATTCGTATCATTCAATTCGGAGAATAGTGTATTTACTTGTTGGCTATAGCTAGTACTTAATACACCCTCATAACTTAAGGTATTATTGCCAAAATAATAATCTGCTCCGTAGTTAAAGGTGTGGCCTTCCCTTCGACTTTCAGAATTGGTATTTTGTCTTAAGTTTTCTTCATCTTCGAATATGGTTCTGTTGACTCTTCTTTCTCCTACGTTTTTCCAATTTCTATAATTGTAGCCTCCATATACGTTATATCGGATGTCGCGGTGATTAATTTGACCTCCCAAACTTGAACGTCCTCTGGTTCCGTAGAGCCCGTCAATTCCACCATTGGTGCCTAGTTTATCTCCTCTTTTTAATTTTATATCAATAATTCCTGCCTCTGCTTCAGCATCATATCTGGCATTTGGGTTGTTAATCACTTTAATCTCCTCTATGGAGCTAGCCGGAATTCGGTCTAAATTTCGAGTTAAAGAAGAGTTTCTGCCATTAATGAGCACATTGGTTCCTGAGCTTCCCCTTAAAGAAATTGACCCATCGTCTCCCACTCTCACGGAAGGGGTATTTCTTAAGATATCCAATAAAGTACCTCCCAGGTTGGATAAATTCTGGTCAGGATTTATGGTGATTCCTTCTACTGTTGTTCTCACCATAGGTTTTGTGCCTGTTACTTCCACTTCGTCTAGTTGGTTGTTCTCATTAGTCATTTCAACCTTTCCAAGTTCCATGTTTTTGTTGAGGAAGATATCACTCAATATTTTATCTTCATATCCTATAAAAAATATTTTAAGCTCGTAGTTTCCTTTTGGTGCCTGAAGTTGAAAATTTCCTTTTTCGTCAGTATTGGTAAAAGTTTCAGGCTCCTTAGCATTTTCTTTAAAAAGAGCTACCTGAGCAAATTGAATTGGGATTTCATTTTCAATGTCGTAAGCTTGACCACTTATAGTAAAGGGATTATTTTGTGCGGCCAATTCTGAATAGGGGAGACTTAAAAAGACAACTAGAATAAAATAAATAATATTTTTCATAAGGTATTATTAAAGCTTTACCATATGAATTGAGTATCAAACACTTTTGTACAACCTCGGTGGGAGTTAGATTGTTATTAAGTGCTGATTTTAAGCTGATTAATATTTATAAGAGGTTTAAATGGAATTTGACTGGGAATGATATATTAATCCAAAACTATTAAATAGGTTCAGGAAGGAACTTAGAGTAGGAATAAATAAGCCCGACTTTCTAAAGTCAGGCTTTTTGAATATTATGTATTGTTTATTTATTTAATCTTCATCCTCATCAGACTTTAATAAGGCATAGGCTATAACTCCGCCCACAAGGGCAACTCCGCCTACAAAGAGACCTATATTCAAATTTCTTTGAATTTTCTCTGCTCTGGACAGATAGCTGGAGCCTATTCCTTTTCTTGCTATAAAGTTCTCTAAATCGTGCACTTTATTTTCCAATTCCTTTAGTGTTTTATCTTTTATCGTTGACATTTTGTTTGTTTTAAATGATTTAAATAAAAACTACTATAATATTATACAGGATTGAAGCCTATATTGTTACACCTAAGCTTTTTAGATACTTATTCTCAGATTAGAATTAATTTTTTCTTTCCACTAGCCCGGCTCCGTATTCCTTTTTCACGATTTCTTTGGTAGCACCTTTTACCAACATATTTCCACTTCCGTAAATTTTAGCGTCCAATTTATCGGATACATTGATTTTCATGGATCCTAAACCAAACAAGCTTGCATTAGCATTTTGTACCTCAAAATCATAAGCATCTATACTTCCTGCTCCACTATTTTCAATGTCCATCTTATTAGCATATCCTTTAATGGTTAAACTTCCCGGGCCTGATAATTTTGCGTCTATGCTTTCGCTTTTAATATCTACTTCCATACTTCCGGTTCCGGCCACCAATAGCGAGAGTTTATCAGATGCAATTGAATTTTCAGTGATAAGCTTACCGTTTCCATTAACGGATAGACTTTCTACATCTTTTATGGATACATATACTTTTAATGTGGGCATCAATTTAATATTGTCAATTTTTTGCCATATACTTTTGCTTGATTTGGAGTCGTCTCTTTTAATGTTGATATGCAAAACCCCTTCTTTCACAGTAATCTCAGTTAAATCATAAATCTCTTTCTCTGCTTCAACCCTTACTTCCTCTTTATTGGATTGTTTTACATACACAGTATAGGCTGAATTGACACTAATGCTGTGAAAATCCACTATATTCATCACATTATAATTGTTTACTTGTGCTGAAATAGAGGTTGAGATCAATGAAAATAGAATTCCTAAAATAAAATTTGATTTCTTCATCATCATAATTTATTGGTGATGCTATTCAAACGAACTAAGCTTCACAATGTTGACTAATGTAATTAATTAGGATAAATTACATATTTATATCGATTAACTTTATAAAAGACCACATAAAAAAAGACCTGCTGTTTTGCAAGTCTTTTAAGAATCTAAAAAGAATCAGCTTCACTATCTAATCACTCTATCAGGAAATACCACAACCGATTCATTTCCATTTTTATCTACCGCAGATACACCGAAATAATAATTATCAATTACAATGCCTTCTAAAGTATGCTCATTTACTTTTCCTACATATCGGAAATTATCCCAGGTAGGGGAAGTAGTTAATCTCCAATAGATTTTATAGCCTACTATATTATCATCATCCACTTCGTCCCATGCTAAAATGGCTGATGGCGCTACTACTCCGCCTATTCCTACATTTTGAGGAGCTGGTGGTGCCCAGGCCAATCCTGCCAAGGAAATGGCATTTACAGCCGTTAGTTTTTTGGCATAATCAAAATTTACACCTTCCACTACATCTCCATATTCAATTCCATCCTCCACTCTAATATCCTGATGCTGACGGTTATAGTTTTCATGAGCTTCCATGATTCTGATGCCAGCAAAGCCCAAATCATTGAAAGGCCTGTGGTGTCCGCCTCTTCCAAATCGATCCAAACGGTAAATCATCATTGGATTCATTTCGGGCATGTAGGTTTTCACCTGATTATGAACGTATCGAGCCAATTGTCTGGATATTCCGTCCACTTCCCCGCCATAATATCTTCGCATAGTTCGTTCTCTTTCTGTTTCAGTTGGGGGAACCGGCTCAGAGAATATTCTGAAAGTGCGGTTGTCAATTACGCCATCCACTCCTTCAATATTACCAATCATATCATTATTCAATATACCAATGATATTCCATTCTTTCTCTTTGGCGTATTCGGCTAAACCTGCTCCGCCAAACAATCCTTGCTCTTCACCAGAAAGTCCCACATAGACTATACTGTTTTTGAATTTGTATTTGGAAAGAACCCTTGCAGCTTCAATAGTGCCTGCCATTCCTGAGGCATTATCGTTTGCTCCTGGCGCATCAGTTTCATAATCCATTGTATTACTTGCACGAGAATCAATATCTCCTGACATTAATACATGATTATTAGGGTAATCAGTTCCTTTTTGAATAGCCACTACATTTACTACCCATGCATCTTTAGGTACTCTGCTGTTGCCTTCTTTGGTTACGTAATCTTTTTGATAGAATACTTCTAGACAACCACCACATTCCTCAGAAATTTTATCAAATTCTGCTTTTATCCATCTTCTGGCCGCACCAATTCCTCTTGTATTGGAAACGGTATCGGAGAATGTATTTCTTGTTCCAAATCCTGCCAAAGTTCTAATGTCACTTTCAATTCTTTCTGCTGATACTGCTTCTATTATATCATAGTGGCGAGTATCCACCTCTTGGGGTGCTTGGCTAAAACCAAAATAGGCAATAGCGCTCAAGGCAATCGTAAGTATATATTTTTTCATAGTATGAGTTATTTTTCATGAATATATGAATACCAAAAGCAAAAAGTAAGGAAATTGTTGTGGAATGAGCATCATCTTTGATGAATGGAGGATGAGACGATGAATTGATATGCTGATGTGTTGATGGATGAGTTAGCACGAAATTAGGTCAGTACCGAAGGTCAGCACCGGGCTAAAATGAAATAAAGTAGAAGTAGGATAGATATAAAGTGGAAATAATTAGAAATAGGGTAGATATAAAATGGAAATAAACTGGAGATATGCTGGAAATAAGATTGAAATAAAGTTGAGATAAAAAGGAAATAAATTGAAATAGGATTGATGAAAATTAAATAAGAATTGAAATCTTTTTGCTTCCAGCTTCTCACTTCAAACTTCTAACTTAACCAAAAAACCTCAGAGCATCAAAGAAATTGCGTGAACCCCGATTATTACAGGATTTGGGCTGCTTGCCCGATCAGCCTTCCACTGTTATCCTGAATCCCTAAAAGGGAAACGAGGTCCGCTAGCTAGCGGATGAGGCCTGGCTTTACAGGTTTGCTTCACCCGGTATTGTCATACTTGTTAGGTTCACCAAAATTTGTTTAACACCCTGAGGATGCTGCAAAATTACAGCTTTCAAAGTTCAAACAAGAAGACATTATGGAAAGTTTTCCACAGAAGAAATATATTCTTACAAATTGAAGTAATAAACACTTTCGAATTGGATAATATGGTCTCGATTCGAACTGATTAAGTCGCTATAACGGCTTTGAACTGAAAATTGTAACTTTTGCCCACCTTTTATTAATCTTCCAATTCCTAAAGAAAATCTATTTTCCAGTTCATCTCCAAGGCCATTAAAAGCATAAACCAGTTCATTACCTCCAATTAAATAAAATTCTTTTGGATCCAGACTTTCTCCTTGCAAGGGAAAATCATTACTAATGGCATATCTCAATCTGGTTAAATAATCGCTAGAGCGGATTCTTTGCTCTAATCTAATTTTATTTCCTAATCGGTAGCCACCAAAATTGGTAATAAAGGCAAATTGTTGCGTGATTCTATGCTCCCAACCACTTTCAGGTTCAAAAGGATCAACTGTCCTATACATATAGCCTAAACTTAATTTTTTACTTCCAAATAGGGTATATGTGCCAAATGATTTAATTTCCCAACGATCCGTTTTAAGATTCCTTTCCCCTTCACCATAATTTGTAAATCGTTGTCTTCCTGATATGGACATATTATAACTCCATCGTGAATCTATTTTTTTGGTAACTGAAATTCCGGGTTCCCATCGAAGAGAGGGTTTATGCTGGGTATTTCCCAAGAAGGGAATTGATATGAAAACAATAAAAAGAAATTTAGTAAAGTACGTTGTCATCAGCTCTTTTCACGATTTTCTTGATTTGCTCCATTTCACCTTCAGCATCAAAAAGATACTCAAAAAAGCCTCTTTCATTTTCTTCATCTACCACTTCAGCTTCAATTTCGTATTTGATGATCAGGTCTTCCAAATCCATTTCCATGAATTCCTCTACATACTCTTCATCATCATCAATTTCCAGTTCTCCATCTTCATATTCCTGTTCTCTGTTGTATTGAATCTGGATTCTGTTGAGCTTGTACTTTTTATAATTAGTTTGAAAATGTTGTTTTATTTTATCTTGAATGTCTTCAGGTAGCTCATTGAGTTCTTTCAGGATTTCGATATCCAGCAGGCTGCCGTCCTTTAAAAATTTGATACTGATTTTTTCATCTTTATAGATGGTCTTTACTTCAAAAAAGTAAGTTTCCTTCTCATAATCTTTGAAAAATCGAGTCCTTTTCCCCTTTTTAAGAATGGGTTCAATTAATTCCAATGCAGGTTCTGGAAATTCTTCTTGTTTTATTTTCTCCTCTCTTTCATATTTTTCACCAATTTCCTGGGCAATGGAAATGTGTGCAAATACAAAGGATGCTAAAATTATAATTGAATATTTTAAATAAGAGCGCATCACTTATTTTGTTAAAAGACTATCCATTTTAGCATTAAAATCTTGAACAAACATATCGTAATATTTTCCTGTTCCAGGCCCGCTAAAACCAGTGTGAATGCTAACCAATTCACCATTTTTATCAATGATAATCATGGTTGGAAATGAAATCACACGATTGAGCATGGGCAAAGTTTTAGAAGCTTCTTCTTTATCATTAGTGCCGGCAATCAGGAAGTCATATTTCACATCGTATTTATTGATCATTTTTTCAACCCTGCTTTTGGCATATTCATAATCATCTTTAGCTTCATAAGCCAAGCCAATGATTTCCACTCCTCTGCTTTTATTTTCATCATACCATTTCGTAAGGAATTTGGTCTCGTCCATACAATTGGGGCACCAAGTTCCAAAAATTTGTACGATTACTACTTTGTCCTGATACTTTTCATCTTGAAGACTCACTTTCTCTCCTTCCAGATTTGGGAAGCTGAAATAGATATTATCATAGCCTTTTTTCAAATAAGTTAAAGAATCGGGATGCGGGAGTTCTGCATTTTCGTTTTTGAAGGCTGTCCAGCTTTCATACCAATCTTTTCCTGAATAAAAATCACCTTTTAGCGTTTTATCCTCTTGCAATTCTGCTTCAAATAGAAAGGCGTGATTTCCATCAAAAGTACTTAATTTCATTTGATTTCCTTCTGCAATGCCCACTAGGTAGCGGTAATCACCCAAGGGAGTTAAAAAAGTCCCCTTGATATTGCTTCCTTTTTGCTTAAAAATCCCAACCGCTTCTGTGGTATCTTGTTCCTTAGGTTCAATAAAAGTGACTTCCCATTTTCCTGAGAAATCCGCTGGCTCTTCATTTAAATCACTCTTAAATCGAGTATCTCCTTTGTGAAAAGTTATAGGAAGCACATAATCTGCTTCGTAGTGTTTAGTATAGGTTCCCGCTAAAACATTATTACCAATTTTTACATCAATCGAAATGTCGAAAATATGTAAAGGAATATGAAGAGAGTCATTTCTTTTTTCAATTTCATCCAATTTGATCTCTTCTTCACCATTAATAATGCTTGCCTTAATTTCTCCATTTTGCTCCTCCTGAATTTGCATTTTAAAAGGCATGGTTTTTCCCTGCATACTAATTTCACCAATCCATGTTCCAGAGAGTTCGATTTTTTCTTGTTTTGGGGAACAAGCAAATAATAGAATAAAACTTAATAGGTATAAATATTTCATGTGTAAATGTTTATAAGTCGCCATCCCGAAAAATCGGGACAGGCTATGTAATAGTCAAGGTTTACAATCCTAGTTGCCAACTTTCAATAACCATTTATATTCATATCGGTTGGTATGCCGGATTTATGACTATTTCATGCTGATTTAACTTAAAATAAAGATTTTGGGTTTTAGATTTTGACGCTAATGTAAAATACTTTTAAGTAATTATGGAGGGATTTTAATGATCTTTAATAAAAATTTCAATCATTTGTTTTGAGGGCGACCTTAAATTCAGCTCCTTTTCCTTTTTCACTTTCAACCCAAATTCTTCCGCCCATCTTATCAACCATGGTCTTCACGATATAAAGACCTAATCCTGTGGATTCATCAGTACCAATTGGCTTGGCAGAAAGTTGCTGATACTTTTTAAATAAACGGCTTTTATCATCATCCGTAAGCCCTGGTCCCTGATCCTTTACAGAAAATATGATTTCATCTCCTTCCTTGAAAATGGTGTAGTTGATTTGCGTTTCGTCAGGTGAGAATTTTATAGCGTTGGAAACTAAATTGTCTATAATTCTCCTCAAATAAGTGCGATCAACATCAATTTTGAGGTCTTTATCCAATACCTGGGTGATGAAAATGATATTCTTTTTGGCAGATAATAATTCGTAGGGCATGAGGCTATTGTCAACAAAATCTTGAATATCAATCAATTCAGGATTAAATTTTTTCTCATCCAACACCATATTGCCGGTATCCAAAAATCCTTTTACAATCTGTAATCCATCTGCAACCACCTGCTTGATTAGATTAATTCTTTCTACTTGTTGGTCGCTTAAATTTTCTTGATTATCGCTCAATAATAACTGAACGATGGTGTAAACTTTAGCAAAAGGAGTTCTTAAATCGTGGGTAACTTTCCCTAAGATATCGTTATCATCATATTGTTGTATGATTCTGGATTCTTCTGCTTCTAAGTCAGTTATGCTTTTATTAGTGGACTTGCTTTGAAATTCAGTAAGGTTGGCATTGATCTCATTGTAGGCCACGTTCAATTTTCTGAAAAGTGAATTCAATCTTTCATTGGCGAAATATAATTCGCTCACATTGTCAAAGACCCATAATTCTCCTTCTTTTCCACCTATATATGCATTTTTACGAATTACTTTTAGTACAGAATCTTCAAATTTCCAGATCCAATCTTCCCCAAAGCTTGAAGGTAGAGCATTTAAGCTGATTAAATTATTGCCCACCATTTCCACCTCATCTTTATTGGTGACTTTTACCTTAAGTTCAGCTAATTTTTTTGTAAAAAGTTCTGAAGGTATCGTTTTTTCATTTTTTTCTAACCCAAAAATTTCAAGTGCCTCATTATTGAGCCATGTGTTGCCATTTTTATTTTCAGTAAAAACGATAGCTTGCGGTAGTCTATCAAGAATAGTCTCTAATCGCTGAGTTTTTGATTTTTCTTTCCTTTCGTTATTGATTAATAATATGAGTTCTTTCAATCTTTCGGAAATCACATAAAAGAACTTTTTATCTTGAGAACTTAGATCAAATTTATGCTGTGAAGAAAATCCTACATATATTTTTTTATCATTTAAAACAATTGGAAAAATCAAATGATGCTTAAAAAGCAAGAACGGTTTTTTAATTTCTACAGTGAAAAAAGGATGTTGGCTTTTGTCCTTTAATTCATGATTAAAAGGGATGCTTTCTTTAATTAAAGGGTTTTCCATATCCCATTTGAGGCAATTGTCTTTTTTACTGTCTTCTACCACCCAATGTTCATCAGCTCCAAACTCATCAGTGATAAATTTCAGCATATTATTGAGTGCTTTTACAGGAACACCATTTGCCTCAACCAATGAACTTTCATTCATGATTTTTAGGAGAAGTTCACCTGGAAGTTCAGAAGCTATTTCAGCAGTATGTTCTAATTTGTAACCCATAAAAACTACTAAGGAATTTAAATTATTTTATTTCATCCCCAAAAACAACTTAAATATAAGCTAAAAATCACATCTTATCGAAAAAAATGAAGATGAATATTTTTTGAAGGATATCGGATTTTATAATTCCCAGTATGCTTTCTTGAGAAATTGATGGTGTAGTATTTTATTAAGGATATTTACCGCTTAATATATCAGTGAGAAAAACTTGCTCTCTCTTGGAAATTTTCTTTGCCAGAAAAACATTTTGTTGGTGATCAAAATAGATTTTATCAAATTGATCATTAATAAGATTATTTCCTTCAGTGGTGAGAATTCTACTGGTTCCGTATTTCTCAACTTTTAAAAAGTTATTGCCTACTGCAATATTGTTATAAGTAGGAAAGGTGATAACCTTCCCATTGTTTTTGGCAATTCCCCACTTTGAAGCTTTTCGTAATAAATAAAACTCCTTTTCTTTTATGATTTCATCGTATTCTGCTTCAATAATAAAATCCCCATTTTGATTGATTACACCGAATTTATTGTTCAATTTGACAAATGCTGTATTGTTTTCGAAATCTGAAACTTCAGCATAATAGGGTTGAATCACTAAATCTTCCTGTCGGTTGATAAATCCCCATGAATTTCTAATTCTGATAGCAGAAAGTTCATTATGAAATGGGCGGACAGAATCATATCGGTTTGCAATTCTCAAAATCCCATCTTGATTGATGAATCCCCATTGGCCATTTTTTTGTATGGCTAAATATTCATCATCGGAGAAAATAATGGTATCATAATGAGTGATTTTAAATAATTCTTTTCCCTCTTTATTCAAGAGGATATGTTGTTGATCATTTTTGAAAAGTATCCCTAGTTCCCCGTGTCCATTGTATTTTCCCGATTTAAAATCTGTTTTGACATTTCCTTTTTTATCAACCAATCTAAATTGCTGGTTGATATCTTGTTCAACGCCAAACTCACCATAAAAATCATAATATAATTGGGCCTCTACCTTATCTCTTCCATCTGAAATATATTCTCTTAAGTATTTGTCCACCATTTTATAATTTAATTCATCAATAGGTTCGATTGACAAATATTGAGGAGGGATAATCCAGTCATTTTCTTGATTTATGACTCCGAACTGCCCTTTGAAATTCACAATGAAATGTTCCCCGTTTTTCTTTATGTCATTGTACATAGGCGGAATAATTTCTTGTAAATCCTCATCAAAAATCCCCCAATTGGATTTGATTTTTAATTCTATTAATTCATGGGAGAATTTGAAAGAGTCGGCTACAATCGATTCCCCTTTTGTATTGATGATAATGTTTTCAGATCCTTGATATGTTTTCTTTTTTACCACGAAGAATTCTTCATTCCATTGAACATCTCCCTCAAATTTTTCGCTAATCAATTGATTGCTGTCTTTCGCAATAAAAGTTCTGTTTGAATTTTGAAGAATAAAATTTTCACCAAACACATCCTTTACATCACCAAGAAAAAGCTGCTGGTCTTTTTGAGTATTGGCATTTCGAATTTGGGCAAATGAAGAGGTGTTTTTGACTAATAAACTATCATTAAGATAAAAAATGGAATCAGCTTTCTGTCTGCCGATTTCTCGTCCTTTTTGGTTAAGTATTGTCCACTCATCTAGCTGTGTCACATAGATGTGTTTCCCGTTATTCCATTCAATCTTTTTGTATTCGATGGGCAATAAGATTTTGCCATCTTGTCGTATAAGACCCTGTTTACCGTTTTTGAAAATAATCGCTACTCCATCCCTAAATGTGGAGACACTGTCTATATTTTCCAATAGTTTTTCGGGTTTGGGAGCTAATTTAACGAGTTCTTTTTGTCCATTCCCTTGAGTTAAAAAGAAGTTGTTATGCCCTAAAAAGCTGATATGGAAATATTCAAAATCTATAATGATTTTATCGTTTGAATTGATGACCCCAAAGAAAATATCTCCTTCTTTTTTAGTGGCGGTTATTAAAAAGTCGCCTGCTGGAATGATATTCCTGTACTTAGATTTAATTTTAGTTTTTCCGTTTGATTTTAAAAGACCGTAAAATATTACTTTTGAATATCTGCTTTTTTCTGAGACAACAAATAGGTCATTTTCAAATGGTACAAGTGAATTGTATTTTGGCTTTGATATCTCTTCAAAATCATTGGACATTAAACCCCATACTCCATTTTGCTTATAACCGATAACATCAGTAAAATCCCTTGTTTTTCCGTCAGACCATCCAAAAGCTTGATATTTTGCATCCAACAATATATTGCCCTTTTGGTTTTTCACTCCTTTCTTTCCTTTTTTAGAAAATACTTCCAAAGCGCTATCCAGCGGGAATTCAGCATAAGCCTGTGCCTGACTGGCATAAGCAAATAATGACCATGGGATTAAGAAAATATAGAGTAATTTTGTCATATTGAAAGGTAAAATAACTTTCTTTTTATTTATGATGCTCAATAATTTTGAGTCAAAATTTGGGTGTTTCAAATTTCAAAAATATAAAAGTAAAAGCAGTCTGCATATTTTATGAAGGAAAAGAATGATTTTTTCGACCAGGTATATCAAGTAGTTCGATTAATACCTAAAGGAAGAGTAACCTCTTATGGTGCTATTGCTAAATACTTAGGAGCTGCAAAAAGTTCCAGAGTTGTGGGCTATGCTATGAATGCATCACATTCTATGGATGATATCCCTGCTCACCGTGTCGTAAATCGTAATGGTTTATTAACGGGTAAAATGCATTTTGAAACGCTCGATGCCATGCAAGATGCCTTGGAAGCGGAGGGTGTTAAGGTCAAAATAAATCAAATTCAGGATTTTGAGAAAGTTTTTTGGGATCCTATGGAGGAGTTGGATATGTGATGCAATTCTAAAAGAATTAGAGATTAAACTTATTTTTTATGGTGAAATTCTAGACGAAACCTGTCAGGTTTTAAGGCTGTTTTAAAAGTTGGATTAATGAAATATGTTCTCTAAGTACCGATTTCTGATATCACGGTAGATATAGAAATCTAAATCTATGCTCGCAATTTGATGAATCCCTTTTACCTCTGAAGCAACAATTAAGCTGGCGTCTGCTAAATCCATTGGCACATCATCATTTTTTTTAGTTAACTCTGTTAGACGGCTGATTTTGTCATGCTCCAATTCAAATATTTTTAAGCCACCTCTTTCTATCCATTCTAAGAAATTAGCTTGTGCTTTAGTACTGAAACTCAACATATGAGAGGTTTCAGTAATCACAGGCCAAGTAGTGACTAGACCTCTCTCAAGTGTTTTTAGAAAAGAAATGGCTTTTAAATGATATTTATCGCTTCGGTCAAAAAGTGCAATTAAAGGACCTGCATCAATGAGAATGTTTTTCATTTAGCATCTTTTTTAAACGTTTTTTATAAGTGGTTGAGCGATCAGTATCATGGCTTGAAGCTGCTCCAAATAAATCTTGACCAGATTCAAAGGCAGAAACCTCCGATTTTTTGGTTAGATATTGAGCTAGCGCTTCTTTAACTACCTGAGATTTAGAAAGCCCATTCTGCTTGCAGTATTCTGCAAGTTTCTTTTCTTCTGATGATGTTAGTCGTGTAGTAAGCATCTCTAAATTATTTAGTATTACAATTGTAATACAATTTTTTTAATCCGCAAGTTCCAATTTACTTTTTTTAATCAAAAATAATCCAAAGAAAGTAAGCAATCCATTGACTACCAATATTTCAAATCCAAATTTATAGCCGTAAAACCAAGCTTCTGAATTTTCATTAATGATATAAGAAACGATAGGAGAAAGTATGGCAATAAACGGTACCCATTTATCTTTCAGTTGATATTTTGTTATCAAACCAAAAGTGAATAGACCTAAAATTGGTCCGTATGTGTAGCCTGCTGCTTTAAAAACCGCAGTGATTACGCTTTGGTCGTTTATGGCTTTAAAAGCAATGATGACTAAAAATAGAATCACAGAAAAAGCTAAGTGAACCTTAATTCTAATTTTCTTAGAAATAGGTTTGTCATCTTGACCTAATCCAAGGAAATCAACACAAAAAGAGGTGGTAAGAGCTGTCAGGGCTGAATCAGCACTTGAATAAGCAGCAGCAATTATGCCCAAAAGAAATACGACTCCCGCAATTAAAGGAAAATGTTCCAATGCAAGCAGTGGATATAAATCATCGGTTCTGGCAGGAATGGCGATATTCATTTCCCCTGCATAAATGTAGAGTAAGGCTCCCATGCTCAGAAACATAAAATTGACAATAACCAATACTATGCAAAACCAAAACATATTTTTTTGAGCATCCTTTAAAGATCGGCAGGTGAGGTTTTTTTGCATCATATCCTGATCCAAACCAGTCATTACAATGGCTATAAAAGCACCGCTGATAAATTGTTTGAAGAAATTTTGACCACTCTGCCAATCCCAAACAAATATTTCAGAATAACCTGAAGCTGATACTTTCTCGGTTAATTGTAACCATGACATATCCAAAGCATCTTTCATTAAATAAATGCTTATGGCAACTGCTGAAATCATAAAGAGGGTTTGGAGAGTATCAGTCCAAACAATGGTTTTAATTCCACCTCGAAATGTGTAAAGCCAAATTAAAGCAATAGTAATAGCCACCGTAACTGAAAAAGGCCAACCATAAGCATCGAAAATAGCTAATTGCAGAACTCCAGCTACTAAAAAGAGCCTAAAAGCTGAACCTACAATTCTAGAAAGTAAAAAGAAAAAGGCTCCACTTTTATAGGAGTATTTTCCAAATCTTTGTTCCAGATAAGTATAAATACTAATTAGATTAAGCCGATAATAAAGAGGAAGTAAAACAGTGGCAATCACGAGATATCCCACCAAATAACCTAATACCACTTGAAAATAAGCAAATGCAGTATTGCCTACTTCGCCTGGTACGCTGATGAAGGTGACCCCAGAAAGAGAAGCTCCAATCATCCCGAATGCCACCAAATACCATGGGGATTGTCTATTGGCAGTGAAGAAGGTTAGATTATCATTTTGTTGAGAAGTAAAATAGGAAATACCCATTAACACTAAAAAATAAATGGATATGACTGAAATGACCAGAATCGGACTCATAATAAGATTTTATGATGAAAATAAATCAATGCATTTTAATAGCTGTAAATTTATTAAACTTAGGTAAGCTATTATGCATTTTACAAAATTGGTTTTCAATAAATCCGAAGTTGGTTAAATTTTCGTAAATTTGCATTAGAAATGTGCTTAATTGTAACATTAGGCTTATTTAAAAGTTATTGAAACGTGATGAACAATTTTAAAATACATTATCAATATCAAGAAGACAAAAGAGAAGAGGTTTTAGAATCGATCTCTGATGAAGAACTTAGCGATCTGATTGTTTATAATGACGATGTCAATACTTTTGATCATGTGATCAATACCTTAATAAAAGTATGTAAGCATACACCGGAGCAGGCTGAACAATGTACACTTTTAGTTCATTACAAGGGCAAATGCGCAGTTAAAAAAGGCTCTTTTGTAGATTTAATTCCCTATAGGCAAGGAATTGTGGATGCTGGCATTAATGCGGAGATAGAATAATATGGAGTTTTCCTCTAAATTAATTGAGTCAGCGGTAAATGAATTCTCAAAACTTCCCGGTATTGGAAAAAAAACCGCTCTAAGATTAGTCCTTCATTTATTAAAACAAGAAGAAAATTTCACTTCTGAAATTGCGCAATCTTTAATGGAAATGCGCCAAAACATCAAATATTGTAAAAAGTGCCATAACATTTCTGATGAGGAGGTTTGCAATATTTGTAAAAGCCATAAAAGAGATGCCTCCATCATTTGCTTAGTAGAGGATACGCGTGATGTTTTGGCAATCGAAAATACTTCCCAATACAATGGGCTTTATCATGTTTTAGGTGGTATTATTTCCCCCATTGAAGGAATTGGTCCGGAAGATTTAACCATTGACAGTTTGATGGAGAGGGTGTCTGCCCCTGATTCAGAAGTAAAGGAAATTATTTTCGGACTTTCACCCACAATGGAAGGTGACACCACAGCTTTCTATATCAGTAAAAAAGTAAAATCATTAGGAATTAAAACCAGCACTATTGCCAGAGGTATTCCAATTGGTGGCGAGTTAGAATATGCCGATGAAATCACCTTGGGTAGAAGTATTGTGAGCAGGACAGCTTATGAATAGACTTCATTCTTTAACGATCTTTAAAAGCAATTCAATTCTAAGGTTTTTAATTAAAATAAAGTATTTTTTATCTACCTGATAAACAGGAGTTTAGGAGGTTGAAATTGCTTTTGGCACAATACTTGGTTAATCCTTCATAACACCAAACAATTAAAGTTATGAAGAAGCACATATTACTTCCGTTCGTTTTAGGGTTAGGGTTATTGTTTTTTGCTAATGCTGCAAAATCTCAAAATTTTCAAATTGTGGCTTCTTTTGGTACGGCACATAACTGGGCAGTTCCAAATGCGGTGCTTTATGAAATCGATTATTATTATCCTTATCATCAGATTGTACATATCAATCGTGAGAGAAGAGGAAGAAATCTTTTTTATAATGTATTATTGGAAAGAAGAGGGCAGTTTGTGGAATTGTTTTTTGGCAGACATGCCATGATTTTGGATATCAATTATTATTATAATTACCCACTTGCTCAGCATATCTGTAGTGCACATTGTGGATATCACGGTAATTTTTACAGAACTCATCAAGTAGTTTGTAATCATAGAGGTCATGGTCATGGTCATCATCATGGACATAATCACATCGCTTATAGAAGTGGTAGAAATTATAATACTTATGCTGCTAAAAATAGCGCTGCCAATAGAAATGTAAGAGCTAATTATGCTTATAATAATTCTAGGCAGGATGTAATGAGAAGTTCTAACTCTAGAAATTCTGTCAATAGGAATTCTGTCAATAGGAATTCTGCCAACAGGAGCTCTAGCCCAAGAATAAATAATGGAGCGAATAGAGAAAATTCTAATGCTAGAGTCAATAAAGGATCAAATAGAGGCAATTCTAATTCTCGGGTTGATAATGCCGCTAGAAAGCCAAGTAGTTCGGTAAGAGGTAATTCTACTCAAGAAAATAGTAAAGCTAGAAGTTCGAGAGGTAGAAGTTCTTCCAATGCTAGATCGAGAAATTGATAATCTATAAATAATGTAAAAGAGCAACTTGGATATATTCCAGGTTGCTCTTTTATTTTTGAATGGCTTGTGATTCGGAATTTTTTAAATCAGGATATTTTGATTCCAACTGACTCCTAAAACTAATCAATGCTTCCAAAACCAAAGCTGTAGTAACGGCATCCGACTTCCAATGCAATACGTGTCTCACCAAAGTCCCACCAGAGAAAAATACTCCTCCTTCCCAAAATATCTTGTTTTCTTTTTCTTTGGCATTGGAGAAAATATATTCAATTCCGGAAATGATAGCTTCCTCCGAATTTTCAGATTGAATTCCAGAGATATTCAACAAGCTATTAACGGCTAAAACGGTGGACTGTAATTGATCTCCTTTATTAATGATATCTCTTGAAACCCATTTATTTTCTTCAAAATATTTCTTCAAAATAAAAGATTCAATTAAAGCGCAACTCTTATCTAATTCTTCAACTCCATTTTTATAAGCTTTAGATACATAATAAGGTATATGATATTGATTTGGATAATAAGTGGCCGCATAATTGTAATTTTTATCCTTCACATTATCTTCAATAAAATCAATAGCATTTTCTGAGGCGATGCTTTTTTGATTATTGTAAACACTTAAAACATTCAAAATATTAGCATTTACCACTAGGTCTAGGTCATTGCTTCCGTATGGAATATAGGGTTGATATGCGTGCGGATACATTTTACTGAATGGAAGATAAAATGTTGAAAGATGAAATAATTCCTGAATAGGATTCCATCCGCTTGCAAAATCATGTTCATCTCCCAGCCAAGTGAGATATGCACCGCTTTCCGTACCCTGACCTTGCCAGAAATTATACCACAATCTATTTCTTCGGTTGGTATCTGTATAACTATCAAAAATTAAGTGTATGCTATCCAAACTATCAGGGATTTGATCCCCTTTCATTTTATTACTTAAATAAAGGGCCATTAAACCAGCAGCCGTATCGTCTGCATCATTGGTGACATTGGCCGCTTTAAGCATAAATTTCATTTTAAGAGGGAAGTTATTGGGTCTTCTTACTAGCTCATCTGTTTCTTTTTCAAACAATTTATGAGGTTTTGTTGCTGGCAAAAGATTCCAGAAGTTAAAACTGCCATCGGATTGGTAATCCATAATTCTATCAAAAGCCATATCCAGCATGGGCAGAATTTCATTGTATTCCGGATATGCTAAATAGATATTGGCTAGAATGTTGTGAATTGTGGCAACTGAGAAACAATTTGAATCATAAGAGCTGTTTTCTCCGCCTAATAATGGAAACCAAAAATTCATGCTCATCTGGGTTTCCCATTCTCCTTTGAATTTAAAAATAGAATCATTTTCTTTCTGTTGAGAGGCTTCCAAATATGCTATCCCTTTTTTGATGTGGGTAAGGGTTTTGGAATATAACTCTTCAGCATGTGCACGGTTTTGGATTTGGGAAAATGAACAATTGATCCCTATAATAAAAAAAATGATAATTAGCCGAAATTTCATATTCGAAATAAACGGTAATTAACTTAAATGTTATGCGCTAATTGAGAATCATGGACTTGGATGAATTATATGGATAAAAAAATGCCGGTTTTTAGGCCGGCATTTTTTCTTTATGATTGTTGGATATTAATCTAATTTCACTGCTTTTACCTGATTGGCTTGAACCAATTCGTTAAATGCGGTAACATCATTTTCTAATATTGCTTTTAAAGCATCTAAGTGCTTGTCTATTCTGGCCGTAACCTCTTTTCTGAATTCAATAGCAGATTCTGTGGGTCTGTTATCCCCCATTCCCATTAAACTGTTTAAATGTCCCAATTTATTATTTAATCGAATCGGATAGTTTAAAGGATCCTGGCCGCTACGGTTTTTGGTTTGGTATAAAGCTTCTTCTATTTCCTTCATTTCATCCAAAATGCTTTTCCCCATGTTTTTGATGGTGTCGGCTTCAGCTTTTTTGATGACATCCTCAATTTGTACTCTCGCTTTTCGGATATCTTTTATGGCTAAATTGGTTTCGGAAAGTTTGGCTATTACCCCATTTTGGAAATCAAATTGTGCTTTTAAATCCTCTTGCGTAGCACTAGATCTTGGGTCTTTCACAATTTCAAATTCCTGAGTCTGGCTTTTGCCATTGATAGAAAGTTCAACATCATACATTCCCGGCAGTGCTTTAGGCCCGCTTAATGAAGACCACCATAAAATCATGCCGTCAAAACCTTCCGCATCTGGATATCGCATATTCCAGATTAACTGATTACTTCCTGGTTCAACCGTCAGTTTTTCTTCTTTTGCTTTCTTATCTGGATGAGTACTAAAAGTTGAAATTACTTTACCCGATTTTTCCCTAAAATGAATTTTAACCGTGTCTGCAGAGCTAGTATCTTTCAAATGAAAATAAGTAATCACTCCTGAAGGCATGTTTTCACCTGCAGTCTTAGACTCGTAACTTCTGCCACCAATCCTATATGTTTTCTTGGGTTGGAATAAATAAAAATCATTTTGTTTTACTTCATCGCTTAATTGATGTAAAACAGTTAAGTCATCAATCAACCAAAATCCTCTACCCTGAGTGGCGGCAATTAAATGATTATCTTTAATGGTTAAATCAGTGATGGGGACAATCGGTAAATTTAGTTGGAATTCTTTCCAGCTAGCCCCGTCATCAAATGAAATGTACATTTTGGTTTCTGTTCCCGCATAAAGCAGTCCTTGTTTTTCAGGATCCGCACGAACCACTCTGGTAAAGTGATCATTTTGAATGCCATTTACGATTTTGGTCCAGCTTTTACCATAATCTTTGGTTTTATAAAGATAAGGTTGGTAATCACCATTTTTGTAAGAAGTTGCTGCAATGTAAGCTCCGCCTTTTGTAAATGGGTCAGCTTCTATGCTGTTGATCATGATCCACTCAGGCATATTTTTAGGTGTAACATTCTCCCAGTTTTCACCACCATCTTTGCTTACATGAACCAAACCATCATCAGAACCAGTCCATAATAAACCTTCTTCATAAGGAGATTCTATGGCAGCGAATATTGTACAATAATATTCCACACTAGTATTGTCTTTTGTAATGGGGCCACCTGAAGGGCCTAATTTACTAGGGTCATTTCTGGTTAAATCAGGACTAATAGTTTCCCATTTATGACCTTCATTCGTGGTTACGTGCAAATGGTTGGATGCAGTATATAATTTATTAGGGTCGTGAGGAGAAGTGAAAATCGGGAAATTCCACTGAAAGCGATATTTCATTTCCTCTGCACCATGCCCCATCGGATTATCTGGCCAAACATTAATAGCTCTGATTTCCTCGGAATTATGATTGTATCTAGTTAAAAAGCCATCATAACTTCCGCCATAAACCACATCATTATCTTTTTCATTGATCGCCAAATGGGCACTTTCACCACCAGCTGTCGATTCCCAATCTTGTTCTCCAATCACCGAACCTGTAGTTCTATGGGCTATTCTTACGGTAGAATTATCCTGCTGAGCACCATAAATTCTGAAAGGGAAGTGATTGTCAGTGGTCACTCGATAGAATTGGGCAGTGTTTTGGTTCATATAAGTACTCCAATTCTCCCCACCATCAAAACTTATTTGAGCTCCACCGTCATCCGCTATAATCATTCTTTGGTTATCATTGGGATCAATCCATAAATCATGATGATCACCATGTGGGGCTCTGTGAGAAGTGAAAGTTTTACCACCATCTTTTGATTTATGGTAACTTACATTCACTACATAAACCATGTCTTCATCTTGAGTGTCTGCATAAATTCTAGTGTAGTACCAAGCCCTTTGTCTTAATGATCTATCATCATTGGTTTTTTGCCAGGTTTCACCTGCATCGTCAGAACGGAAAACACCCCCGTTTTCATTTTCAATAATCGCCCATAAACGGTTAGAGTTTTTTGTTGAAACGGTTATGCCTGAAATTCCCCAAATTCCTTTTGGTAATCCTTTATTTTCGGATAATTTTTTCCAAGTCTCCCCGCTATCTGTTGATTTCCAAATATCGGAACCGGGTCCTCCACTGGAAAAATTTGAAGGTGTTCTACGCACATTCCAGGTGGAGGCGTACATGATTCTTGGGTTGTTAGGATCTAGAATTAAATCCACCGCACCAGCTCTATTATTTACAAATAATTTTCTTTGCCAAGTTTTACCACCATCTATTGATTTATAAACACCTCTTTCTTCTGAGTCTTTAAAAATATCACCCATTACGGCTACATATAAAATATCCGGATTTTGAGGGTGAATTCTGATTCTGCTAATGTGGCGACTGTTGTCTAGGCCAATGTGCTCCCAGTTTTTTCCGGCATCCACAGACTTGTACATTCCATATCCGTAAGACATATTTCCACGAAGGGTTTTTTCACCACCCCCAACATAGATCACGTTTGGATCACTTTCCGCAACAGCTACTGCTCCAATTGATCCTCCAAAATGACCGTCTGAGATACTTTCCCAAGTGCTTCCTCCGTCTTTGGTGCGCCAAACCCCGCCACCGGTTGCGCCCATATAATAAAGGTTTGGTTGACCAACAACTCCCGTAACGGCTGCAGACCTTCCGCCTCGAAAGGGGCCAATGCCTCTCCATTCTAAGGCGTCAAAATATTTCTCTTCATAGGATTTTGTGTCCTGAGCTTTTCTTTTTTGGGCTTCCATACCATAAGGAAGCATTAAGAAAATAGCTAGAATTAAATAGTAAAGTCTTTTCATAATAGTATTTGATTTTATGTTGGAATATACCAATGCTTTATTCTAAATCCGAAAATATTTTTATGAATGGTAGCGATATCTCGAATTTATTGAAATTTCAAATTCTCCTTACTTTGTCAAGTTTATATTTATGTTCTTGAATTATCCTAGACTAAATAGATAAACCTTTATAAAAATGGTCCCTTCGCCCGCATTTCCCTCCGCCCGCATTTGTGTCTCCACAAATGCTTTGTAAATAAAGTTGCTGTTTGTGTTATGTAAATTAAATGACTTCACCAATATGATTCAAAACATCAAATTCATCTATGCCATTCTCATAAAATCTAGCAGATGTGTATTTGTATTCTAAAGGACTTTCTGCTAACATCCATTTACCTTTTACAGGTTTATTATGAATATAGTCAAGTTTCTGGAATATTACATTTGGACTGTAAAGTTCTTTTGCCATTGGTTCTTCTTTCCGTAGATTATAATTTCTGTCGTTAAAATTAACTTTAATCTTATTCAAATAGCCAGAATTATAGACTTGTAAATATTTTGTAATCTTATGTCCTGTAAACTTCATAAAACTAGTATGCGGCATTTCTTTACCATTCATGCTGATTAATTCCCATATTAAATGAATATGATTGGGCATAATTACAAAGCCATAAATTTTAATTTTATCATTATTTTTCAAGTACCTAAGACTATCAATAATGATATCCTTTAGTTGGTCATTCTGTAAAATGGGAAGCCAATTTTTTATTGTTGCAGTGTAGAAATATAAATTGTTGAGTTTCATAAGATATGTAGTATTCAACAAAATGATAAAGCTAATAATAATGCTGTTAGATAAGAAAAAAATCATACATCTCCTTGATTTGGTACCTTTCTGAGCTAATAAGTTTTTACAAAATAGTGTGTTGCCTGCATTTGTGTCCCCATTGATCCCTTCGCCCGCATTTGTGTCTCCACAAATGCAATACAGTGAATTCAAAGCAGATAAGTCGAGAATGCTTTCCAAACTATTGAGTTATATTATTCTATCCTCGGTAACGATTGTGGAGACAGAATCGTAGGCATGGCAATTGTTTATTAGTGTCTGTCTTTTCAGGTATTTTGCCTTATTCTATATTTGGTAGCTAAGTTGAATACAATCTTGAGGCTTATTAATTGTTTACATTAGCGCCTGCCTAAAACAGAAAAGTTTCCACAATTTGCCCGCTTCCGTCTGCATTTGTCTCTCCACATATCCCTCCGCCCGCATTTGTCTCTCCACATATCCCTCCGCCCGCATTTGTGTCTCCACAAATGCTTTGTAAATAAAGTTGCTGTTTGTGTTATGTAAATTAAATGACTTCACCAATATGATTCAAAACATCAAATTCATCTATGCCATTCTCATAAAATCTAGCAGATGTGTATTTGTATTCTAAAGGACTTTCTGCTAACATCCATTTACCTTTTACAGGTTTATTATGAATATAGTCAAGTTTCTGGAATATTACATTTGGACTGTAAAGTTCTTTTGCCATTGGTTCTTCTTTCCGTAGATTATAATTTCTGTCGTTAAAATTAACTTTAATCTTATTCAAATAGCCAGAATTATAGACTTGTAAATATTTTGTAATCTTATGTCCTGTAAACTTCATAAAACTAGTATGCGGCATTTCTTTACCATTCATGCTGATTAATTCCCATATTAAATGAATATGATTGGGCATAATTACAAAGCCATAAATTTTAATTTTATCATTATTTTTCAAGTACCTAAGACTATCAATAATGATATCCTTTAGTTGGTCATTCTGTAAAATGGGAAGCCAATTTTTTATTGTTGCAGTGTAGAAATATAAATTGTTGAGTTTCATAAGATATGTAGTATTCAACAAAATGATAAAGCTAATAATAATGCTGTTAGATAAGAAAAAAATCATACATCTCCTTGATTTGGTACCTTTCTGAGCTAATAAGTTTTTACAAAATAGTGTGTTGCCTACATTTGTGTCCCCATTGATCCCTTCGCCCGCATTTGTGTCTCCACAAATGCAATACAGTGAATTCATAGCAGATAAGTCGAGAATGCTTTCCAAACTATTGAGTTATATCATTCTATCTTCGGTATCGATTGTGGAGACACAATCGTGGGCATGGCAATTGTTTATTAGTGTCTGTCTTTTCAGGTATTTTGCCTTATTCTATCTTTGGTAGCTAAGTTGAATACAATCTTGAGGCTTATTAATTGTTTACATTAGCGCCTGCCTAAAACAGAAAAGTTCCCACAATTTGCCCTTCTGCCCGCATTTGTGTCTCCACGAATGCAATACATTGAATTCAAAGCAGATAAGTCGAGAATGCTGTCCATACTATTGAGTTATATCATTCTATCTTCGGTATCGATTGTGGAGACACAATCGTAGGCATGGCAATTGTTTATTAGTGTCTGTCTTTTCAGGTATTTTGCCTTATTCTATATTTGGTAGCTAAGTTGAATACAATCTTGGGGCTTTATTTGTTTTTATTAGCGCCTGCCTAAAACAGAAAAGTTCCCACAATTTGCCCTTCTGCCCGCATTTGTGTCTCCACAAATGCATTACAGAAAATTCATAGCAGATAAGTCGAGAATGCTTTCAATACCATTCAGTTAGATTATTCTATCCTCGGTAAAATGGGGGTTTTATTGAAGTTTAATAATTCAAAAATTAAAGGCTAACTCCTCAAATTTCGCTTAGGGCAAAAAAGTGGGATGGAGGGTAAAATGGCGAGCCGGTGTTGGCATTTGCGGGTCGTAGCATCATTTTACCTAGATTTTCCACATAGTGATGCCTATGGCATTGCATACTTTTTTATCAATGGAAAAAGTATGAAGGAATAAAAAGAATTGGAACACAAAAATTGACAATTTTATGCTTACATGTACCCACTGTGATACCACAAATTAACTAAAAATCGCCTCAAGATCATTATAATAAAACATTAAAACTACCTAGGAGAACAGAAAGTAGAACCATTTAACTGTAGTAGAATAGTATTTGGAAACTCTAAAAGCAATCTCGGAAATTCAGATAATTAAGTTTATCCACTTATGCTTACGTTCAATTATCGGTCATGTATTTATTAGATTTTTTCACGACTATCTGTTTATATAAAATAGTATAATATAAATATTACTTAGGTATCGATTAATAATAAATTAATAATGAGGGACTTAAATATTGTAATTTGCTGATATACAAAAGTATAGGATGGTGAAATGTAATATTGTTATACCTATATATAGGTATTTGCAACTATTTTCGATAAAAAAAATTGTGTTAGTTGAAATATTTATTAATTTAGTGCAAAATCATTCAAAAATAATAATAAAAACAAATGTTTAATTAAATTAAAACAATGACTATGAGAAAACAATTGATGCTTTTATCTGCATTGCTATTGCTTTCGTGTCCTATTTTCGCTCAGGATGAAAGTTCTGAAGAAGAAGGTAGTTCGGGAGGAATGGCTGGGGCAGGAGATCTCCTCTTTGAGGTAACTGGAACTCCCTTTGACGGGAGTAGCTTATTGAACTTTTCTGAGTTTAGGGCACGCTATTTTATTACAGAAGAAATGGCCGTTCGTTTAGGAATGTCAATGAATTTGAACAATAATCAGCAGACACCGGATGTGGTGATAAATGATAGTGAATGGAACTTAATGCCGGGCTTTGAATATCATTTTGTTAATGAAGGTTCATTTCGTTCTTATGCGGCTGCCGATTTAATGATCGGACAAAGAATTGCAAGTCGAAAATCAAGTACTGGCCCTACTGTATTGGGTGCAAATTTTGATCCAAGCTTTTACGATCCAACCAATAGTTTGCCAAATAGAGGCTACACGCAATTTGGTGGTAGGCTTTCTATAGGTGCTGAGTATTTCTTTGGAGAGCGTTTTTATGTTGGAGGTGAAATAGGTTTTCAATATGTAAGGCAAAACAATGTTGAGGTATTCTTAGATGGAGAAAGTTTCCAAGCTCCAACAAGCAGAAGCTTTGGATTCTTGAATACTACTAATGCGCTTAAAATTGGATTTAGATTTTTAACATTTTAAAACTAAAATAGATAAATACAATGGAAAATATAATACTACAAAAAACACGCTACCTCAAAGCACTGATGCTTACGATGCTCGTAGGCTTTTTTGCGTTTGGGGTGAGTGCGCAGACATTTACTGACCCAGGGTCATTTAATGCGGGTCAACCTGCATATGCAGGAGAAGAGGCTGAATTTACTTATGATGCCAATAACGACTGGCCTGCAGGAACAACATTTATCTTATGGGATGATGTCAACACTAATAATAGAATTGATGAAGATGAAACAGTTTTTGGTACCTCTCAAGAAGCAGATGCTGTGGAAACCATCACATTTGATTGGCCTGAAAATGTAACTCGTTTACGTTTTGGAGGTTTTTCAGGTGATACCTTCTTGGCGGATACTGATAATTTTCAAGTTACTAATAATGAACTTACTGTTTTCGGAAGTAATTCTACTGACTATTTCTATTTATTTAGTAGAAATAGTTTACGTCAAGCAACAACTGTAGCCTATGATTTCAATGTAACAGCACCAGTAAGAGTAGATGTAACTCTTTTTACTTTCGTAGCAGTAGATGCAGCCAATCCTGTTGAAGTTTTGTACTCAACTGATGGTTTTGCAACAGCAGGGACAGTTTTAGAAGATATTAATTCTGATACTGAGTTTTTGAATGGTGGAACTTATACCTTTGAATTGCCTCCAGGAGCAAAAACTGCTAACACAAGTATCAGAATAAGACAAGCAGGCAATGTAAATTATGGGACAGGTGAGACTTGGTATTTAGATGATTTAGATGTGACTATTGGGGATGAATATACCTTGATAAACCCACCAGGATTAGGGTATGATCTAGGACAAGCCATTAATATTCCTTTCATTTCAATCACTGATGCCTTGGATGAGACAGATGCCTCTGAAACGGATTTCTATCCAGGTGATGAAGTTACGTTAGTAGCTGACTTGCAAAATGTAGAATTAACGGATTTATCTTTTGTAGCTTCAATCGTAAATAATGATACAGGTGAAGAATACTTATTGGATGGACAAACTACGCCAGTAAAAGATAACGGTACTAAAGAAATTAATATCAATGGAACAATTCCTACTAATATAGAATACTTTACTGATTTAAATGGTTGGGATTTCAAAATTCAGGCCTATGAAGGTTCTGAGCCTTTAATTGGCCTGATTGACGGAGTTGATTTTACTGGAAATACTCCAGTTCCTGCTGACTTCACAAGCACCTCAACAAAAGAACTTTCAACGGGATTGACTTTTGATCAGGCAGGTGAAAGATCTATTTTAACTCGTGAATACAGTATTTCTAGCGTTAATGGTTTATTGAGCATAGACTTAGCAAGAGATAATGATAGAATTAGTCCTCCTAATACTGACATTATTATAGAATATACGACTGATGGTACTTCATTTGAGGAGTTAACATCAGTAGAAATTAATTCTTTGCCTAGAGTTACTTCTGGTAATTTAGATTTCTTAACTGTGGAGTTAGATGTATGGCCTGCTGGTGTAGTTTCTAATTCAACTCAATTTAGAATTAGACAAGAAAGTAATAGTGGGGAGGAACTTGATGCTTGGGTAGTAGGTGATATTAGTATTCTTAACGAAACCAACATAATTCCTAATTCTACTGTTAACTGGGGCTTCAGAGCATTTACTCTACCTGCACCAGCCATAACAATTGATATCATTGAAATAGGTGCCGATGGTCTTGCTTACCCGATGGAGGACTACAGCTTTACTTATACTATTGATGAAGGCGAGTTTCCAGCAAATACTTCTGCTTCATTAATTTTAGACCGTGAGGACGATGGCCTTGATATCGAAACGGATATTATTATTGGTAGTGTAGATGATGTTACTTCGGCTTCAATTGATTTTACTGTACCACCATTGCCAGGAGGTGACTATGACGTTCATTTAGTTAGCCAAAATGGTGTGGATTATGGTTCTCAAACATTATCTATCTATAATAATGAGTTGCAAATTACCAGCATCACATTTGACAATCCTGTTTTAGTCGGAGGAGAAGAGTTTGGAACTCCTGGCTCTGGAATCACAGTAGAATATAGTGTATTGGGTGATGCAGGAAGTGCAGCTGAAATTATGCTCTCTGTTGAAGATGATGATTTTGTCAATGCTGACGAAAGATTTGTGATGATAACCGCTTCAAACACCATCAACGGCACCATTACGGGTACTTTACCTACAAATTTTGCTTATACAGATCCTGCGAATCTTCAGTTATCTTTTGGAAATTCGGGTGTTTTCTCGACCAGCCCTTTTGATCAAACTGTTTTTACAGAATCTTTCGGAGGTTCTAATGAGGCTGATAACAGTATCATAACTTTTGAAGGAAATACGACCTTTAATAATGATACTGAAGCTCTGACTTCTGGTGGAGTACGTGCTATAAACATAGCACCACAATCAATTCCTTATGGTGGTACGATTGACATTGAGTGGGATCTGGATAATTGGGATAATTTTACAAGCCAAGATGTCTTATTACAAGGGTCAATCGATGGAGGTACTACATGGGAAGATATTGATGAGTTAACAATGAGTTTCCCAAGTACATTTTACGAATTTAACCAAGTTGAAATTCCAAACAACCTTTGGAGTGAAAATACTTCCTTAAGAATTATAACTAATCAAACCGGGGAATGGGGTTTTGAAGAAAATGTAATTCAAGCATATTATGCTGAACTTACATCACCAGAGCCATTAAATGGCTTAGAAGCAGAGGAAGAATTCAATATTGTTTTCCCTACATTGTCGGTTGATGATAGTTTTAATCCAGATCCGTCTTATATCGGACAGGAATACACAGTTACTTATAATGCAATCGGATTTCCTGCTGGAACTGAGTTTGCCGCTGTGATAGAGCAAGGTAATGCATACTATGTGGCAGGATCAAGTGCTGAGCAAGGTGCAGGTTCAATTACATTTAATATGCCAGTTGTGTTGCCTTTAGATGAAGATAATCCAAATGACGATTACGATTTATTCATCTACCCTTATCTACCTGCAACAGCTGGCGATATGTATACTGTAGGTCAGACGATTGAGGCAAATATGGAAGAGGATTTCTTAATCAATACAGGAGATAGTGATACAGATGAAGATTATTTCGAAATGTCTCTTGCTGGAGATAGAGAAATCTTGACCAGAGCTTTTGACCTTTCAAATGCAGAGTCTGCCACTATTAGCTTCGACTATTATTTAGATGATGATTTTGAAATTACGGCTAATAAAAATGTGGTACCGAGATTAGAAGTATCGATCGATGGAGGGGCTACTTTCCAAACCATTAATGTGGAGGATTTAGCTCCCGGTGAAATGTCTATGTACGATGAAGGTTTGTTATATGAAGATGACGAATATGACTTTGGTATTGAAATTCCGTCAGAATTCTTGACTGAAGCAACTCATTTCAGATGGTCCCAGCCTTTAAACTTAGGAGATGGTAAACAAGTTTGGGAAGTGGAAAATATCGAAATTGAACTTAATGGTGGTAACGTCTTAAACGAAAATGTTTATGAAGCCTTTGATAACGAGTTTTCTGATATCGATATTAATGACCCTTCATTAGACGATTATACCTGGATGCAAACTGATTTACAAGATGCAGTTTTCAATGGTGAATCTTTCGGTTATTCTTTTGATTTCAGAGATGGCTTAGATGCTACTACTGCTGAACTTTTCCCTGCTGGTACTGAATTTACTTTCTCTTTAGATGTAGAAGATCCGGAAACTGGCGAGAATGTAGTAATTGCTACAGCTTCTACTTTAGGTGTTGGAGAGGCTACTGTTCCAATTTTTGTAAGCAATGGCGCAAAGCAAGTAAATGTAACGGCTGTTGTAGAGATAAATGGAGAAGAATATACCATTTTCGAGAACGCGAATACTGGCAATAGCTTAGAAGTATTTAACCAGGTATTAAATACAACATTCAGCGGTAATGCTAATGAAGTGTATTATGCTGGTAATGAAGTAACCATAGACTATGCATTTGAAAATGATGTAACTTCTGAATCAATCGCTGATTTACAGTATAACCTAATTTTGTTATATGACAGTGACAACGACACATTTGACGAAAGATGGTTACTAGCAGTAGATGAGTCTTTAACTGGAAGCTTTACTGTTGATATGCCTCCATTTGTAAATGGAACTGTTGATTTTGTAGTAGAAGCTAGTGTTGGTGGTCCTTTAGGAACTATAGGCGAAACATTGGAAAATTCAGGAATAGATTTGGATGATGCTCAAAGCTGGCTAAATGAAGAGGTTGCGCTAGAAGATGAAAATAATTTGCCTGGAGGAACACCTGCTGCTGAATTAGATGACGTATCTGGTAGAAGAGTGTTAACCACTACTGATTTAGATTTGGTAGCTGAAAATTCAGCTAGGTTAAGTTTCAATCTAACTGTTAATGATAATGGAAATCAGATTGATGTTAATGACGTTTTAGAAGATCAGCAAATGGTTTTTGAATACTCAACAGATGGTGGTGCAACTTATACTGAGTTGGAGACATTCCTTACTGAAGGTGATCAGGATGGTCTGATACCAAACATGATTTCTAGAAATTATGTATTGGATGGAGATATTTTAACAGCTTCAACAAGGTTCAGATTCAGACAAGAAGAAAGTAGATTTACAGTTTTGATAGACAACATGACGATTTCTGAAGCAGGTGCTGCTCAGATTGACTTTGTAAGCGCTAATGCAAATGGATTCGTACCAGGTATTAGTCCTCAATCAATTCAGATTACTTCTATAGATTCTGACGAAGCTTGTTTAAGTGATGAAGTTACCTTGAACTATGATATCAGAGGTAAGTTTGGTGCGGATAATAAGGTAATGGTTGAATACGGTGATGGAGCAGATTTAAGATCAGATGTAATTAATGTTGCCGCCAACGAGCTTGGATTTTTTAGAGGTCAAAACAGTTTAACTACAGGAAGCTATCCAGTTGAGTTCACCCAAGATAATTCTTTTCAAAGAAGAGTGATAACTGATTATTTTGATATTAGCGGCGGTACTGCTGGTGAAGTAACAATAGATGTATCGACCTTATCCTCTCTAAATGAAGATTTGGAGGTTTATATTGACACTTTTTCATCATTTAGATTTGCTGGCAGTATTAGTTCAGGAGGAGTTGAAACCTTCACTTTGAATGCCAATGAGCTTACCTCTAATACTAGAATTTGGATAGAACAGAACAATGATCCTGCTGAAGGAGAGGATGTCTGGACATTGAATAGTATTCAAATTGATATCTTTGGAGCAGTTTCTCTGGAAGGCTACGAGTTTGATGTAACGGAAGGTTCAGGATCTGTTGCGGTACAATTACCATCTAGTTTATTTGATGATGGCGATAGTAATAAGCAGCTAAGATTTAGGCTAGTAGCGGACGATGATACTTTTGAAGGAATAGATCAGGATTACGAAGTGACTGGTTCCTTCAATGAAGTTCAAGTTGAAGTAGTAGCGCCTATTGATATAAATGCAGACTTCAATTTAGAAGCACAACAGTTATGTGATGTACAAGATGTTATGGCTACTATTGTTTCTCCAAATGATTACTTTACTTATCAAATAGTGGATGCACTTACTGGTGAGGCTATCGGTGATCCTTTAACATATGATCCTGAATTAATGGAGAATGAAATCAATTTAGGTGAGTTAACGGATGAAGTGAGATTAAGCTTACAAGTGACTTCTGCTTCTTCTAGTGGTGAGACTTGTAACACTATCACTTCTACAGTGGAGAAGGTTTTAGATGTTCAACCTAATTATGCTTTATTCATGAGTAATCTGGGAGCCCCTACAATGGTGCAAGCAGAGACTGTCGTTGATCTTTGTTCAAATACTTCTCTTACATTAAGAGCTTCTTATTATGATAATAACGGTGATCGACAAGATGCAGCTGCTGCAGAAATAGAGTGGTTTAGAGATGACTTACAAACGCCTGTAGGATCAAGTGCTACATTGTTTACATTTAATAAAAGCGGTGATTACTTTGCTAGAATTACTGACGGTAACTGTATCTACACTACCGAAAGTATTACAGTAAATGTTGCAGTTCGTCCTGATCAACCAGTAATAACTGTTGAGGGTGATCTAAATTCATGTGATCCAGAAAATACGGTTACATTGTCTGGTCCTGAAGGATTTGCGAACTATGTATGGGAAGAAAATACTAATCAGTTAGCTAGTAATTCAAGAGTAATTACAGTTGATAATGCTGGTACTTACCAATTAAGAGTTTCAAACTCTGATTTAAGTAACTCTTGCGGATTAAGTAATTTTTCTGATCCTGTAGTTGTAAACATACCGTCAAGTGAAGATTATAGTATTGAGATTGCAAATGCTGGATATTCCGGTTGGTCTGTAGTAGCCTCTAATGAGGAGCTTGATGTTTGCGAGTCAGACGAAAGAGCTATCAGAATAGTTAATGCTAATGGTAGCTGGATTGGTACCGGTGCCAATGTTACATGGTTTAAGGATGGTGTTGTGTTTGAGCCTGCAATCGGAACAACTGTGCCATCAGTATCTTATCCTTATATAACGGAAAGCGGAGTTTATTTTGCTGAAATTAGAGGTGAATTTGGCGACTGTGTATTCACTACGGATGAAGTTACTTTTAATGTGTTAGAAACTCCTGATGCTCCAACTCTAACAGCTGATGGCGCATTGAGCTTCTGCGAAGGAGAAGGAACTGTCACCTTAACAGCACCGGAAGGTTTTGATTACTATAGTTGGAGAAAAGGTAGTGCTGTCATAAACTCAACTACAAATGGATTTGCGAATTCTAATGTAATTGAAGTTTCTACTTCTGGTAGCTATACTGTTTCTGTTTCAAACAGTGCTGATGTATGTCAGTCTGCACTTTCAAATCCTATAGTGTTGGATGTTGTAGATGAGCCAGTACTTCCTAATCCTAATTTTGGTGATTTTACACAAGTAAATATATCTTGTGGAGGTGCAGCTGCAGAGTTTGAAATCACAAATGATAATAATGATGCAATGACTTATCAATTGTATAATGGTGAAACTGGAGAAGTTTCTGGTAACCCTATTACTCTTGAAGACGGTCAAACTGGATCAATATTCACAGATGTATTAACTGAGAATGGTATTCCATTCTATGTTGAAGTAATGTATGCAGACGGAACTGGTTGTTCTAATATGGATCCTTCAGCAACTGTTAATGCTGATATAAGAACTATCTCTTTAGAGGTTCAAGGATCTACATTAACGGCTAGCTACTCTCAAACAGGAGTGGCTGATATCAGATGGTATAGAAATGATGTGCTATTAAATAGTGCAAATGGTTCATCTTTAACAATTTCTGATGCTGCTGAATATTCAATTGAAGTAGAGTATGAAAGTGGATGTGTTATCACTGCTAGCTCTGCAGATATTGCAGGTAAAGTATTGGGTAACGAAGATGCGATGGCTATGAAAGTAGTATCTTATCCTAACCCGGCACAAGCTGATGTTACTTTAAATGTGAATAGCCAGTATATGGGTAAACACGAGGTAACAATTACTTCAATGACAGGTCAGGTGATGATGCAGTCAAGCTTCGAGAAATCAGGCTTTGAGGCTGAACATGCTATGGACATTGCAAACCTTGAAGAAGGCATCTACAATGTTCAAATCCGTCATGACGGTTTAACTCAAAATGTAAGAATCATTAAAAAATAAGAATCATGAAAAGATTATTAAATTATATGATGTTCATAGGGATAGCCAGTTTGGCTATCTCCTGTGCCGAGCCAGAAGCAGTGACACCTAATTCAAGTAAAGTTGTAGGAGAATGGGATGTTGTAGATGCTTATGTATCTGGTCAATCTGACTCTCCAAATCTTATCACAAAATTAGTAATTGAAAGAGATGGAAACTTTGTTTACGAAGATAACAATGGTGTATTGACGGTTGGTACTTGGAGTACTTCTGAAACTACTCTTACCTTAACTGGTGAAGGAGAAGGAGCACAAACTATTGAACTCCAAATTGAATTGTTGACTTACTCAAAAGGACATTTTATTCATAATCTCTCAAGCCCATTAATTGGTGAAGTTGAGATAAGATACTTAATGAATAAAATCAATGATGGGTCGCAATACGGAACTACAAATATTTTTGATTAAAAGATTAAATATTTAATTATCAAAACCCTGACAGGCATTGCTTGTCAGGGTTTTTTATGAATTTTGAGTAACAAATTTTGATTCTTCATTTTAAATTAATAAGCTTGCTTCATCAAAGTTAAAATGAAGTCGATAAATCAAACATATCAGTTCCATGAAAATGCAATTGCCCAATTGCATAATGGAATGATTATGACTTCTTTTATTTTTACTACCACAACTATTACAACCCCATTGCGGGGTTAATATTTTCATATCGCCATAAGGCATATTTTGCCGTAAATTCCAATTAATTGACACAATAGGTCAGACGATAGTCAGACCGGATTAAAGTGGTTCTATGCTTCGGTCTGACGGTTAGAACCGTCTGACCGATAAATGAATCTGGCATTATCGCAGAATAGCGATTAGACGGTTTTAACCGTCAAACCGCATTGCACCTTGGAAAACTTGATTTTATTAAACCAATAATCAAAATAAAAAAATGAAAGTATTAAAATTTGGAGTTACTTCCTTGGGAAGCCCTGAGAACATAAAAAAAGTAAAAGCCATAGTGGCCAATAAAATTGACACAATAGGTCAGACGATAGTCAGACCGGATTAAAGTGGTTCTATGCTTCGGTCTGACGGTTAGAACCGTCTGACCGATAAATGAATCTGGCATTATCGCAGAATAGCGATTAGACGGTTT